>CAZOJL010000074.1:0-16389 GCA_964580075.1 uncultured Akkermansia sp. | reverse complement strand
CCGAAAGCGCCTTCACGCTCAAATCCGCCACATCCACATACTCATTCAACCAACTGATCGGTACTTTCATGTGTGTATCAACTCCCTATTTTTCAAATTCGTAAGGTCCCAGAAAGCGTGATCCATTGAAATGGATGAGGTGTGTCGGCGCTTCGGCCACCCACACTTCGGTTTCCCATGAAATGTTGCAGAGATAGCGGCTCATGATCGTGCGTGTCGAGAATGCCGTCACATAGACAAGCCCCACACTCGCTTTGGAGAAGAGTTCCTTCAATTCCTGATGACGCTTCCCGTCAACCGGCCCATGGCTGGTGACCGCCTCAATAAGCAAAAGCCATTTTCGCCGTGGACAATAAAGAATAACGTCTGGCATCTTCCCGTGCCCATCAAGCGCAATGCCAAGTCGTTTCAATAGGCAAGCATCCGTGTAACCGTGCTTATTCCCCGTATCACCCGCATAAACCAGCTTCCCCTTCGGCACAAAATATCCGCCAAAGTCTTCAATGATACTCTTGATAAGCTGACTGTGTTTCCCCGGACTCAGTACGACCTCGACTCCGCTTATCCCAACACGCACCTTCTTCATCTCTCTGGGTTGAGCGTACTGGTCGATAAGCTTTGTCCGACCTTTAAGAAAGTCGGCTATCCGTCCATTCCAAGCAGAGGTATTGAAAGCCTGAATAGCCTGCATTGCCGATGGACTGATTTGATAGACGGCGTTGGGGCTGTTAACCGGCCGGCTCGGATCATCGGGATTGTAAACCGCAACCCCGGCAGAAACAAACTGATGCATCGTCTGACGCCGAACGGTCTCCCGCGTGTTAGGTTTGTACTTTTTGTTATAGTTCGCCCTCATCCAATCCATGATTGGGGTGATGCCTATCAAGGGGTTCTTGCTTTCGTTCCAGTCTTTGCCCGGAGTGAGGTTCAACAAGGCCAACAGAGATAATGCGGAACGTTCATTCTGTTGTTCCTTCGGCAGCCCGAAAGTCTTTAAAATAGTTAATGCCTCGAAGATCTTCATTTTCTTCATGTCAGCACCTCTTGAACATGGCAATCCATTTCATCCGGCGTCAGATTCTTTCGTCGCATGGCCCATTTTCCAATTTGAACAAGTTTCTCGCGAGAGGGATAGCGCAATTGCCGCAAATCCGTGGCATTGACCTGTGTGTGCCCGTTGAACCGCCGAAAGAAGTTGTCAACAAAAGATGTGTTGAGGTAGACAGAAAAACCATAGGCCAAGGCTTCAGGAATTCCCTTTTTCGACTCGTGATACACATTGAGATGATTCTCAAAGGCCACGGCAGAAACGTTACCAAACATATCGGGCGCGACCACGCTAGCTGTAATCCGCCGCGTCTCCTCTTTCGCAGAGAAGCGCTTGACCACACAATAGAACCCAACAGGGAAAAGCGATTTTCGCGTCTGGTCATCAACAATCAAGGCATTCGGCTTCTTGGCGTCGGCTCTAGGCCAGACACTTCGGTTCATTGAGCAATGCGCTGGATACAGAAGGGGCACCGTTCCTGATGTCGGTTGCCATCGCAGATGATCCTTGACCCGAAAATCAACGACCGGCCCTGTGGAGACACAAACCCCGACATCCGCAAGCGAACAAGCCGCACCGGGTAAGTGATCAAGCTGATCCTGTTCATTTGCCGTTGGAATGTGAATAAAGCGTTCAGAATCTCCATGTTTGACAATTTGATCGAATGAATGGATCTCTTCTTGATAGTCGGAGAACGAATCGTCTGTCGAGACCGAGATGGTGACGGCTCCCTGATTAATCCCCTTGGCAAGTTTAATCACCACGTTTTCCTGAAGCACCTTGTCTTCTTTAAACGCCGATTTGCGTGACCCGAAAAGGTGGATATGCGTGATGGCTGATTCCATTAGGATCATTTTCCTGAACGGCTTGTAGTAAGGGCCGTTGCAAAAACTGCGCGGTATGATGGCAACCAGTTGACCGCCATTTTCAAGCAGTTTAAGGCTAAGCGCAACAAAGGCCGAATACAGATTGACCGTCTCTATCCCCACTTGCCTGAGCAATTCCCGGGCAGTTGAAGATGAACCGATTTTTTTGTAGGGCGGGTTAAGAATGGCATGCGAAAACCGACGTTTGGGTTCGAACTGCAACCAATTGACCGCGGCTTCAATGAAATCGACTTGTATGATCTCAGCTTCCACCGTTTTCAGTGTCCGGGTAAGATCATCATGCAGTCTTGTGTCGATCTCACACGCAGTGACAGACACCTCGTCAAAGCAGATATTGGCATTCTTCAAAAAAGCATCGGTTAGTGACCCAATACCAGCGCCGGGGTCAAGCAATCGGCACTTTCCCCCTTTCTTGGCGTCAAATAGCGAAGCCAGAAAACGAGCGGTCACACACGGGGTCAAAAATTGCCCCAATTTGGACTTAGCCGTATCCGATGTCATACTGGCAATATGCCGCCGTCTCTGGTCCATGGCGCTATCACGGTTTACAGGACGAAAAACGGCCTTATATTCCACCGGCCACAACATGAGTTCGTCTTGGCTCAGAATGTCCGGATGCGTCGCTGAAGAGATGAGCCGGAAGCCAGTCTTCGCCAATGCGGAAGCGGATGTGGCCAAAGCTTCGCGGACGCTTTCAGGAAGGCTCTTGGCATCCAGCACCTCACGCACATGGCTGGAACAAAACACACCCCAGCCAAAAGCGTCCGGATCGTGCCGCCTTTCCGGTTTCGAGTAAAGGGGGAGTGCTTTGGTTTTCATGGTGAGCGGCCCTCAGGCGAATTGGCTCAAAAACCGCACGTCGTTCTCGTAGAGGCTGCGGATGTCCTTGATGCCGTATTTGATCATGGCAATCCGTTCGACGCCCATGCCGAAGGCGTAGCCGTAGACCGACTCGGGATCGTAACCCACGAAGCGGTAGACGCGTGGATCCACCATGCCGGCGCCGGCGATCTCGATCCACCCGCTCATCTTGCAAACCCGGCAGCCCGTGCCGTCGCAGACGTGGCAGGAGAAGTCCACCTCCACGCTCGGCTCGGTGAAGGGGAAGAAATGAGGGCGGAATCGGACCCCCACATCGGGGCCCATCATCTCGCGCGCGAAATGGGCGAGCGTCGATTTGAGGTCGGCCAGCGAGACCGGGCGCGTGTCGACATAGAGCCCCTCCACCTGATGAAAATTGGCGCTGTGCGTGGCGTCGGTGGTGTCACGGCGATAGCAGCGTCCCGGCGTGATAATCCGCACGGGCGGCTGGTGGCTGGTCATGACCCGGATCTGCACCGGCGAGGTCTGGGTGCGCAACAGACGGTCGCCATCGAGCCAGAACGTGTCGGCCGCATCCATCGAAGGATGGTGCGGCGCCGTGTTCAGCGCCGTGAAGTTGTTGAATGTGTTTTCGATGTCGGGACCGTCTGCCACCGCAAAACCCAGCTTGGCAAAAATGCGCGCGACCGCTTCGATCACCTGCGAGATCGGATGCGCCGCGCCAGCCCCATGCCACCGACCCGGCAGCGAAGCGTCAAACGCCGGCCCCTGCGCCACCGGGGTCGCCAGTTCCGCTTTGCGCGACTCCAGCAATGCCTCAAGCTCGCCGCGCCACGCGTTCAGGCGCTTGCCAAATGCCGGGCGATCCTCCGCCGGTACGTCCTTCATCTGCTTGACAAGCGCCGGGATCAACCCGTTCCGGCCGAAGTACCGGATCCGCACCTGGTCGAGCGCGGCAAGGTCCGCCGCCTTTGCCGCGAAGGCCAACGCCTCCCCGCCCATCGTCTCCAACTCTCCCAACGTCATGATGTGTGCTCCCTTTCATCTGTCCGACCGTTCCAGTCGCGGCGATCGCCACCCCGGCCGCCGTCTCTCTCAAGGATGCGTCCCGAGAATGACGCATGACAGCGCAAATAGTATCATGTAATCGCCGCCGGTAAAACAGGTTTTAACCGGTTTTAACCGGGCGCACGGCAATCCTAAATATGGTAGCCGCTATCGAAATCGACGAATAGCACCGAGATTCAACCCCGATTCCGATACCGACCCCGACCCCGATTACCCAATAGCCTCATGAGGCTCTTGCAAAACCCTTGGAAGCGCAGGAAATCAGGGTTCAGGATGCCAGGTTTCCGGCCGGAAACGCCTCCTGAACCCCGAAACCTGAACCCCGCACCCTCCGCTTGCACAAACCGGAGGTATTGCAAGCGCCTCTCATCATTATAATTTCCCGCCGGCGCCCGTATTGACACGCGATTCATGATGCGGTACCGTCTTGGCGTCTGGTGTCTGCATGGTTGTTTCGACACACGAAGAGCGGGGCTTCGAATGGATGGCGAGACCGATGTGGCGGTGGTTGGATGCGGCCCCGCCGGACTCATGGCGGCTGTTGCGGCGGGCAGGCGCGGACAACGCGTGACGGCATTCGAACGCCTGGACGATCCGGGACGCAAACTGCTTGCCACAGGAGGCGGACGGTGCAACCTGACCACGGCGGCGCCGCCGGAGGCCTTGCCGGCGGCTTACGGCCGGCAAGGCCGATTCGCCGTTCCCGCGCTTGCGGCCCTTGGCCCCGAGGCGATCCGGGCATTCTTCCTTCGCGAAGGGGTGGACACCGTCGTGCAGGCGGACGACGGCTGCGTCTTCCCCAGGAGCCAACGGGCGGCGGACGTCTTGACGGCCCTGCGACGGGCGGCGGAACAAGCCGGTGTGCGACTGATTTGCGGCACGCCGGTCGCGCATCTGACACGCTCAGCCGGTGGCGCGATCACCGGGGTGGTTGCGGGGGGGTGCCAGATCCGCGCCCGGGCGGTGGTGCTCGCCGCAGGAGGATGCGCCTATCCCGCGCTGGGGTCGGATGGTAGCGGCTTTGCGCTGGCGCGTGCGGCCGGGGTTCGCGTGATCAATCCCGTACCGGCATTGGTGCCGCTGGTCACCTCCGAAACGTGGCCGCACGCGCTGAGCGGCATCGTGCTGGAACGGGCGCGCATCCGGATCCTCGGAAAGGGCGAGCACAAAGCGGGACGCGTCGGTCCGGTACTGTTCACCCACCGCGGCATCAGCGGTCCGCCCGTACTCGATCTTTCCGGCGAGGTGTCGGCACGCTTGGGGGCCGACACGCCCGCGGTGACTCTGGCCGTGTCGGTACGCGCGGATCGACAGGCGACCGATTGGATGCGACTCTTTGATGGGTGGGGTGTCCGGCTGGGCCGGCGGGCCTGCCACAACGTCCTGTCCGGCGAGATGCCGCGCGCGCTGGCCGAAGCCCTGTGCGCGCAATCCGGCCTGATGGACGTGCCGGTGGCGCAAGCGGGACGCAAGCGGCTGGAGGCGCTGGCCGCGCACTGCGGCGGCACCCCGCTGACGGTCACGGCGACCGAGGGCTGGAACCGCGCGATGGTGACGCGCGGCGGGGTGGCGCTCGACGCGCTTGATCCCGATTCCCTGGCGTGCAAACGCATCCCCGGCCTGTTCTGCGTCGGCGAGCTTGTCGATCTCGACGGCCCATGCGGCGGCTACAACCTCACCTGGGCGTTTGCCAGCGGCTGGTTGGCGGGGATGTCCGCGTGCGGGAGTTGACGCGTCCCTAGCCGACCCTAGCAGAAGAAAGCA
This sequence comes from uncultured Akkermansia sp., assembly GCA_964580075.1. Taxonomy (GTDB): domain Bacteria; phylum Verrucomicrobiota; class Kiritimatiellia; order RFP12; family JAAYNR01; genus VGWG01. Next base: position 10,800 of record CAZOJL010000074.1, on the reverse strand, counting down.
CACCGCACACGTGGCTCTTCTAGGTCGCTGCGGAGCGGCGTCCCTTGGGAAGCGCGTGTTAGGGAACGGTGAGCTTTGACAGATTGGGTGCAATGGACAGGAGCAAATTGGCCTGATCTGAAGCTGGATTCATGAGCTCGAAGTCATTGAAATCAAACCCAGGGCCGACTGAGCAGCCTACCAGGACTGACTCGCCCAGGGGTTCTGCGGCCTGCCAGATGCGAGCGGGGACTACGTGGCAGAACGCACTGGCTTGTGTTGAGAGTTCTATGCAAGAGGGTTGGTTGTCTGTGCCATCCCATGTATAGATTCGGATTCCGGGCCCTTTGTATAGATTCCAGACTTCATCTGATGCGACTCGATGGAATCGACTGACTTCCCCTGGGTTGAGGGAGAAGTAGATGTGAGTGATGGCTGATCTGATCTGGCCCGTGCTTGTTGTGACTACTGCACCGGATCTGAATACCTCGCGGAATCGACCGCCCTCTGGGTGTTCTATAAGATCAGTTGGTTTCATAGGGTGGCTTGGCACTCGTTTCCGAATGGAGACCGGGAGTGGCATTGCGGCCCTCCCTCCCGCACCCCCCGGCAGGCGGGTCACACACCGGGCGGGTCCATCACGAATCGTGATGCAGTAAGGGTAAACCAAGCGCCACGAAATAGCCAGTCGGAAGCGAGATCGACAACAATTCTCAATATGGCAACCGCTATCGGGATCGAAATTGGGGGCGGGATCGGGATCAAAATCGACGAAAAAGGAGGGAATTCGACCCCAATACCGATCACGAGTGTCACGTCATTGAAGACCGCCAGATTCACGAACGGGTTCGGCGAGTATTCGTACCAGAGCGTCCGCAATTTTCCGAGTTCATGTGCGCCCTGTAGACCGCAAGCGGTCATTTTCTTGACTCTCCGGCTGACAACGCCCGCGCCTTGGTGTATAGTGGCGGCATGAAAGGGAGCACCACACCCGTTCGGAAACGCAAGCAGGCCTTGCTCATCGTCAACGCCATCACGTTCGCGCGCGTGCCGTTCGTGTTTCTGTTCATGGCGCTCGCGCTCGTCAAGGGGTCGCGGCCGTCGCTGGCGCTGGCGATTGTCGCCACCGCCAGTCTGGCCATTGCCGCGATCACCGATCTTTTTGACGGCCTGCTCGCCCGCCGCTGGCAGGTGGTGAGCACGTTCGGCGCGATGGCCGACCCGCTTATGGACAAGGTCTTTTACCTCGTCGTGTTCCCGACCCTTCTTTATCTGTTAGCCATTGATCCTGCCGAGGCGACCCATGCCGTCGTCATGCTCGCCTTCACCGTCCTCTACATCCTGCGCGACCAGTGGGTCTCCTTTCTCCGCTCCGTCGGCTCGGCCTACGGCGCCGATGTCCGCGCCAACTGGATGGGCAAACTCCGCACCGCGATCAGTTTTCCCATCGGGTGCATCATTTACCTTTACGTGTCCTGCCATCCTGCCTGGCTCCCCCGGACGCTGATCTACACCCTCGAAGCGGTCGCCATCCTCATCAATTTCGCCTCCATCGTGGTCTACACCCGGCAGTATCTTCCCTGGCTCCGCCGGGCACTTGCCGCATCCTAAAACCCGACCTGCCCTATGTCCACCCACGCGCCTACTCTCTCCGACGCTCTCGCGACCGAACGCGACCGGGTGATCGCGGCGCTTTCGGACGATGCGGTGTCGGCATTTGCAGTCACCGACCCCGCCTTCAAATCGGGCGGATTTCGCCCCGGCCAGGCCGCGCCGGTTCGGAAGCGGCTCCGCGTTCTGGCGGCCGCAACCGACGGCCCCTCAGACGCACTGCGGCGTCTGTTGGCCCACCATTCGCTCAACCGCTCCCTGGTCTCCGTCCTGTCCGAAACGGCCGTCACCGACCTGCGCAACGACTTGGCGGCGCTCTTCGGACCCGCCCGCATCCTCCTCGCCTTGCAGCTCGACGAGCGGGCGGGTGTGCGCGAACTGGCCGCGCGCGTGCTGCGCTCCACGCCGCCATTTGCTCCGGTCGAACCCGACGCCGCCGTCGTGCACCTGCATGACGCCTTCGGCCGTCTCTTTGACGCCTGTGGCGGCGCCGCATCCGCAGCGGGCGCGCCTCCGACTCAGGAGGCGTGGCTGGATGCGCGTGCGCGTCTGAACGATCAGATTCGCGACCTGCGCACCCAGCTCCGCGCATTGAAAAGTGCCGAAACGCAGGCGGTCCGTTTTCAGAAGAAGGCCGACGATCTCCAGGTCGAACGGGACGCCCTGGTTGCCACGCTGGACGCGGAAGCCGCTGAAAAACGGATTGCCAACCGGCAGCGCGTGGAGTTGGAGGCCGAACTGACCCGCGAACGGACGCATCGCGAAGAGCGCCTGCGGGCCGCGCTCGACAGCCGCCTCGCCCATGAGTTCTCCGGCTGGATCGCCCACGCCCGCACCGTCGAGGCCGCCGCCGCGCCGGACGCCGCCCCCCGCGACGTGCTCGACCAGGCGGAGCACGCCCTCCGCCGGCAGGCCGCCGTCGACCGCCATTCGGGAAACCGCGCCACGCTCCTCGCCCGGATCGAGGCGCTCACCGCCGCCCGCGCGCGCGTCCGCGACGCCCTCGCCCACGCCCTCGTGCAGACATCCGAACTCCCCACCGCCTCCCGTGCGCTGGACGATGAAATCGCGCGCCTCCGCGCCATCCTCCGCCTTGAGGAACCCGTCTCGACGCTGGAAGAGACGCTCTCCGCCCGGCTCCACGCGGCTGACGGCAACACCCTCTACGCCATCCGCACACTGACCGAACGGCTCGCCGCATTCGGGGTTCTCGATCCGCCAGCGCTCAGCCGCCTCGACGCCGCGATCATCCGGCGGCAGGCCGCGCTCCTCGCGCGCGGCGAGATGCCCGAGGGAAAGGCGCCCGAGCCTGTCCTGGCCCTCCGGCGGGCCCTCACCGGCCGCGGTAAGGCCGTCCTGCTGATCGACGGCCACAATTTGCTGTTCGCCCTGCAGAACCGCTATATGCCGCCATCGGGCGCGGCCGTACCCGATCGCGAGAAGCGGGCACGGATGGTCGCCGACCTCGTCCGCGTCGTCGCCCCCCATCCGACCTGCCGCGTCTGGATCGTGTTTGACGGCCCCGTCTCCAACGAAGAGACGCCGGCTCCGAATGTGCGGGTCTCCTATTCCGGGGGGGTCGGCGAGCACCGGGCCGACGCCGTCCTGCTCGACGACATCCGCTTCCTGCGCGGTGTCGACGCCGAGATCCCGGTGATTCTCGCCAGCAACGACAACGCCCTCTGCGGGCAGGCCCGCCGCCTCGGCGCCGTAACCGTCGCCGCCACCGACATCGGCGCGCTGCTATGACCCCCTGCGGGGACGGAACCTTTTTGACGACGTGATCTACTCCACGCCCCGCCACCGCTGCCAGCCCGCCCCTTACGTCGGCTCATGCGCGCGTCACTCGACCCGGCACACCAATCCCTTGAGATAGAGCCCTTCGGGGAAGCAGACGTCCTCCGGATGGTCGGGACCTTGTTGCACCCGTTCGATGACCTGCACCCGGCGTCCAGCGTCGACTGCCGCGTCGGCGACGACTTTGTGGAACAGGTCTGGCGTGACCAGCCCCGAGCAGGAGAACGTCGCCAGAATGCCCCCGGGCCGCAACAGCTTCATCCCCAGCAGATTGATATCCTTGTAGCCCCGGCACCCCGCCATGAGTTGTCCCTTCGATTCGACAAACTTGGGCGGGTCGAGAACGATCAGGTCGAACGCGCGGCGGCTGTCGCGAAACCGTCTGAGCACCTGGAACACGTCACCGGTAATGAACTCCGCCTTCGCCTCGGCGATCCCGTTGAGCGCCGTATTGGCGCGGGCCAGGTCGAGCGACGGTTCGGAAAGGTCGACATGCGTCACCTGCGCCGCGCCGGCCACCCCAGCCGCCACGCCGAAGCCGCCGCTGTAGGCAAACGCATTGAGCACCTCCCGCCCCGCCGCAACCGACGCCACGCGGACGCGATTGATACGCTGGTCGAGATAAAAGCCGGTCTTGTGGCCGCACTTCACGTCCACGCCATACCGACACCCGTTTTCGCGAATCACGATCTGATCGGGCGGCGCCGCGCCCCGCAACACCCCGGCCACCGGTTCAAGGCCCTCCCGGACACGGATATCCGCGTCGCTCCGCTCGTAGAGTCCCTCGCACGTCGGCAAAAGCCGCGCCAGCGCGCCCGTGATCTCCCCCTTCCAGCGTTCCACGCCCGCCGCCGTGAACTGGCAGACCACGAAATCGCCATACTGGTCGACCACCAGACCCGGAAGGCCGTCGGATTCGGAGTTGACCCATCGCAGCGCGTTATCGTCCCCGCGCAACACGCCCAGATCGGTCCGCAGCGTGATCGCCGCGGCGATCCGCCGTTCAAAAAACGCTGCGTCCACCGCCTCGGCCGGGTCGCACGTCCACATTCGCACCCGGATCTGCGACGCCTCCGACCAGGCGCCGCAGCCCAGCGGCTCGCCCTCGGCACTGACCACACGGACGGTCTCGCCACGCGTCAAATCCGGCGCGGCTCGCTCAACAGCCCCGGAAAACACCCACGGGTGCCGCCGCTTGATGGAATAGTCCCGCCCTTTTTTAATCACCACTTCTTTCATCGTTCCGTCTGCCTTTCTGAAATCCGGTACAACACCCCATCCCGTTCGAACGTCACGCCCGCGCCCAGAACGGCCTGCGGCGTGTAGCCGGGAACCGGCGAAACGACATAGACGTTTCCCACACCCGGTTGAACCCTCGAAACCCATTCGGAATCCGAGAGCCCCGTCCACGGCGTGACCAGGCCCCAGGCGTCCGACAGCATCCCCACCTGCCGCGCGGCCAAGAGCGGCCCTGCCGCCGTGGCGTCGGCCAGCAACGCATCGTCCGCGTTCAGTTGATGGCCGACGGCGGCTACGAAACGCGCAGCCGAGTCTTCATGCTGCTTCCACGGTATCAGCCAGTACCGGACTTCATCCCGGAATGGCAGGGAGCGTGCCCGCCGCACACGCCATTCTCCCTGCCGTGCCGCGGCGCCCAAGGCCACCGGACCCGCCACCGCGCACAGGGCGCCTGCCAGCATCACGAGGCCGCAGAGGCGCCGGGGCATCGCCGTATCCGCCACACCCCACCCGATCCACACGGCCAGCAGTCCGAGTGTCGGCAGGACAAATGTTACCTGATCGGCCACAAAATAACGCACCCAGAAAACGCTGTGCGTCAGCGTCAACGCCAGCAGCAGGCGGCGCATCAGGCGGTCGTCACGTTCCCTGCCATGCCAGACCCCCCGCCATGCAAAGAGCCAGCACGGATTGAGCAGACTCAAACCCGCCAACGCCATATTCGCAAGCCATACCTGCCGCTGAAACCCGCCGATTCCCAGCACGTGGCGGCCATAGCCGTCGCCGCAGAGCACATTTTGCAGGATCGTCCAGAACCCGGCACCCGTGCGCGCCATGCCGGCGGCCTGCCACAAAATGAACCCGCCGCCGGCCAATCCCAGCGCCAGACATCCGGCCAACAGCCCGCCTCCGCGCGCGCCGCCTCGCCGCGATGCCGCGACCACGAGCACGCACACATACAACGGCAACCCGAGCAACGCGGCGTTATGGAGGCTCCAATGCAGGCCGTTGACCAGAAACAGGGCAGCCAGCCAGCGCGCGTCCCGCTGCTCGGCGTAACGAACCAGGCAATACACCTCGGCCATCACAAAGGCCAGCGACCACGTGTAGACCTCGGCGACCGTCCCCAGCCACCACGCCATATGGGCGAAGCCCAGAAACACCACGGCCACCATCGCCGCCCACCGCGAGCGGGTCAGCCGCATCACCACCGCGCCCAGCAAGGCCAGCGCCAGCGCCAGCCCCACCCCACTGAACAGGTTCGCCGCATAGAAAGCCGCCCCCCGGGGAAAGAGGCCGACAAATCCCCGCGCCAGCAGGATGTAAAGCGGATGCGCCCGCGCGATTCCCGAATGCCAGTGATAATCAGCCGCCACGATGCGGAACTGGAACTCGCCGCTGTCCTGCCACCCGACGCCACGCTGCGCCGTACAGGCATACACCGCCGTGAAGAGCAGAAAAATGGCGATCCCCCACCCCCCTGGCCACTTGATTTTCATGTACCCCCAAGGGACGTGGCAAGCGCCTCGCCCATTTACATCTTCTGATCCAGCCCCTTGCCGGTCTCGATGTGCGCGAAATTGGGCAGGTGGGCTTTGAAGACCGCCACCAGCTCGGCCTTGGTCACGCGCGGCCGGTCAAAACATGCGCGCAGCGCCGCAAACACGCCGTCGATCTCCGCCAGGCTCCGGCGGGGGGCGTTCTTAACGACGCCGAGGTTGACGAACCGCGTCAGGTCCAGATCCTCGCCCGGCGTGTAAAACTCCTCATACGGCTTCTCGCCGCTGGTGTCGGAATCAAAGAAATAGACCGGCCACCGGATCGTGCCCCGCGGGCTGTTCGACGATAACCCGTCCGCCCGCAGCCGCGTCATCTTCTTCCGCGCCTCGTCCTCGCTGAGACACACGTCGGACTCCAGGCCCAGCGCGTGGAGCAGGTCGACCGCCACCCGTTCAAACGGGATCATGTCGCGCGCCTCGTCGAGCTTGGGAAAGAGGATGTCGCCGCTGTCCCCCAGAATCGAGGCGAGCAGGCACAGCTCGCCCGCTTCGGTCGGCGAGACGAAGAAACGCCGGATTCCGAGCGGGCATGACCACGGCTGGCGCTTGGACACCCGCTCCAGAAAACCGAGCGGCAGGCTGCCATTGGAAAACGCCACGTTGGCAAAGCGGGCGGTGGTGACGGGCATGTGTCCGGCGTAAGCCAGAATCATCTCCTCCATCAGCTTCTTGCTCGCGCCCATGAGATTCACCGGATTGGCCGCCTTGTCCGTGGAAACGCAGAAGAAGTGCTCGGGCGGACGCTCCAGCAGCAGGTCGAGCAGTCCGCGCGCCCGCAGCAGATTGTTCTCGACCATCGCCTCGATCGAAAACGGATCCTTCTCGCTGCGCACATGCTTGTGCGCCGCAAAATTGGCCACGATATCGAAGGGGCCGCGCGCGCGGAAGAGCTTGGCGAATACCGGATCGCCAAAGCTGACCGGATAGGTGATGAAATCGGCCGGGAGGGAGGCGGCGCCACCGCTGCGCAGATCGCGCACCAGTTCGGTCAGCCCATTCTCACTGGTATCCACGACGCACAGTTTCGCCACGTTGAACCGCAGGAGCGCCTTAATGTAATGCGAGCCAATCGACCCCGCGCCCCCAATGACCAGCGCGCGGCGGCCGTCGATGCGCGCATGCAGTTCGCCATCGAAACGGGCAAAATCATCGGCCAGCAGGCTCCTCTCCCGCCGCGTCACCCGCTCCCGGATAAACCGATCCAAATCGAATGCGATATCCATGTCCGCTCACCTCTCCCTTGGGGGTTTTGCCAACCACAGACTATACGGTGCCTGTCTCCCTCGCGTCAACTCAAACACGCTGTAATTGACGCCGGCGCATTTGTCGGGTACAGTTACGATCATGTCCGAGGGCTTCGGACGTGTAGGGACGGCACGGGAAGGTGATCCAATCATGGAAGATAACATCATTGCGGAATATGTTGAAAAAGTGCGGGAGTCGAGCACGATTGATCCCCAGCTTTATGTCGATTACAACGTCAAACGCGGCTTGCGTAATGCCGACGGAACGGGCGTGCTGGTCGGTTTGACGCGCGTTGGGGAGGTGCACGGGTACATCATTTCCGAAAACGAGAAGGTGGCGGTCCCGGGCCAGTTGATCTATCGCGGCATTGATGTCGACAAGATCGTAGCCCAGTGTCAGGCGGATGGACGCCCCGGATACGAGGAATGCGCGTATTTGCTGCTGTTCGGGGAATTGCCGAACACGGCGGAACTGGCACAATGGAACCGGGTGCTCGATGCGGCGCGCCGGTTGCCCGACGGCTTCAAGGAGATGGCGATCATCCGCGCCCCTGGCAAGGATATCATGAACAGCCTGGCGCGCGCCGTGCTCACGGCGCACATTTACGACGACCGGCCGGACGATCTCTCGCTTGCCAACGTGCTGCGGCAGTGTATCAACCTGATCGCCCGTTTCCCGGTGATGGCGGCCTACGCCTATCAGGTCAAGGCCCACTACTATTTGGGGAAGAGCCTGTTTCTGCGCCATCCCGAAGCCGGCCAGTCGACGGCCGAGACCTTTCTGACGATGATCCGCGAAGACGCCCAGTACACCCGGCTGGAGGCGGATCTGCTGGATCTGTGCCTGATTCTGCACGCCGACCACGGCGGCGGCAACAATTCTGCCTTCACGACGCATGTCGTCGCCTCGGCCTTCACCGACACCTACGGCGTGCTGGCCGCCGCGACGCTCTCCCTCAAAGGCCCCCGCCATGGCGGCGCCAACCGGCGGGTGATGGATCAAATGTCCGAAATCAAGGCGCACGTCAAGAAATGGGACGACGCGGGGGAAGTTGCGGACTACCTGCAGCAGATTCTCGACAAAAAGGCCGGTGACGGCACGGGCTTGTTGTACGGCCTCGGACATGCCGTCTACACGGTCTCCGACCCGCGCACCGAACTCTTGCGCGAACAGGCACGGCGGCTGGCCGTGCAAAAAGGGCGCGAAGATGAGTTTGCGCTTTACGAGCTGATCGACCGGATGGGACCCGATGTGTTTAACAAGGGGCGGGCGAAGAAAAAGGTGTTGTGCACGAATGTGGACTTCTATTCGGGCTTTGTTTACGACATGATGGACATCCCGCTCGAGCTGTTCACGCCGATCTTCGCGGTTTCCCGCATCGCCGGCTGGTGCGCGCACCGTCTCGAAGAGCTGGTCAACGGCGGGCCGATCGTCCGACCCGCCTTCAAGTCGGTCAGTGAGAGTCACGATTACGTTCCGTTGAACGCCCGCTAGCGGGTGTCGGGAGGTTGCAATTATGGTCGCATGCGCAAACGTCCGGGTGGCAACCGCCGTGGCACTGCTGCTGGCCTCGGGGTGCAAACCGTCGGTTGCCGACGCCGACGCCCGCGACCGGGAGACACCGTCTTTTGACCGGGCGGTCCGGGACGAACAGAGCGGCAAACTGGACGAGGCGATCGCGCAGTACGAGCAGGTGTTGCTCGATCACCCGAGGTTGTTTTCCGCGCATCTCCACCTGGCGCTCCTGCTGCACGATCACCAACAGGATTATTTTGGTGCCATCTACCATTACAAACAGTACTTGAAGCTGCGTCCAGGTGGCGAGAAGGACGATCTGGTCGAGGGGCGCATCCGTCTGGCCGAGCAACTCCTGGCCGGACAGTTGTTGCGCCGGATCGGTGACATCGCGGGGATCGCCGAGTCACGGTTGACATCCGAGCTTGACGCCCTCAACAAGCGCGTCGCCATTCTGGAAGGGGAAAAAGCGTCACTGGTCGAAGAGAAGGACAAGTTAATCACGGCGTTACAGACATCTCAGGGGGAAACGCAGCGGTTGCGCCGTCTGTTGGAGAGCATGCGGCTTCCGGATTCGGAAACGCCTCCCGAGAAGACGCACACCCGTGCGCGGTCGCCGTTGCTACCCGTGCGGGACATGCCTGTCGACATCCAACCGGCGGCAGCCGCTCCCCCATCGCTCTCCCGCAGCGCAATCGCAACCGCACGCGAGGAAGCCGCACGGATGGTGGGCGAACCCGCCGCGCCGCCCGCCACCCCGCTCAACGCGTCACAACCCGCCGCAGCGGCGCCCTCCCCGGCGGCAGTCTCCGCAGACCCGGCGGAGCCGCCCCCCAGGCCGGCCGCGGGCGTCGTCGAGGCAAAGCGGCCTCCGGCCCTGCGCACCTACGTCGTTCAACCGGGCGACACGCTTTACGGTATATCCGAGCGCCATTATGGCGACGGCACAAAATGGACAACGGTTCGGGACGCCAACAAAAGCCGGATCGGGTCCGACGGCCGGGTGCGCGCCGGCCAGATTCTTCTGATCCCCTAGGGTTAAAACGATGTCACAACGCAGAGCACGTCTTTTCCGGTACGGCCCGCAAGCGGGCGAGGTATTGCTCGGCGGGGGTGTGCAGCGGGTATGGCGGCTCGACACGCGCGAAGACTCCAACGATCGCGGCATGTTCGTTTTTTCGTCGCGCGACCGCTTGCGTCACCGTCGTGCGCACGGACTCGGCCACTACATTTTTGCCGGCGGCATGCGGCAGCATGGCTGGTCGCAGGCCGATGATCTGGAGAACCGCCGTCGGCGCCTGGCCATCCGGATCATGCTGGCCCTGGTCGGGGCCTGGCTGCTGTGCCGGTGGCTGCCGTTAGACTGAGCCGCGGAACGTGGGTTCAGGAGAAGGGTTCAGGGTTCAGGGAAAGACTAGGTCTTTGTCTCGATCTTTGTCGAATTGATCGTTGTCCCCTTCCCTCTCTGCTGTCCCGGATGTAGATCTTGGGGGCTTTGACCTGCCGCTTGGACAGGTTCTCATGCCAGGGCAGCAACTGGTTCACCACCCGTCACACGCAAAACAGCATGACGGACGATGGGAATAACTCTCCCCGTAAACCGGTGTCGTCGCCGTAATCGTCGGCCGATCTTCCATCGTGGCGCGGTCCGTAGCCCCGGGCCGAGGGCAGTGCGTCTTGCAATCTCAGGTCTTAATCTCCGGTCTTAATCTTTCCACGGGCAAGACAAAGACCCGAGATTAAGACCGGAGACAAAGACCAGAGACAACGACCCTGTCGCCCAAAACCGTCTGCCGACCTGGCTGCTATATGACCGCGCATAAATAAAACTACATATAGGTCAACAAAAAGGTCG
>CAZOJL010000073.1:0-16395 GCA_964580075.1 uncultured Akkermansia sp. | reverse complement strand
CGAGGGACTGTTGCCGGGATTTGAACAATAAGGAGACACGACCATGCTAAAAACACTTCACATCGAAAACCTTACGGTCTTCCCAAAGGCCGACTTGGTCTTTGGGAAACACCTCAACGTGCTGGTTGGCGAGAACGGTTCGGGAAAGACGCACATCCTGAAAGCGGCCTACGCAGCCATTGCCGTCATCGCGGCCCGCAACAAAGACGGTAGCAACGAACTTCCCTCGAGATCTCAGTTGCAGCCGGCACTAGCGGACAAACTGAAGGCGGTATTCAAGCCCGACGGGTTGTGGAGACTGGTCAGCAGGAAACGCGGACGTGGAAAATGTTCTCTCCGGTATGTTTTCGATGACGAGAGACTGGGAATGGCGTTCACCTTTTCCACTGTTGCCAGAACCGAGGTAACGTTGGAGACAGCGCCGACCGCAAAGGTCAAGAAATTGCCGGTGTTCTTACCGACGCGAGAACTGCTGTCCATTTATCCTGGATTCGTTTCGCAGTATGAAACGACGCACATGCAGTTCGAGGAGACCTGGCGTGACACATGTGTTCTTCTCGGCGCTGACTTGGCGAAAGGCCCGCGTGAGCATAAAATCAAGGAGCTGCTCGAGCCGTTAGAGCAAGCGATGGGCGGAAGCGTGGAACTAGACAAATCGGGGCGCTTTTACCTGAATCTTGCAAACGGCAGCATGGAGATGCATCTGGTAGCCGAAGGGTTGCGCAAACTTGCGACCGTAGCGCGTTTGATTGCGACCGGATCGCTGTTGGACAAAGGGTACCTGTTCTGGGACGAGCCAGAGGCCAATCTCAACCCCAAGGTTATCAAGAGCATCGCACGTACCATTCTGCAAGTGGCATCCAACGGCATTCAGGTCTTCATCGCCACGCACAGCCTTTTTCTTCTTCGCGAACTGCACATTCTCCAACAGCGCGAGTTCAAGAAGCTCGACGCGCGTTGTTTTGGTCTGCATATCGTTCAGGATGGCAGCGTGACCGTTCAGCAAGGTAAGACCATGGACGACATCGGCAGCATCACGGCGCTCGACGAGGATCTGCAACAGTCTGAGCGGTACGTGGACACCGAGATGGGCGTGAATCCGGCAATCTCGAACCAGCCGGACAAGGAGTAAAACGATCATGGCATCACTTCAGGTTGATACTCTCGTTTTCGACTTTGCGGCCACAGTCGATGCTCTGAAGTATGATATTTGGCAGCATTATACGTGTGTATGGAATGCGGGAGTCGGGCAGAAGGCCATGGATGTGGTTGCCGTCGAATCTCCTCCGGCGCCGGGCAAATCCGTGACGTGGTTGATCGAGGCCAAGGATTTTCGCGTCATCACGAATCCGCCCAAACCGTCCAACATCGGGGGGCTGGCACAACTCGTTGCGGTCAAGGCGACCGATACGCTGGAGGGTCTTCATGATGCCGCCGCTCACGCAACAGTACCTGCTGAACGAACGCATGCGGCCAGCGCTGTTGCAGCGACGGCGAAGCGAGTGGTCCTGCATCTGGAGCCTCATACGGGGCAGCACACGGCCCTGTTTCCGAAAGGGTTCGCCGCAAGCGTGCTCCAGAAACTCCGGCAACTTGTCAATGTGATTGATCCAAATCCTTTGGTTCTGAACATCGCCAACACGCAGGCGGCAGGCGTGCCGTGGACTGTGGCCTGATAGGAGCACTATTATGCAAATGAAACCCTGGAGAGAGATCATCGTACCCCACCCGGACGTGCTGAACGGTACGTTCCAGCAATCCGAGTTTGCCGCCGACATCACTGCGGTGCGCACAGGCAAGGCCACGCCGGAATATGGCGACGCGCAGGCCTTCTACGATCGCACCTTCATCACCGAGGGCATGGGGCGTCTGCTCACGCAGGTGGCACAGCGGCTCAATAGCAAAGGTGGTGAGCCCGTTATACAGCTCCAAACCGCCTTCGGTGGCGGCAAGACGCACACGCTGCTTGCCGTGTATCATCTGGCCTCGCGCAAGTGTCCGTTGGGCGACCTCGCCGGCATCCCGGCGCTCCTTGATCACGCGGGATTGCTGGACGTGCCACAGTCGCAGATTGCGGTGTTGGACGGCACAGCCCACGCGCCGGGACAACCGTGGAAGCACGGGAAGCAGACGATACGGACGCTCTGGGGAGAACTGGCATGGCAGCTTGGCAAGGCGGAAGGCTATGCCATGGTCAAGGAGGCCGATGAGAATGGAACGTCTCCTGGAAAAGAAGTGCTGGCCGAACTTCTAGGACGATACGCGCCATGCGTGGTGCTTCTTGATGAGTTGGTCGTCTATATCCGTCAGTTCGTGGAAAGCCAGGCGCTGAGCGGCGGTACCTACGACAGCAACCTGAGCTTCATCCAATCACTCACCGAAGCGGCCAAACTGGTGCCGAACGCGGTGGTGCTGGCTTCTCTGCCTGATTCAAATAGTCAGGCCGGCGGTCCACGTGGCCTCCAAGTATTGTTGGCGCTTGAAGCCGTTTTTAACCGCGTGCAGGCACTGTGGAAGACGGTTTCTCCGCAAGAAGCGTTTGAGATCGTCCGTCGGCGCTTGTTTGAGCAAATTCGCGACGCCCAGGCCCGGGACCAAGTCTGTCGGGCCTTTGCTGATGCTTATATCGCCGAAGGTTCCAAGGTGCCACAGGAAACGCAGGAGGCCAGGTATTATGATCGGATGGTTCAAAGCTATCCAATCCATCCCGAGGTGTTCACGCAACTTTACGAAGAGTGGACCACTATCCAGAATTTTCAGCGCACACGCGGCGTGCTGAAACTCATGGCAAAGGTGATTCACCGCCTGTGGCAGGACAACGACAAGGACCTGATGATTCTTCCAGGCAGTCTGCCGCTATACGATGGCAGTGCCCGCAACGAATTAATCAACTATCTCAGCCCCGGCTGGGATCCGGTGATGGACCGTGATATTGACGGTGAAGGCGCTGAGACAACGGTTTTAGAGAAGAAGGAGCCGCGCTTCGGCTCCGTGCAGGCCGCCCGGCGTGTGGCGCGGACGGTGTTCCTCAGCAGCGCCCCATCTTCGGTGAACACAAAAGCCGGAAGGCGTGGTATTGACCGCGCACGGGTACTGCTCGGCTGTCTTCAGCCCGGCCAAACATCCTCGCTCTACTCCGACGCTCTCAATCGCTTGGCGGATCAGCTTCACTACATGAGTTCATCGGGCGACAAGTCGCAGAGCACGACCCGCTACTGGTTCGACACCCGCGCCAATCTTCGTCGCGAGATGGAAGAGCGAAAGAAACGGTTCGAGGACAAGAACGAAGTGCGCGGACGCATGGCGGAGATCGTCAAGAAACTCGCCGCTGGGGCGACCTTCTTCGAGGGCACGCACATCTTTACACTCCACTGTGATGTGTCCGACGATAGCGCGCTGCGACTGGTTGTGCTGGCACCAGAGCAATTTTATTCCAAGGAGGAATCACGCCTCGCCAACGAGGCTGTGCTGGAATACGTGCGGAACAACGGCACAAGGCCGAGGTATCGCGGCAACCGTCTGCTCTTCTTGGCACCTGACCATGGAGCGTTGACGCGCCTGCGCGACTGCATTCGCGTGGCTTTGGCATGGAGTTCCATTGTCGAGGATGTCGCCGCCATGCGTCTGGTGCTGGACAATCTCCAAGCGGAGCAAGCCAAGAAGGAACTCAAGGGCGCCGAGGACGTGCTGCCGCGGGTCGCCCGCGAGTGCTACAAATGGCTGCTGTGCCCGGTGCAGCATGCGGCTACGGATGCGAAAACGACAGCCGTCGAGGCGTTTCCGCTGAACACGAGCGGTTCTGCCTTGGGGAGCGAGATCGAGCGTATCTGTCTGGAAAACGAGCTGGTCATTGCAACCTGGTCTCCCATCCACCTCCGGGCCAAGTTGAAGGACCTCTACTGGAAGACTGACAAACCGGCGTTTGGCGGCTTGGCGTTCTGGGAAGACACCATGCGCTACCTGTACCTGCCGCGTCTGAAGAGCCGTGGGGTTCTGGAGCAAGCCATCGTGAAAGGCGCGGCCAGTCGCGATTTCTTTGGCACCGCCTACGGCCAGACCGGCGACCGGTTCGATGGGTTCAAATTCGGAGACGCGAACATCCAACTCGACGACACGCTCCTGTTGATCGAGCCGGAAACAGCCAAGGCGTATGCGGTGGCGCATGCGCAGGCAGCGCCAGCAATGTCCTACGTTGCAAGCAAACCTGGTCATGGCGCGGGACAGATCATGCAGACGAGCAGTGAGACGTTCGCAGGTGGGCCGAAGCAGCCAGCGTCCGGGCCTGTCTGCAGAGCGTTCATCGGGACGGCGGAGGTGAATGCGGCCACGGCAAAAATGCGCCTCGTGCAGATTGCCGAAGAGATCATCACCCTCTTGACCAGCGATCCGCAAGCCACGGTCAAGGTCAGCGTCGAGATCGCGGCGAGTTTTCCGGAGGGTGTCTCCGACCAGATCAAGCGATCCGTTTCAGAGAATGCCACGAGTCTGGGATTCAAGAACAAGTCGTGGGAATGACAATGGTTCACGCAGAATGAACAGCGTCATAGGAGCATCGGGATCAGCCATGAAAATACCAAATAACCACGCATCAGACGCTGCCGCCCTGTAGTCCGCGATCACCGTGACACCTCCGCATATGCGACACGAGGCACAAGGGCTGACTCTGATGAGTTCATCTCAAGGTGAATGTGGGGAGTCGTCTCTTTCCACGCGGATGCGGTAGAAGGCGGCTGGGTTGGTGGAGGCGGCATCGATGTGGCTGTTCGTGATGGCTGTGTCGGATTCATGGGTCAGGATCGCCTGCCAGATCTGCCCGGTGCCTTGGAGATCATAGCTCCGCTCGATGAATTGCCGCGACTTGATCCCGCCCTTCCAGTCGATCCGGAAACCGTTCGTGGTATGTTCTACGGCAGTGATAGTAAGAACCGAGTTCGCATTCGTCGGATTCGTGTCGGAATAGTACTCTTCCCATGTTGCCAGACCGTCCTCATCCGAATCCGCCAACGCAGCCGCATCGAACGCGTTGGTGATGCCATACTGTTCCATCCACCATATCGGTACTCCGTTTGTTGCCGGGAACGGTTCGATCGCGAACGACGCGTAGCCCCGCGCGGCATGCGCCCAGTAGCCGGAAAGGGCGCCGTCGACACCGTGAAACGATTCTTCGGTTAGCAGGAATACGACCTGGTAGTCGCCTGGTTGGAGATAGACCTGCTCCGCAGGTAAACGTTCCCATTCTCCGAAAATCTCTGTGGTGGACGCACCGTAATCGTTGGTGTAGGCAGGATGGATCGCCGGATCAGGGTTGAACGTCAGTGACTTCAGCGGGCCGTCGCTCGCGGTGCGGCCGGTCTGCGTGGTTTTCCAGAGCACGTGATAGCAGCCGAGCACGCTGAACGGGACCTCTGCGCAGCCGTTCCCGTCGGTGATAAAGTAGTTGAAAACGCGATAGCTGGTATACTTGTAGTTGCGGCTCGTCGGACTTGTCGGATCCTCGATATCTCTCCGCGCGAGATAGCTGATGTCGTTCGGATTCGGCGATGAGCCGTCACCCTTGGTGTTAAGATTCCAGCCCGCATTCCAGCCGGAATCCCATTCCTGTTCCCACCAACGTCCAGTGAAACCGAGTCTTTCGTTCGATTCCGACGCGCCGTCGGGCCAACCTTCAAGCTTGAACTGGTATGCGAAAAACGGTTTCAGATTGGTAGCCGTCAGCGTGCCCTGGAGGATCGTGCCGGTGGGTGAGTAGCTGACCGTGATCTCGGCCTGGGTATAGTTGTAGCTGGCCTGGTACGTTTCGCTGTACGCGTTACCGGAGACATCCTTCCAACGGAAAGCGCCGCTTGGCTGTCCGGTCAGCGCCACCGACGCCGCGCCCGCGACGCCCACTAACCCGAGAAAGAGACACCCCAGCACCGAGCCCGCGATCATTGTTTTCATGTCACCAACATAACACCAATCCGATCCCTCAGCAACCCTGCGCAGCAGGGCCCAACAAGTCCACATTATCGGAGCTTCCGGGTTTGTGGGGGGATTTGTCATTGAAGATTGTGAAGGGATACACGCATCCAGATAGAGCGCCGATTCCTGACTTCCACTGCGTGCTATGCGTCTTGGCGAGCACTATTCTCCCTGTTTTCCTCGCAAAGCCGCCAAGGTCGCCAAGAGGATCAGAACCCGCTCGTTTGCGGCGATCTTGACGTTTCACCCGGTTTCGGCCAAACTCCTCATCATGACATCACTGCTCCAGACCGGTTCCGGCATGATTTCGGCCTATGCGTGTGGGCCGTTACCGACCGAAAAGCGATTTCTTATCAATAGAAACTCCGGGTGAAATAAAGAATATGGAAGCGTTTCTCGTGTCGACTGGCGTTGTGGCTTTGGCAGAAGTGGGCGACAAGACCCAACTGCTCGCTTTTATATTGGCGGCAAAATTTCGCAAGCCTGTCCCGATCGTCTTGGGCATCCTGATCGCGACGCTGATCAACCACGGTTTCGCCGGCGTTCTCGGGTCGTTCATTACTTCTCTGGTGGGACCTGAAACTCTCCGCTGGATACTGGGGCTGTCTTTTATCGCCATGGCCGTTTGGACGCTGATTCCCGACACGTTCAACGAGAAGGATGCGCATCTGGCGAAATTTGGGGTGTTCGGAACCACCGTGATCGCGTTCTTCCTGGCGGAGATGGGGGACAAGACGCAGATCGCCACGGTGGCTCTCGCGGCCGAGTATCACGCGCTGGTATCCGTCGTGGCCGGGACCACGGCGGGAATGATGCTTGCCAACGTTCCGGCCGTCCTTCTGGGCGACCGCATGGCCCACAAGATCCCGATCCGGGTGGTGCATGCGATCGCGGCGGCCATTTTCGCTGGGCTGGGCGCGGCCACACTCTTCGGTGCGGGGTCCCGTCTCGGTATCTGAAACAAACTGACCATTACGGCTTCGGTTTGACAGCAATCGCTCCTTCTGGCAAAATAATCCGTGTGATTTTGCATCGGAATGCCATTGTGGCGGGTTTGGGGCAGACGTGCGTGCCGGGAAAGCGCGATCTCAGATTACGTTATGGACACTCAAGAACAATCGGGTGCGTTTCAAATTCCTGGATTTGAAATGCTGGAGAGGCTCGGTGAGGGCGGCACGGCTTTCGTCTGGAAAGCTCGCCAGATCTCGCTCGACCGGATTGTCGCGGTCAAAGTCCTTTCCGCCCAGTTCAAGCAGGATGCGGCCGATGTCCAGCGGTTTCAAAGCGAGGCGCAACAGACTGCCAAACTCAAAAACGTCGGCATTGTCCAAGTCTACGACGCCGGCGTGGAAAATGGCATTTATTACATTGTCATGGAGTATGTGGCGGGCTATACGGTGGGCGACTGGATCCGCCGTAAGGGAGCGCTGGGGGAGTCGGAGTCCCTGCAAGTTTGCGAGCACGTGGCAAAAGCGCTGGAGTATGCGTGGCAAAATGCCGGTATCATTCATTGCGATATCAAGCCGGACAATGTCATTATAGATTCAGACGGCAGTGTGAAGGTGGCCGACCTGGGTCTTTCACGTACGATCAAATCCATGAGCGCGTCTGTGGCGGACGGGGACATCATGGGAACGCCGGCCTATATCGCCCCTGAACAGTTCATGGGCGTGCCCGACCTCGACTGCCGGGCCGATATCTATTCTCTGGGCGCCATGCTTTATCAGATGGTGACCGGAAAACCGCTTTTCGAGGGACATCCCGACGCCTTGATCATGGAGATGCAGGTTTCGGATACGGTGCCCAATGCACGGGATGTCAACCCGAAGATCTCCATCCACCTGTGCACGTTGATTGAACGGATGCTGGCGAAGAATCGGGATGCCCGGTATCGCGACTGGTCTGCCGTGCGCGCGGACATGGTGAGAATCCGAAACAGGGGGATGCTCATCAGGCACGCGATTGAAGGAGGCAGCACCATGAGGTCGCCCTCCAGACCGAAGCCCTCGGTCATTCCGCCGCAGGTCACCGTCGAGCCGCAAAAACCGGGTTTGCCGCTTCCGGTCATCAGCGTGGTGGTGGTGGTGATGGTCGCGGTGGCCAGCGTGGTATTGACGTCCCAGTCGCGCAAGCAGGTGCGCGTCATGCCTCCTCCGCGTGCCGTGTCCCCGCGCGTGCAGCCGCGCGCGGTCCAGCCGCCGCACAACACAACAGCCGTTCGTTCGGCGGTGCCGAAGGCGCAACGAAATCCTGTGACGGAAGGGGTGGTTCCGCCCCCCCCGACGCTTCAAGAGGAAGCGGCGGATCGTCGGAAACAAGCGGCCCTTGAGGATGCCCGGCGCCGGCAGAGCCTGCTGGCGGAAAACAAGATGTCGAATCTGCTGGAGCGCCTGACACTTGAACTGACAGCCGATGGCGTGGGGCCAGCCCTCCTGGCCGTTCATGACGCATCCGAGGATCAAGATCTCGCGCTGAAACGGGAGACGATCAACACGGTGAAAGGGCTGTTGGAAGACGCGGCCAATATGGATGCAAGAATTATCGAGGGATTTATTGCGGATCAGGGTCGGGAAATTAAAGTTCACCTGACCAGCGGCGTCACGCAGCTTACCATTGTGGGCGTGAAAGACGGCAAGGTTTCCTGCCTGAAGGCGATGAAAACAGGCAGTTCCGTTTTCACGGTCCCGCTGACTTTCGAAGCGCGGGATTTGGCGGTGCGCGAGAAAATCGCGCGCATGGGATCGGAGGACTCCCCTCCGGTTGCCTTGATAAAAGGACTCTTTGCCTGGCAGGCCAAGGCCTATCCCCATGCGCGCCGGTTTTTCGCATGCACGCATCCGCTGCTGGCGGATCGACTGGTTGCCTGCGTGGTCGCCGCGGAAGCGAAGCAAGTCGAGGACGCAACGCGAGAGGTCGCGCCTCAGATCGTCGCGCAGGATGTGGCCGAGCCGGAGGTGTTGCCCGCCAACGACGTTCCGATCAAGCCCGCGGCGCTTTCCGCGCAACTTGCGGCCCTTGAGGGAAAGACGGATGCCATTCGAGACTTTCTGCTGGATCGGAATCCCGGCTTGCTCACACGGGAATGCAGCTTTACGGCAGACACGGCCGGGAAGGTGTATCGGGCTGAGATTTGGTCCGGCAATCTGGTGAACATCGGGGGCCTCGCGGCCTTTCGGGATTTGAAGGAGCTTGTCTGCGGCACGCGGGGAGGTGTGAATAAACTCGCCGACCTGTCAGCCCTGAGGGGTCTGCCGCTGGAGTACCTGTACGTTGAATCCGCGCGCGTGCAGGATCTCTCTTTCCTGCGGGGGATGGCCCTGAAGCGGATTGCCATTGTCAATTGTCCGCTGACGGACCTCTCGCCGTTGAAGGACATGACCTCGCTGGAAGAGCTCCTGCTGAGGGGCACGGAGATCAAGGATCTCTCGCCGCTCAAAGGCCTGAAGATCAGGCGGCTGGATTTGGCCTCCACGCGGGTGTTTGATCTTCGACCGCTGTCCGATCTGCCGCTGGAGCATCTGGATATCAGCAATTCGCAGATCAAGGACATTACGGTCCTCAGGACCATGCCCTTGCGCAGCCTGAATTTGGCCCGCTCCCGAGTATTCAACTTCTCGGCGCTCAAAGGCCTGCCGTTGACCAGTCTAAACGTGGAGGGGACACAGTTCAGGGATTTACGACTGCTCACTGGCATGCCGTTGAAGTCGCTTGCCATCGGTAATATCGACGTGACGGATCTGGCAAGCTTGAAAGGGCACCAATTGGTCGAACTCTCCCTGGTCGGTTGCAAGGCGCGGGATTATGCCGTACTCAAGGATATGCCGATGCGCATTCTGAATATGAACGGGTCCAAAGTGGAAGACCTGGCCTTTGTGAATAACATGCCCTTGGATAATCTGGACATTTCGAACACGAAGATCGCGGATTTATCGCCGCTGAAAGGCCGTCCGTTGAAGTCGCTGCAGATCAACAACTCGCAGGTGAGGGATCTCCGGCCGATTGAGGGGATGGCGCTCACGTTTCTGAGCTGCCAAAATGTGCCGGTGAGGAATTTTGATCCGTTGAATAAGATGCCTTTGACGAGCATTGTGATGGATGGGCCGACTGAGGCCGCAAGAAAGATTTTGCGGACCATGCCGAATCTGAAGTACGTGAACGGGAGAGAATACGAGCGCTAGCGCCCTGCGCCGAAAATAACGTTGCCAAATTTTTTACCACGAAGGACACGAAGATCAGGGGCTCAGACGGTTGTGTGCCGGCGTCGGCCCAATCGTGATGTCTGGCCACATTAATCCCCGGGAGGAACCGCGATGCTGAATTTCAATGTTGACCACGCCACGTGTACGAAGTGCGGCCAGTGCGTGCGGGATTGCCCGGCAGGGATCATCGAGCAATCCGGAGCGGATGTGCCCTTCATCCGCCCGGAAAACGAAGAGAGCTGCATCCGGTGTCAGCACTGCCTGGCGGTTTGTCCGTCAGCGGCGGTTTCCATTTTCGGACGTGATCCGGCCAACAGCACGCCGCTGGTGGACGGATCGTTTCCGACGCTGGAGAAGATGCTCAATTTGGTCCGGGGGCGGCGCAGCGTGAGGCAGTATCGGGATGAGAACGTGGATCCTTGTCTTCTACAGCAGGTGCTGGCCGCAATTGGCAATGCCCCCACGGGGGTCAACCGGATGGGGCTGACCTTTACGGTGATCGACGACAAGGACGCCATGCAGCGGTTCCGCGTCCAAACCCTAACGGCGCTGGCGGAGGCGTTGCAGGCGGGTCGCGTTCCCGCGCAGTACGCCACTCTTGGGGAGGCCGTTCCTGCGTGGTTTGACAAGCAGGTGGACATCATTTTCCGGGGCGCTCCCCACATGCTGGTGGTTTCGGCCGGTCCGGAGGCCGTATGCCCCCGGGAAGATGTGAGCCTGGCGCTGGCCTATTTCGAGCTTGTGGCACAGAGCGCCGGTTTGGGTACCGTCTGGTGCGGCCTCGCCAAGATGGCAATGGAACTGGCGCCGGAACAGCAACGGATCGCGGGGGTGATTCCGGGACATGACTATTACACGATGTTGTTCGGTTGGCCTGCCGTCCGCTATGCCCGTACCGTGCAGCGTGACGATGCCGATCGCATCCGTCGTATGTCCGTGTGAGTAAACAGGTGGGCTGGGCTGCAGCCTCCCGAAGGAGTTGAGAGAGATGACGAACAGGGAACGCATGTTGGCCGTGTTGCACTATCAACCGTACGACCGGATGCCGGTCGTGCATTTTGGCTACTGGTACGAGACGCTGGAGAAATGGGCGCGCGAAGGTCATCTGCGTGACGAGGAAATCCGGGGCTGGGGCGACGGCAATTCCGTGGACCTTGCCCTGAACGCGAAGCTGGGTTTCGATTTTGACTGGCAGTGCATGTTTTACGGGAATGCCGGCCTCATGCCGGCGCTGGAGACGAAGATTGTGGCGGAATTCCCGGACGGGACGAAGCACATCCTGGGCGGGGATGGCGTCACGTACTTGAGCAAGCCAAACGCGGGATCGATTCCGGCCCATGTGGACTACTTGCTGAAGGACCGCGCGGCTTGGGAGGAGCACTACAAGTGGCGCTATCAGTGGCATGAGGCGCGTGTCAATCATGCTGAGCTGGACGCGTTGCGTGGTGTGTCGCGTGAGCATCCGTTTGGATTGCATTGCGGAAGCCTGTACGGGGAGATTCGAAACATCTTGACGATGGAGGGCTCCTGCTACCTGCAGGCGGATGATGAGGCCTTGTTCGCCGAGATCATCGCCACGGTCGCCGATCTTTGTTACCGGAACGTGAAGGCCGCCCTGGAGTCGGGTGTGCAATTCGATTTTGCCCACTTCTGGGAGGATATTTGCTTCAAGAACGGCCCGTTGATCACGCCTTCGGTGTTTGACGAGGTGGTCGGGCCGCACTACAAGCGGATCACGGACCTGACGCGCGCGCACGGGATTGACATTTGTTCGTTGGATTGTGACGGGCTGATCGATGCGCTGATTCCGACGTGGTTCAAGAATGGTGTCAACACCATGTTTCCGATCGAAGTCGGCACCTGGGAGGCGAGCATCCGCCCGTGGCGTGAGCGTTATGGTCGGGAATTGCGTGGCGTCGGCGGGATGAACAAGAACGTGTTTGCCCGTGGCCGTACCGCCGTAGATGCGGAGATCGAGCGCCTCAAGCCGCTGGTCGCGCTCGGAGGATATGTTCCCTGTCCCGATCATCGGATTGCACCGGATGCGGAATGGGCCAACGTGCGGTACTACTGCGATCAAATGCGGCACGTGTTTGGTTGAGAACCGAGCGGAGTCGGGTTACACCCCGACCGCAGCCCGGGCTGCCCTCATGGGCATGGGTGGGCTGGCTGCGGACTTGACACCCATCGCGCGTTTCTGTATATAGAAACGCGTGTAACACGCGAAGGAATCGATCTCATGCCACAACAACCCGATGCTGCCGGTCATTTCGGCCCGTTTGGCGGCCGTTATGTCGGTGAAACGCTGATGCCCGCCCTGATCGAATTGGATGCGGCCTATCGTGACGCCATGGCCGACCCGGTATTTCTTGCCGAATACAATCACATGCTGGCCACGTATGTCGGCCGGCCGACGCCGCTCGATCACGCGGCGCGGCTCACCGCCCGCGCCGGGGGCGCGCAGATTTGGCTGAAACGCGAAGATTTGGCCCATTCGGGCGCCCACAAGATCAATAACACCGTCGGTCAGGGGCTCCTGGCCCACCGCATGGGCAAGCACCGCCTCATCGCCGAAACCGGTGCCGGGCAGCATGGCGTCGCCACCGCAACCATCGCGGCCCGGCTGGGGATGGCGTGCAAAGTGTTTATGGGCGCGGAGGATGTGCGGCGTCAAGCCCCCAATGTTCACCGGATGCGGCTCCTGGGGGCGGAGGTGGTTCCGGTCACCGCCGGCACGGCGACGCTCAAGGATGCCATGAACGAAGCCCTCCGCTATTGGTCCGCGGCGGTGGCCGACACTTTTTACGTGATCGGCTCGGTCGCCGGACCTCACCCGTATCCCACCATGGTGCGTGACTTTCAGCGGGTCATCGGTGACGAAGCGCGCCGCCAGTTCCTGGACGCCAACGGCCGCCTTCCCGATCTGGTGGCGGCGTGCGTCGGCGGCGGCAGCAACGCCATGGGCATTTTCTACGCCTTTCTCAACGATCCCGTCGGCTTGCTCGGCGTCGAGGCCGCCGGTGAGGGACTCGACACACCCCGCCACGCCGCCACCTTGAACAAGGGGAGCATCGGCGTGTTGCACGGTTCGAAGTCCTACCTGCTGCAAGACCGGGACGGTCAGGTCCTTGAGGCGTGGTCGATTTCCGCCGGCCTCGACTACCCGGGCGTCGGTCCCGAACATGCCTTTCTCAAAGAGAGTGGACGTGTCCGCTACACTTCCGTCACCGATGCCGAGGCGCTCGAAATCTTCCAGGCCGTGACCCGGCTCGAAGGGATCATCCCCGCGCTGGAGAGCGCCCACGCCGTCGCAGCGGCGCTCACCGCCGCGCGTGCGATGCCCGAAGCCCAGCACATCGTCGTCTGCCTCTCCGGTCGCGGCGACAAAGACCTCGCCCATGTCGAATCCCTGCTCGCGCAAACCAACCCGAAAGCCTGATCGATGAACCGTTTTGAACGTACCTTCAGCCGCCTGGCCGACCGGAACCGAAAAGCGCTGGTCGCCTATTTCACGGCAGGTGATCCTGATTTTGAGACCAGTTTCGCCGTTATGGACGCCGCCTGTGCGGCGGGTGTAGACGTGCTGGAGCTGGGGGTTCCGTTCTCCGACGCGACCAGCGACGGTCCCGTCATTCAAGCCGCCGCGCGCCGCGCGCTGGACGCCGGGATGACCCTCTGCCGCGTGCTCGAACTCGCCGCCAGAATACGCGCGGCGCATGCCGAGACGCCCCTGGTGCTGTTCAGCTACTACAACCCGCTGCTCGCCTATGGTGTCGATCGCCTGGGACCCGCCTTGGACGCGGCCGGCATTGACGGAATGCTGATTGTGGATCTGCCGCCCGAGGAGTCGGCCGAACTCACGGACCGCCTCGGAGGACGCGACATCCCGCTGATCCGTCTGGTCGCCCCGACGACGCCGGCGGAGCGGATGCGCACCATCACGGCGGGCGCGGGTGGGTTCATCTATCTCATCACCCGCACCGGTGTCACTGGATCGGGCACCCTCGATCAAGCCGCCGTCGCCCGTCAGGCCAAGGCGCTCCAGGCGCTCAGCGCCCTTCCCGTCTGCCTCGGTTTTGGGATCAGCTCGCCCGAAGACGCGCGCGAACTCGGTCCGCTTGCCGATGGTATCGTGATTGGCAGCGCATTCGTTAAACTGGCTCACGCGGCGGGTTCCGATGCGCCCCGCGCCGTCAGCCATCGCGTCGCCGAAATCCGTGCCGCGTTGGATCGCTGACGGCGACGCGTGCGTCCGACTCAGGGATCGGGGGTGCCGATGCCCTGCTGAGCGGGTTGTGCGGCTGTGTCACGGGCCAGCTTATCCGCCTCGCATACGATCCGGCAATTGAGACTGTCGACCGCATCGGACGGGTGTGCGGACGTGCGCAGGTGACGGAGCATACCGTCTACCATTTCCTGATACTTCTGATGTCCCTCCTCCCCGAGGCATTCGCGCGCATATTTGCACCAGTCGAGGCAGGACTGCGTGGTGGTCCGGCAGACGACTTTCCCGCACTGGGTGCATGTGCCATCCGCCTCGTCTGTCCATAGTTCTGCGTCATTGCCGCAGGATGGACACCGAACCAGTTCGATCTTCGGCTGCGCAAACGCCATGCTACCGGGGCATCGCTTAAAACTCATAACGGAATCATGATACCACGCCGTGCCACGGCGGGTCAACGCACCGTCAGATCGCGCCAGGGCAAACGCATCTTAATTTTGCGGTTTTTGCCAAACGTGTTCCTTTTTTAGCGGCAGGGGGAGAATTTTGATGCGTTCGCCCTGCTGCGATTGCCGAGTGGCCTCGACGCCACGCGCTTTTTCTGGGATACTCCCTTTTGAACGCTGCCGCTGAAAACCCCTGAGGCACTTGCAACACCGCTGCGTCTTGGCGAGGACGAACAGTCCTGCCCAGTCCTGCCCAGTTCTGCTTTCCTGCCTTTGGGTAGGCGAACCGTCTCGATGAGCCGGAGCAGAATGTTCGCCAAGAGGGTTTGCAAGAGCCAGCCCCAACACCCGATGTGGAGACCGATGCACTACATACAAACGATGCGTGACCTGCAGGAACTCGCGGAGCGGTTGACGGGTCAACCCCGCGTCGCCCTGGATACCGAATTTGTCTGGGAGCGGACGTACTATCCGATTCTGGGCTTGGTCCAAATGGCGCTTGACGACGGGTCCTGCTATTTGATCGATACGGTGGCGGTTCCCGACTTGTCGCCGTTGGCGGGGATGCTGACAGATCCGTCGATCGAAAAGATCCTGCACGATGCCCCGCAGGACCTGATGATCCTCGCCCGCGCCTCCGGCGCCGCGGCACGGCGGGTTTTCGACACGCGCCTCGCGGCCGGATTTGCCGGACTGGACAGCCAGACGTCGCTCCAGAAGCTCATTGCCACGCTGATGGGGATACAGTTGCCGAAAGGCCAGACCCGTACCGACTGGGTGGCCCGGCCGCTCTCCCCGGAGCAGGTCGCGTATGCGGTTGACGATGTGCGGCACATGATCCGCGCCGCAGAGATGCTCCGTGAGAAAGCCCGTGCGTCGGGTGTGGAAGCGTGGCTGGAAGAGGAATTGGCGCAGCTTTTTGACGCCGTCGGCTACGAAGGCGCCGCGCCCGAAAAGGCCTACACCCGCATTCGGGCCGCGCTGTTTTTGAAACCCCTCAACCTGGCCGTCTTGCGGGAACTTGCCGCGTGGCGCGAAGAGACGGCGCGCGAGACGGATCTGCCGCGTGGGTTTGTGGCGACCGATCCTGAACTGGTGGCGGTGGCCCAGGCGTTGCCGGTGACGGATTCCGACCTTGCCGCGTGCCGGCACGTGGAGCCGCGCACGGTACGCCGACGCGGGCCCGACCTCCTGGCCGCCGTCCGGCGCGGACGGGATGTGCCCGAATCGGAATGGCCGCCCCCGCTCATCCTTGCCGACGAGCGGCAGGTGGGGAAGGAGCGGATTCAGGCATTGCAGACGGTGATCCGTCAGCAAGCCGACGCGCGGCATATCGACGCGCGGATGGTCGCGAGCAAGGCGGAGGTGGTGCGTTTGCTGGCCGATGGTGACCGGGCCACACCCGATGCTCACCGCTTGCTGCGCGGCTGGCGGGCGGAGCTGTTGGGATCCGCGCACGGGTGTGAGGCTGGCCCACGCAGGGCAAACGCATCTAATTTCTCTCTTTTTTTGCTTCTCCTGGCGCCTGTCGTTGTCTAAAAGGCCGGATCCGGGGCTGGCGTGATCT
>CAZOJL010000072.1:0-16480 GCA_964580075.1 uncultured Akkermansia sp. | reverse complement strand
TCGTGATTTCAATCCTATTGCCCTCGATGCTGATCGGCCTGTGTCTTTTCATGTCGCTCCTGTCGCGTTATTTGTCGCTGTATGAGCAGTTGCTCTCGATAGGTTCACTCCAATTCCACTCTGTAGAACTTCATCCCGGCGCTCCCCACATTGTCCGTGTGCAATTGATAAGAAATCGCTTTTCGGTCTACACCGGCCCGCATAGGCCGAAATCATGCCGGAACCGGTCTGACGCAACGATGGCATGGGAAAAGTGTGGCAAAAGCGGGAATCCAAGTCAAGTCCACCACCAAACAGCGTTTTTGTGGCTGAAGGGGTACGCCCTGGGCGCCCCAAAACCGCTGGGTACGCCGTCCGGATGCCAGAAAAAGACACATTGATACCGCCACGAGCGGTTAGCCGTTCGTGTCGGCGAGGTCCGGATCGGTGTCGTAGCCCCGTTTTCGCCCTTGTGGGACGGGATGCGGCGGGGTTTGTGTTCGGAAACGTCGTTGTTGAAACGCACCCTCTAACAGGAGGTGTGGTATGGTGATCGAATATTCGCCGCATGCGGCGCAGATGGAGATACACAGGGCGCGGGAGTTTCGGTTCCGGACGGTGTGCACGGGGCGGCGGTTTAGAATTACGTGCTGCGTCCGACGCTGGCCCAGACCATGGGCTGGGCGGTGTTCATCTCCACGCCGATGGGCCGCAACTGGTTCTACGACATGTTCACGCGAGGCGTGGAGGGCCAAGCGGGGTTCAAGTCGTTCACCTTTCCGTCGAACGTCTCGCCCTATTTTCCGGCGAAGGAGTGGGAGGCGGCGAAGCTGACGCTGTCCGAGGACGTGTTCCGGCAGGAGTATATGGCGGAGTTTCTGGAGGACGGGGCCGGGGTGTATCGGGGGATTGTGGGGTGCCTGGTGGAGGAGGAACCCGCCGATAACGGCGGGGGCGGTAATAAAGATGAGAAAGGGCCGGTGGTGATCGGATGTGATGTGGCGAAGCACACGGACTGGACGGTGCTGATCGCGATGATTGCGTGATGGCGCTGGCGGTGTGGGGATGCCGCGCGGTCGGGGTCGAGCCGGGACGGGTGATGCGGATGCCGGAGGTGGCGAGGGGGTGGGCGCGGGGCGGTGGCGGGGAGCGTGGCGAGAGGAGAATGCTGACGGGGGTGTGAGGGCGGACGGAGGCACGGACAGACAAGGACCGACACGGACATACACGGACGCGCACGGTGAGAGGAAAAGACGGGGTGCCCGGCGGTTCGAGATTTTTGATAGAAAAGAAATGGTGGCAAGGGTCGGGATCGAACCGACGACACGCGGATTTTCAGTCCGCTGCTCTACCAACTGAGCTACCTCGCCACACCGGAAACGTGAATGGCGCGTTACAATAGCGAAGGCAGTGGCAAAAGTCAACGGTGTTTTTCAGCACGGGAAAAAATCGCCGAGCGGACCGCAGAATTGCTGTTCCCGCGCGGGGCGTTTTGCCGTATCCTGTGATCCGGCTCCCATGACCATGACCGACCTGTACCACACGCTACTCGACCTTCCCGTTCGCGCGGTGATCCCCGAGATCGCCGCCGCGCTGGAGCGAAATTGCCCGGTCGTCCTGCAGGCACCGCCCGGTTCGGGCAAGACATCCCTCGTCCCGCCCGCGTTGATGGAGGCGCCCTGGCTGAAGGGCCGCCGAATCGTCCTCCTCGAACCGCGCCGTCTCGCCGCCCGCGCCGCCGCCCGCTACATGGCGCGTCTTCTGGGCGAGGCGGTCGGCGAACGGATTGGGTACCACATCCGGCTCGAACGCCGTGTTTCCCCCGCGACCCGCGTCGAGATTCTCACCGAGGGGCTTCTGGTGCAGCGTCTGTTGCACGACCCCGAACTCGCCGATGTGGGGCTGGTGATCTTCGACGAATTCCACGAGCGCGCGCTCGTCGCGGACCAGGCGCTCGCCCTGGCGCTCGATGTGCGCCGTTCCCTGCGCCCCGATCTGCGCATCGTGGTGATGTCGGCCACGCTGGACGCGGAGGCGGTTGCGGGATGGATTGCCGACCCCGGCGCGCCGCTCGCGCGCCTGCCGCGTGTCGTCACGGCGACGTCCCGGGTCTGGCCCGTGGAGACCCACCTGCTGTCGCGTCCCGCGACCGCACCGATTCCGCGACAAGCCGCCGATGCCGTCTTGCGGGCCCTGACCGAGGAGTCCGGCTCGCTGCTCGTCTTTCTTCCCGGCGAGGGGGAGATCCGGCGCACGGCGGAACTCCTGCGCGAGGCGCGCCTGCCCCCGGGAATCGAGATCCAGCCCCTGTTTGCGGCGCTGACGCGTGAGGCACAGGACCGGGCGGTCGGGCCGCCTGCCCCGGGTGTGCGCAAGATCGTCCTCGCGACCTCGATCGCCGAATCGAGTCTGACAATCGAGGGAATCCGCGTGGTGATTGACGCGGGCTGGATGCGGGTGCCGCGATTCTCGCCGCGCAATGGCATGTCGCGGCTCGAGACGCTTCGCGTGTCCCGGGATCGTGCCGACCAACGGCGGGGACGGGCCGGGCGTCTCGGGCCAGGCGTCTGTTACCGTCTCTGGGACGAGGTGGAAGACCGCGCCCTCGCCCCGGAAGCGCTCCCCGAGATTCTTGACGCCGATCTCGCCCCGCTGGTCCTTCAGTGCGCCGACTGGGGCGCCGCCGGTCGCGAGGACCTCCCCTGGCCGACGCCGCCACCCGAAGCCGCGTGGCGTCAGGCGGTCGCCCTGCTGACCGATCTGGGCGCGCTGGAAACGGCGGAGGCCACATCCATCGGGGCGGCCGACGCACCCCTTCGGATTACGCCGCGCGGACGCCGTCTCGCCGCTTTGCCGATCCATCCGCGTCTCGCCGACATGATTCTCCGAGGCGAAGCCGAGGGGTGTGCGCATCAGGCCTGCCTCCTGGCCGCGGTTGTTTCGGAACTGGGCGGTGAATCGGCCTTGCGCCGCGAGACCGACGCCCGTGTGGCGCTAGATCGCCTTGATTCCCGTGACCCCGCCGTCGCCGGCTTTGCGGCCCGCGTCCACACGCTCGCCCGGAACTGGTCGCGCCGCTACGCCGGGGATGTCCGCCGGATCGACGTCGGTCGCCTCCTCGCGTGGGCCTTTCCCGACCGGATCGCCCGCCGCCGTTCGCCCGACGGGCGCTACCTCCTGGCCTCGGGCCGTGGCGCCATCCTCGATGCCGCCGATCCGTTGGCCCGTTACGACTGGCTTGTCGCCGCCGAACTCAGCGACGACGCGGCCGACGCCCGGATTCGTCTCGCCGCGCCGTATGATCGCGCCCTGTTGGAAGCCGACTTCGCCGATCGGATCGTCGCCGCCCCGGTGGTCGGCTGGGATCGTCAAGCCGAGGCGGTCACGGCGGTCAGGAGAATCCGGTTTGGCGCCATCGTCTTGCGGGATTCCGGGCTGGCCGCGCCCGATGCCGGCGCGGTTCGGCTGGCGCTCTTCGAGGGGATCCTTCAAAAAGGGCTGGACCGCCTCCCCTGGACCCCGGCGGCGAACGAGCTGCGCGCGCGCGTGGCGTGTCTGCGCCGCTTCCGTCCCGAGGAGGGCTGGCCGGATTTCTCCGATACGGCGCTCGCCGAATCCCTTCCCGACTGGTTGGGGCCGTTCACGGATGGGATGGTCCGGTGGAGCCAGGTCGAGGGTCTGGACCTCCACGCGACGCTGGCCGCGCGGCTCGGCGCCCTGCGCCGTCTGCTGGACACCCTAGCGCCGACACATTTCACGGTGCCCAGCGGCTCCCGCATCCGCATCCGCTACGATTCAGGGGAGACACCGGTCATCGCGGTTCGCATTCAGGAGGTTTTTGGCCTGACCGTCACGCCGCGTGTCGCCGGAGGCCGTGTCGCCGTGTTGCTGCACCTGCTATCGCCGTCGCAGCGTCCGGTGCAGATCACCGCCGACCTCGAGAGTTTCTGGAACACCGGCTACGCGCACGTGCGCAAAGACCTCCGGGGCCGCTACCCGAAGCACGCCTGGCCCGAGGATCCCCGCGCAGCCGTCGCCACACGAAGAAGAAAAGCTGAAAGCTGAAAATGGAAAGCTGAAAGCAACCGACTCCATCATGCCCCTGCGCGCGGATATCTGCCAGGGCGAACGCATCGAAATTTTACCGCAAAAGCCGCCAACGTGCGGTTTCACTCGGATGCCTCGCCCGTGAATACACGGACGGCATACCGGTGAAACCGCTGAATGACAGTAATCAACCCGGTTCTGAGCAAATGTTCGTTCTGCCGTCCGTGTATCCACGGATGAGGCGGACGAAGCATTCGCTGATAGCTTGCGGCTTTTGCGAAAAGTGTTCCATTTTTAGGGAAATTGGAAGAATTGCCTGGGGTGCCTGGGGTGTCTGCGCTCTTGTCTTTGCGCCGCAGTTCTTTTTTGGTATATTGCTTCCTTTCATGGGCAGGTCGTCAGACCCGCATGGCTATTTTAGGATAGGATTATGCAGTTAATCAAAGCGATTTTTGGAACCAAGAATCAGCGTGACATCAAGCGGATGCGTCCGATGGTGGCCCGGATCAACGCGTTTGAGATTCAGTATCAGGCGCTGCCGGAGTCCGAGGTGCGGGCCAAGACGGCGAAATTTCGCGAGCGGGTGCGCCAGGGCGAGACGCTCGACACCCTGCTGTTCGAGGCCTTTGCCCTGGTGAAGAATGCCTGCCGCCGGTTGTGCGGCACCACACGAACGGTATGCGGGCACGAATTGCCATGGGAAATGGTGCCGTTTGACGTGCAGCTCATGGGCGGCATCGTGCTGCACGAGGGGAAGATCGCCGAGATGCAGACCGGCGAGGGCAAAACGCTGGTGGCGACCCTGCCGCTCTATCTCAACGCCCTCTCGGGCAAGAATGTCCACCTGGTGACGGTCAACGACTACCTCGCCCTGCGTGACTCCCAGTGGATGGGGGCGGTGCTGGAATTTCTGGGGCTCACGGTCGGCTGCATCCAGAACCACATGTCGCCGACGGAGCGGCGGCAGCAGTATGCCTGCGACGTGACCTACGGCACCAACAGCGAATTCGGCTTTGACTACCTGCGC
Organism: uncultured Akkermansia sp.; assembly: GCA_964580075.1. Taxonomy (GTDB): domain Bacteria; phylum Verrucomicrobiota; class Kiritimatiellia; order RFP12; family JAAYNR01; genus VGWG01. Next base: position 11,427 of record CAZOJL010000072.1, on the reverse strand, counting down.
GACAACGGCATGGCCATGGATCCGTCGCAGGTGGTGCAGAACGAACACACCTTTGCGATCATCGACGAGGTCGACAGCATCCTGATTGACGAGGCCCGGACGCCGCTGATCATTTCCGGCGTCGCCCAGCAGGCCTCCTCGCACCAGTATGCCGAGCTCAAACCGCTGGTCGACCGGCTCGTCAGGCGACAGCAGGAACTGTGCAACCGCCTGATCGGCGAGGCCAAGCAGGCGCTAGACGCCCAGGATCAAGAGACGGCGATGTGGCGGCTCTTCCAGGTCTACCACGGCACGCCCAAGCACAAGCAGTTTCTCCACCTGCTGGAGGAGCCGTCCATCCGCAAACTGCACGAGCAGGTCGAGAGCATGATGCTTACGGAGATGCGCAAGGAACATGCGCGCGAGCTTCGTGAGGAGCTCTTCTTCACCATCGACGAACGGAGCCGCGAAGTCTCGCTGACCGACAAGGGGTGCGAGGCGATGAACCCCGACGATCCGGCGATGTACCTCATGCCCGATCTGATCACGTCGATGTCGGTTCTCGAAGGCGACGCCTCGCTCAGCATCTCCGAGCGCAGCAAGCGGGCCCAGGAGATCCGGGCCGATTTCATGGAACGCAGCGAGCGGGTGCGCAATGTCGACCAGCTTCTCCGCGCCTACAGCATCTATGAGCGCGATGTGGACTATGTGGTCCAGGACAACCGGGTGCTGATCGTGGACGAGTTCACCGGCCGCATTCTGCCGGGCCGGCGCTGGAGCGACGGCCTGCATCAGGCGGTCGAATCCAAGGAGGGCGTGCAGATCGAGCGCGAGACGCAAACTCTGGCGACCATCACGATTCAGAACTACTTCCGTCTCTACAAGAAGCTGGCGGGGATGACCGGCACCGCCGAAACCGAGGCGGGCGAGTTTTCGGACATTTACAAGTTGGATGTCTCGGTGATTCCGACCAACCGTCCGATTCGCCGCGTCGATCAGAACGACCTGATTTTCAAGACCCAGCGCGAGAAGTTCAAGGCGGTCATCGAAGAGGTGTCCCAACGGCATCGCAACGGCCAGCCGGTGCTGCTCGGCACGGTGACGGTCGACACGTCGGAGGTCATCAGCCGCATGCTGCGCATGGCCCACATCCCGCACAATGTGCTGAATGCCAAGAACCATGCGCGCGAAGCGGAGATCGTTTCGTTGGCGGGGCAGCCGGGAACCGTGACCATCGCCACGAACATGGCCGGTCGCGGCACGGACATCAAACTCGGCCCCGGCGTGGTGTGGACGCCCGAGTCGGTGGTCAAGTCGCAGGTGCCACTCGATGAGAAACCGGCGGGCGAGGCCCGGACCTTGCGGGATCTGCTGAACGAGCGCCCCTGCGGCCTCCACGTGATCGGCTCGGAACGGCATGAATCACGCCGGATCGATCGTCAGCTTCGCGGCCGGTGCGCCCGCCAGGGGGATCCCGGCTCGTCACGGTTCTACATTTCGCTGGAAGACCAGCTCATGCGGCTGTTTGGCTCCGACCGCATTTCGGGGATCATGACCCGCCTGGGCATGCAGGAGGGCGAGGCGCTGGAGCACCGCTGGCTGAACCGCTCGGTCGAGACGGCGCAGCGGCGTGTGGAGCAGCAGAACTTCTCGATCCGCAAGCGGACGCTCGAATACGACGATGTGATGAACAAGCAGCGCTCGGTGATCTACGAGCTGCGCGGCGACGTGCTGCGCTCGGAATCGCCGCACGAGAAGATTCTGGACATCTTCAACGACCTGGTCTTCACCCAGTGTGAAGGGTTCCTCGACTCGCCGAAGGTCAAGGAATGCCGGCCCGACGAACTGGCCGAGGCGCTGATGGCGGCGTTTCCGATCGCCGTGACGGCGGAAGATCTGGGGGCGTTTGCAGGCAAACCGGATGAAGCCGCCGCCTACGTGTATGGCCGCGTGGCCGAAGCTTACGAGGTGAAGTGCGCCATGGAGCCGCCGACGTCTCTGGCGTTTCTGGAACGCCAGGTGGTGCTCACCTGCATTGACCAGCAATGGCAGGAGTACCTGCGGGCCATGGACGAGCTGCGCCACGGGGTAAGCCTGCGGGCCTATGGCCAGCGCGATCCGCTGGTGGAATACAAGCGCGAGGCATTCCAGATGTTCGAAGAACTGGTCGGGCACATCAAGACCGATGTCGCCCATACGGTCTTCCGCGCCACCGCGACGATCGAAAATTTCGAGCGCCTGATGCGCGGCGGCAGCGTGCGGCGGCAGCAGACGATCCATCAGTCGGTGTCGCTCCTGGGCGCGGCCGGCGCGGCGGGGCTCGTTCCGGCGGGTGCCGGCCCGGAGCGGATGACGGTGCCCGCCGGAGCGGCGGCGAATTTTGACGCGACGCTCGAAGCGATGGACAAGCCGGTCGCCCTGGCGCAACCGGTCCGGCGAGACGAGCCGCGGGTGGGACGCAACGACCCCTGCCCCTGCGGAAGCGGCAAGAAGTATAAGAAGTGTTGCGGCCAGAACGTGTGAGGGCTGCGAGATGGGCCGAAGACGGACGCGGCCGCCGGCGGACTGGCGGACGGGGAGACGACTGATGAGACCGCTGCTGATCGTGATATCCGCGCCGTCGGGCGCGGGCAAGACTACGTTGTGCGACCGTTTGCTGCAAGATTATCCCGAGATCACCTATTCGGTTTCCTGCACGACCCGCGAGCAACGCGGTCTGGAAGAAAACGGCGTCGACTACTTCTTTCTGACGCACGCCGCGTTTGCTGAACGGGTGGCCGCAGGCCAGCTCATGGAGCACGCCACCGTCCACGGCAACCGGTACGGCACGTTGCGCGCGCCGGTTGAGGAGGCGATGGCCGAGGGGCAGAGCGCGCTGATGGACATCGACGTCGAGGGCGCTTCACAGGTGCGCGCGTTCGTGGAAACACTGCCCCCGGGGCACCCGATGCGCGTGGGATTTGTCGACATCTTCATCCGTCCGCCCAGTCTGACCGCCTTGCGCGCCCGCCTTGAAGGGCGGGGCGAGGATTCGGACGAAGCGATTGAAATCCGGATGGAGAATGCAGAAACCGAGATAGCTCGGGCCGACGAATACACCCACCAGATTGTCAACGATCATCTCGATACCGCCTACCGCGAGCTGGTCGAGGTGATCGAGGCCGCAGGACGCGGATAGCGGAATGACCCGGAAGCCCATCCGCAGATCATGTGCCGTCCAACAAACTTTATTTTGGACAGACATGACCCCGCGAGGGTAATGGCGTTTACTTAAGCGATGCGTCCGATCCTAATCCTAATCGTAATCCTAATCGTAATCCGTTCTCCACCAGGAGATTAAGATCAAGATTAGGATTACGATTAAGATGGCAAAAGCCTCTTAAGTAAGTGTCATTCCCCAGAGAGGGCCAGTAACCGGAGGCTCTATTTCACCCCCGCATTCTTGCCCGGTTTTTCCATGTCGAACAGAAGGCCGCGGCAGCGTTTGCCGGTCTTGGCGTCGTAGAAGAGCACGAAGATGTTGCCCGGATCGCAATTGTAGTCCACGCCAAACGGTTTATCCAGAGAGGCGGCGATCTGCACCAGGAGCGTGTTTTCGCCCCGACGCAGTTTGAACGGTCCTTGGGGCATCTTCGCGTTCGGTCTCGAGTCGTAGATCAGTTGGTCGTTGAGCAGAACGCGGCCGACGAAGCGCATCTGGTCGATCGTGCTTCGGATCAGCTCATTGAAACGGTGAAGCACCTGGTCGTCCAGACAGACGTAGGAGACCGTGCCGCGGCCCATCTTGATCGTGACTTCGCGGTCGTCGGGAGACCAAACGCGGGTAGCAACGCGAATGACGTCCAACGCGTTCGGCAAGGGCTCAAGATTGCCCAGCCAGATACTGCTGCCATACAGCGCCGGCTTCCAACCCTTGAAGGGAGCCGATGCCTCGAAAATATGCTTCGTGTTTCCTGACCAGGTTCCGTCGGGATCCAGAATATCTCCAAGTTCCGGCGTTTTCTCAATCCACTGAAAGATTTCGGAATCGACGCCTTCTTTTCTGGGATCTCCCTCGCTGGTCTTCAAATCCGGCATGGTGCTGAGGTTATCGATCCACCAGCGCGAGAGGGTTCTCGCCTCGACGATGGTTTCGCCTTCCTGGAAAGCGGCGGGTGCGAGTGTCGCGCGATACGTGATCGGGTAGTGACCGTCGGACACGGCGACGTCCCGAGGCCGGCAGGGAAAGGTGACACGGATTTCTCTTGTGGCGGGGAGATCGACGCGTTGCGTCGGATTCGACATGACGATCCCCTCGACAGGCTGCAGTTCTATGGTGATTGTCTGTGCTGCGGCGGTGACGTTGGTCACGATCAGCAAGGCGGCGCCGTCGATGAACCCATTGATGACGGGCGGGGCAACATCCCAGGGATTGGTATGCAATCGCACGTTCTGCCGAACGACGACCGTGCCGTCGGGGGTCTTGAGCCAAACGGGAATGGTGAGGTCGCGGCGCTGGATCCAGCGCGCGGTCTTGCGGGAGATGATGACCGGTATCGAGAAGCGCGTCGTCGTTTTTGGGGCGGCGGTGAACTGGCACGACGCATTCCCTCCGAGGAAGCAGTTGGTGGGAAGGGCCGAGCCGAACTCGAGCTTCAGCGGCTCGTCGCCGACATGGGAGAACGAGCCGGTCAGATCGAAGATGCCGATGTCGGCAACGCGCAGATCCGGCAGCGGATCGACGTGGAGCATGGGTTGTTTCGGGCGTTCGTCCAGTTTCGCGGTCCAGCCCATGCCGAGTGGATTCTGGTGCCCGCCGAGGTCGCGGATGGTCAGGGGAATCTCAACCCGTTGCCCGGTGGCCAGATTCAGCACCTCGAGCGTGGCCGGGCCTTCGGGCTCGGTGGCCAGAATCCAGTATTCGAAGATCCCGCTGCCGCCTTCGAGCAGCCGGTGCTGGACCGAGTTCGAAACCGGTTCGTTTCGGGGCCCGCGCCGCAGCGTGCCGAGCAGAGTTGTGCTCCGGGGCAGTGGCTTGCCGTCCGGACCCCGCAGCTCGCAATCAATGCGAAGCGATCCGCCGCGACCAACCTCGGGGCCGGCGATGCGGGCGACGAATGTGCCGACAGGCGCCTCGACCAGGCCCAGGATAACGCCGCAGCCGGCTTGGGCGGAAACGTCAACATGGCGCAGGCCCCTGGTTTCGACAACAGGGTAGCTGCGGTTCTCTTTCACATCGTAAAGGGAAACGATGCGCGGGTCGGCGATGACGATGCGCGCGGTCACGATTGAAGGCAGGACGACGATCCGGTCGACCTCGACCTCCCGCTCGCCGGGCTCGAAGGTCAGTTCGTAGTCGCTCCCGCCAAACAATTCATAACTGGGGCCTGCGGCCTCCCAGACGAACCCATCTGTCGGAACCTCGGCGCGCAGCCTGGCGCCCCCGGCCTTGCCCCAGATACCCGGCGGATCGTATGTCTTGCCGTCGCGCTTCATGGAGAACCGCAGCGTGTACTCCGGCTTCTCGGGGGCGGCGCTCACTTTGCGACGGATCCAAACCTGTCCCTCCATCGTCTCCGGACTCTTGAATGGGAAGCTGACCGGCGCCATGCCGGCCTTGAACGTGACCGGCTTGTCCGGCGCAAATCGGGCCAGGGCCTGCTTCTCGCGGGCGTCAATATCCCAGTTCGAGAGCGATCCTTCCAGGACGTTGTTGGCCTGCATCAGGAGATAGCGCTGCGATCCGTCGTCGGTGTCGAGAATCCGACAGACGACGCGCCGGTCCGTGCGTCCGGCGCTGTCGACAACGCGAAAGACGTCCTTCGCAAGCCCCTGGCGTTCGAGCATGGCGCACCACAGACGCGACCACCCCTCGTAATCCCACGGCGATGTGTCGCCCGACCGGCCGGCCACTCCACAGAATTCGCTCTCCAGATTGACATAGATGAAGAGTCCCTTACCGACCTGACCAAAGATCAAACCGTCAGCGGCGGTCAGCCCGCTCGTGGCCGTCACACCTGATGCCGGGCCAAGTTTGCCGTAGAGCCAGGCGTCGCGGACGCCCGGCAGCAGCTTGGCCAACGGGTTCAGGTCAATGCGTTTGCCTCCGTCGCGCTTCCCCCCAGCCGACACCTCCACGCCGAACGCGGCGGCGATGGCCGGGCTGCCCGCGGGCGCCGAGATGAGGATGGCGCCGTTCTCGACGGCGCCGCGAAGGGCGGCGAGTTGGTCCGGCTTGATGTCTTTGTGTTTGCCGTCAATGATGATCCGGTAGTTCTCGATGTTCTTCTCTCCTTCGATCCGGGCCATGTAGGACCTAGCCTGGATCACATCGGGCACAATACCCATGGCCAGTAGCATCTCGTTCACCGGCGTGGAGCCCGTGCCATCGGTGCCGTAGACGACGATGTCGGGAGAGAGTCGGGTGCGGGTGTCGATGAGGATCGGTTCATAGGGGCGGACGCTGTGAATGGCGTTGCTGAGAGTCGTCAGTCCCCACCACCAGGTGCCGCCGCCGAAGTGACCACCCGACTGAAAGAGGGTGATATGGCGGGCGTTACCGGCGATCGAAGCCCATATCTTACGCCCCTGGCCGGAGAAGGTGTAGTCATTCTTGAAGTCCATCAGCCAGGTCTTGGCGGCACGGGGATGGCTCGGAATATCGCTGATCAGCCCGACGGCAGGCACGAGCAGGTTGCCTTCGTAGAAACGGGTGTGCAAACCATCGTAATACCATTCTCTGTTGCCCGCGCCGGCTTCGATGCGCAGGTAGGGGTTATGTTCGCGAAGGGCCAGAGCGCGAACATGGATCGTCTGGGCGCGATGAGAGTAAAAGACCCAGCCTCCTTCACGCACAGACCAGCCGAAACCAATTTTGAACTGGGCGAACGGAATCTCTTCCCAGGAGAGAAAATCGCTGCCCTGGTCCCCGTTGAGATTCTCGACGGTCTGCCAAATGTCCTTCAGCATGTACTCGAGCTGGAGCGCGTAGTTGTAGCCATAGGAAAGGTCCTCCATTTCGGATTCTTCGATCATGTCCACCGATACCTTGCGCGCGTCATTCAGGGCGTTTGCGCCCACGCCGATGTAGCTTCCTATCGTGCCGTGAGGCTGGCCGGGGTCATGCAGGGTGGGTTTCTTTGGGCGATACGGTCCAACCCGCTCGCCCCTGAACTTGCCAACCGCAGAGAGGTAGTGATCGCCCATGCGCGACGGCTGGATGAAGAAGTAGGTGGTGTCATAATACCATTCGTACGCGAAGCCGGGGTACGACATGAAGGCCGCGTTGTTGGCCAGCGTGTTGATCCCGACTTTGTGCAGGTTCTCGGCGATAGCCCCCATCCCCGCCTGTATCCATTCGGACCACTGGAAAATGCGGCGTTGTTCGTAAACCGCCTGGCGCGCGAGCGGTTTGACGAGACGGCCGTAAACCTGTTCTTGGTCGTCGACCAAGTCGACGCGCAAGGCGTACTGCGCCGCCGGCAAGGCGCCCGGGAGAAGCATGTCCATGGCAACGTCATCCTTGCTGTTCCACGGCGCCCGCCAAGTCCTGTAGACCCGGTCGAAGTCATCATTAACCAGCCGCAGACGCCCCTGCAACGGCGGATAGGGGCCGGTCGCCATGTCCTTGATCTGCAACGTCGCCGAGACAAGGGCCTCGCTGTCGATCATCGCCGGCCATCCCTGCAAAGCCATCTCGAACCGCCCCCGCACCTCGACGGTTCGATTCATGCAGTGGTGGACCTTGCCGTCGGTGTCCAGCACGGAAATCTCGAGCCGGTAATTTGTGTCCGGGAGCGTTAGGATTGGCAACTCCAGTCCAAGCTTCTGCAGTGTCCATTCGCCCGCCTTGCCCGTCACGGGCTTGCCCTTTACAGAGGAGGCCAACTGGTTGTCGGCCCTGAATAGCTTCATCTCCGGGACGAAGGGCGCAGTGGGGGCTTGATTCTGAATCTGCGATACGACCACCTTGTTGATGGCCCCGGCGTAGAGGATCGCGAGTTTGCGTGGGTCCTTGTCGCTGGGGATCGGCTCGTCACGCCAGCCGACGGACGCCGGCCGGTGATCGGGGCCGTCCTTGAGCCAGGCGAAGATTTCCTGGAAGAAGGGCCGCGCGTCGGGCATTGTCCAGTATCTCACCGGGGCGACAGGTGGGATGCCACTGATGGCCTTTTCCATGGATTCGTTCGATTCCGACATCAGCAAACAGCCGCCTCGTCCGATCCGGCGATAGCCATAGTAGAAGTCTTTGTACAGCGCCCCAAGATCGTCGACCGGAGGGAACGCGGGGTTCTTCTCAAGTTTTTCCGGATACAGCGCATCCCAGGGCCCCCGCTGATAGCGAAACTCCGCCAGGAGCTTGCCTCGAATTGCCGCATCCCCCTCGCCTATCATTTCGTATTTCCGGTGAATCCAGAACAAACCCTGCTGGTCCATGATGACCTGGCCTCCGCGTCGGGCGTAGTGATAGAGGCGCCAGTTCATGAAAGACGTGCTGTATCGGGGATCGGTAAGCATGTCCCACAACAAAACGATGTCTGTCACCGGGTTGCCTTCACCGTCGAAGACCAGACCCTCGTTGATCAGTCGGGACACTTGCGGGCCGAGGGGCGGCATATGGCCGCGGTAGTCCTTGACAGTCCCGTTGAAGGCTTTCTTGACCATGTCGTGGAAGTACCAGTTCAGGTTGCACGACGCCAGGTTCAGCCGGGTCTTGGACCAGCGCGGAGTGGTCTCGTCGGGTTTGCCGGCGATACGGGCGCCGGCTTCCGTGGCGAAGAATCGGGTCCACTCGTCGGCGTGGGTTTCAAAGGATTTCAAGACCTCAGCCGCGCGCTTGTCGCCAATCTGGCCAAGCGCGTAAAGGGCGGCTTCGCGCAGGAAGGCGTCTGCCGCCGTCTGTTTGTCGCAAAGCCATTCAAGCAGGACGGGGACCGCCGTGCGAGAACGCATTTGACCTGCCGCGAGTGCGACAATCGGACGCATTTCAAGCGGAATAAGTGCCAAATCCATCCATTCGCCGTAGTTATCGCCCAGGTTATCCGACGCCGGTCCGATGCTCATGATCCAGATTCCACTCTGATCGTTCACCTGTACCATGGCGTTCAATTGAATCGCCAGGTCTTCAGCGTTCGGAGCGTTCATAATCGCTTCGATCTCGCTCATTTCAGCAGCGTCTGCGGGCAGCCCGGGATCCAAGGCGAGAATACCGGCTAGGAGGGCCAGGCAGAGACCGGTCTTTCGGCGGGGAAAAACGTGTTTCATTTCATGCCTGTCAATCGAATGAACATTCATAGAGCATCATCCTCCGTCGGACTCGCGCATGTGGGCGAATAGCGATAAGTATATTTCCAGTAGGACGGATCGAAGTCAAGACTTTCTGATCGAGGTGAACGATCAGGAGAGGCGCTGTCTGCATCTCAGGACAACGTGGCCAGGAATTCCACGAGACCGGGAATGGCGGCCGCAATGCGGTCACGGCAGAGGCGGTAGGCGGCGGCACTGGCGCCGACGGGATCGGCAATGTCGCGGTCGTGGACCGCGGCGGCGGCATCGAATGATCGCAGAAGAAAGAGACGTTTTCCGGCGTCGGGGTGGTCGCGGAGGATCTGGTCGCGATGGGTGCTCGCAAGCGCCACGATCACGTCGGCCTGGCGGATCCACGCGGCGGTCAGCAAACGGCTGTGGTGGGTCGCGAGATCGACATCGACATCGACATCGCGCAGCGCCGCGACCGCGCCCGCACTGGCCGCGAGCCCGTGCGGGGCGCACAGGCCGGCCGAGGCGACCTCCCAGTCCGTGCCCTCCGGGAGCGCGCGACGCAACAGCGCCTCGGCCATCGGGCTGCGGCAGGTGTTGCCGGTGCAGACGAAGAGCACGAGGCGTTGGGCCGGTCTGGGGGGCATGGGATTTACCGCGAAGCGGCCCGTTCGGCCGATTCGAGTGTGTTGTAAAGCAGCATGGTGATGGTCATGGGACCGACGCCGCCGGGAACGGGAGTGATGTGGCCGGCGGTCTGGCACGCCGAGGCGAAATCAACGTCGCCGGCGAGCCGGAAGCCGTTGCGGGCCGACGCGTCGGGGATGCGATTGACGCCGACGTCGATCACCGTTGCGCCCGGCTTGATCATGTCGCCGGTGACGGTGCCGGCGCGGCCCGCGGCCACCACGAGGATGTCGGCCTGCCGGGTGAACGCGGCCAGATCGCGGGTGCCAGTATGGCAGACCGTCACGGTCGCATTGCCGCCGGGGCCCTTGCGCATCAGCAGGTGTGCGACCGGCTTGCCGACGATGTTGGAGCGCCCGATGACCACCGCATGGCGGCCCGAGGTTGCGATTCCGCTTCGGATCAGCAGTTGGATAATGCCGTTCGGGGTGCAGGGGAGATAGCACGGCTCGTCAATCAGCATCCGCCCGATATTCACCGGCGTGAAGCCATCGACGTCCTTGTCGGGCGTGATCGCGTTGATCACCGCCTTTTCATCAATGTGGCGCGGGAGGGGAAGTTGGACGAGAATACCGTGGATGCGGGGATCGGCGTTCATGCGACCGACCTCGGCCAACACGCTGGCCTGCGAGCTGTCCGCCGGGAGCCGACGATCATCGGAGAGCATCCCCGCTTCGGCGCAGGCCTTCTCCTTGGCGGTCACATACGAGGTGGAGGCGGGGTCCAGACCCACGAGGATTACACCGAGCCCGGGCGTGACACCGGTGCGCGCCTTGAGTTCCGCCACCCGGCGCGCGATTTCCACGCGCATCTCCGCCGCCGCCTGCTTGCCATCAATGATTGTTGCGCCCATAGGATACCCCTCAAAGTTAAAGACGAGGCGCTTGCAAGACCCTTCTTCGTCGGTTCTGCAAGCGCAGGTTTCAGAAGCCAGGTTTCAGAAGCAAACCACCCGCCGCCGGCGGGACGGACGCCTCACTCACCCGGTTCGATCGCATCGTTCGGGCATGCGCCCGTGCAGGCGCCGCAGTCCACACAGGTGTCGGCATCAATCACGTACTTGGGGTCTCCCTCGCTGATCGCTTCAACGGGGCAGGAATCCTTGCACGCACCGCACACGGTGCACTTATCCGTAATGACGTAGGCCATCGTGATTCTCCTTTGGTTTGTCCCGAACCGTCGATCCGGTCCCGCGGACACACACGGGACATCCTGTGACGTGGGAAAGGCATATACGATACCCGAAACGGCCGCTTCGGGCAAGCAGAGGATTTTTTAACCCAGCAATTCTAACACGGGCAGCCGCTATCGGGATCCAAATCGGGATCGGGACCGAAATCGACGAGAAAGCAAGGAATTCGATAGCGATTTCGATTTCGATTGTACGGATGTGCCATAATTAGAATTGCTGCCTTTTCTGCCGATTCCCCTTGACTTTATACCAAGTTTAGCAAATTATAGCGTCTATCGGCTATAAACTGTTATAAGGAGTTATAAGGAGTTATAAATGAACCCGATCAAAAA
>CAZOJL010000071.1:0-16527 GCA_964580075.1 uncultured Akkermansia sp. | reverse complement strand
TCCCGCATGCGGCGGGCGGATCCGTGAGAAGAAAGACGCCGTGAACGGTTACGAAACGGACAAGGGGGATCATCATGCACGACAGGAATGCCGGTCTCATCGCGAACACGGGGCCTCGCCTGCCTGCCGGGAACCCCACATCGGCGTCCGCCGAGCCGGCGCGGTGTCATTCCGGGACACGCCACTCGCTTCCCGGGCGTCTCGTTTTCATCTGTCTGCTGGTACTCGGCGGTGCCGCCGTGCCTGCCGCCGCCGGCGTCACCAACCTCGTGGTGGCGAGTTGGAACGTCGAGAATCTCTTTGACGCCGAGGATGATCCCGACAATCCGGGTGATGACGACTACACACCGCGCGGCAAAATGCGCTGGACCGCTTCACGCTATGCGCAAAAGCTGACCAACCTGGCTGAAGTGGTCGCGGCGATGAAACCCGACATCCTCTGTCTGCAGGAGATCGAAAACCGCCGCGTGCTCGAGGACCTCTCCCGTGTGACCGCCGCTGCGTTTGACTGGAGTCTACCGGTCATCATCCATCGCAACGGCCGAGACATACGCGGAATCGACGTCGCCATTCTCGCCCGCCATAAACCGAGCCATGTCGAATGGAAAGCCCCTGCGTTCGGCCGGCGCGACCAGCTTTTCGCGACCTTTGAGGTAGACGGCCGCGCCCTGACTGTTGCGTGCAACCATTGGAAGTCGTGGACGGGAGACCCCAAGACGAATGTGGCGATCCGCACGCAGGAGGCGCGCCATCTGGCGAACCGGGTGCGTACGGCACTCGCAGCGAAGCCCACAGCGGCGTTCGTGGCAACCGGTGATTTCAACGACCACGTCGACAGCGACATCCTGATCCAAGAGGCGCGTTTTGTCCCGTGGCCACCGGCGACCGAACTCCCGGTCGAGACCCTCCTGCACAATTTGTCGGGACTGCTTCCGCCCAAACGCCGTGGCACGTATTACTACAGCAAGAACCGGGTTTGGAATTCCTTTGACTCGATTTCCGTAAGTCCCGGCATGCTGCCCGGTTCTCCCGCGCCGGCCGCCTGGCAGGCGGAGACCAACACGTACGGCATCTTCATTTCAGCCGTGCAGACCAATACCGCAGGATGGCCGCTCTCTTATTGGCGCGCGCGCGCCGTGTCCACGCGCGCACGGCCTCAGATCGGCTACTCAGACCACTTCCCCGTCCGGGTCGTGCTCCACCCGACGCTTCCGGCTGGCGACAGCTCCCCGGAAGCAGCATTTGACGCACCTCCGCCGCTCGCTTCTCAGAATGATTGACGTGCTCCGCCAAACCTCTATAATTCCGCCCCATTTGCAGCACATCGGTGCGCATAACCGTTGAGAAGGGTACCCGCATGAGCCACGATCACCACATGCAAGCGCTGCTCGATAAAATCCGGACCGAAGGCGTCGCGAAAGCGACCGCGGAAGCGCAGGCCCTCGTGGCCGCCGCCGAAGCGAAGGCCCGCGAAATCGTCAGTGTCGCCGAACAGCGGGCCGACGCCGACAGGGTCAGGGCCGAACGCGACGCCAAGGCGTTCGAGCAGCGCGCCTCCGACGCCGTGCGTCAGGCGGCCCGCGACGTCGTGCTGTCGGTCGAGAAATCCATCGAATCCCAATTCCATGCGCTGTTGCTTTCCCAGGCAAGCATCACCCTCTCCGATCCCACCCGCCTGGCCTCTCTGGTCGAAGCCGCCGTGGCCGCCTATCTGGCCGGAGGCGAGCACGCGCTGACCGTCTGTCTTGCCGCTTCCGCTACGGCGACGGCAGAGACTCTCCGCGCCGCTTTTGCCAAGCAGGCGGTCTCCGGCGTGACGCTGGTGCTTGATGAAAGCACCGACACCGGCTTCCGGATCCGACTCGACAACGGCCGGGTGGAGCACGACTTCACCGCGGCCGCCATCACCGAGGCCCTTGCCAAGCATCTTCGGCCGCAACTTGCGGCCCTGTTGAAGACCGCCGATTGACCGCGCTTGCTCCCATGAGTACGTATTACCTCATCGCCAGTCTGCCCGCACTCGATATGGAGACCGCTCCGGTCCTCACGCCCGATGCGTTTGCCCAGGTGTGCCGTGACCAACTCGACCCGTCCGACGCGGAAGCGGCTGTTGCGCTGCTGGAAAATCGCGACGCCGATCACCCCTTCGTACGGGACTGGCGCGACCGCGACACCCTCTTGCGCAACGCCGTCGTCCGCCAGCGCGCGACCCGCAGCGACGCCGATCCGGCACGCTACCAGAGGCCCGCGGCCGGATGCGACCTGCGCATCGAGCACGACGTCGAGGCCGCCTTCCAGGCACCCGACCCGCTGCAGCGCGAACGTCTGCTCGACCGCATCCGCTGGCGTGTCGCCGACGAGTTGCAGGGCACGGATCCCCTCACCGAGCGCGTCGTTCTCGCCTATGCCATCAAGCTCCGACTGGCCTGCCGCTGGGCGGCGCTCACGCCCGATGCGGGCCACGCCGCTGCCGCCGCGATGATCGACACACCGATAAATCTGAACGAACACGCACGAACCCCACAGGCTTGAACGTCATGGAACAAAACACAGGAACCATCACCGGCGTCAACGGCAACATGATTACCGTGGCCTTCACCGGCGCCGTGGCACAAAACGAGGTTGGGTATGCCGAGGTCGTGGGATCCACAGGGTCCCTGCGCCTGATGGCCGAGATCGTCCGTGTCCGCGGCCGGCACGTGGACATGCAGGTCTTTGAGGACACCCGTGATCTCGCCGTCGGCAACCCCGTCTCGTTCACCGGCAACCTTCTTGCCGCCGAACTCGGCCCCGGGTTGCTGAAGCAGATTTACGACGGTCTGCAGAACCCCCTTCCGCAACTTGCCGCGCAGTGCGGTTTTTTCCTGCAACGGGGCATTACGCTGAACGCCCTCGACCGGGAGGCCCTATGGGTTTTCACCCCCAAGGCAAAACCGGGCGACCGCGTCTCCGCCGCCGAAACCCTCGGGACCGTCCCTGAAGGGATCTTCACGCACCGCATCATGGTCCCCTTCACGTTTCAAGGTCAATGGACGGTCCGATCGGTCGCGCCCGCGGGATCCTACCGCATTACCGACACCATCGCCGTCCTCGCCGACGCCTCCAACCACGAAGTCGAGGTATCGATGATACAGCGCTGGCCCGTCAAACTCCCAATCACCTGTTTTTCCGAGCGCCTCCGCCCCTCGACCACTCTCGTCACCCGTATCCGCAGTGTGGACACGTTCTTCCCGGTCGCCCTGGGCGGCACCTACTGCATCCCGGGGCCCTTCGGAGCCGGCAAAACGGTGTTGCAGCAGCTCACCAGCCGCTTCGCCGATGTCGACATCGTGGTCCTCGCCGCCTGCGGCGAGCGCGCCGGCGAGGTGGTGGAGACCCTGCGCGAGTTTCCCGAGTTGGAAGACCCGCGCACCGGCAAGTCGCTCATGGACCGCACGATCATCATCTGCAACACCTCGTCCATGCCCGTCGCCGCCCGCGAAGCCTCGGTGTATACCGGCGTCACGCTGGCCTCGTATTACCGGATGATGGGATTGAACGTCCTGCTGCTCGCGGACTCCACCTCGCGCTGGGCGCAGGCGCTGCGCGAAATGTCCGGCCGACTCGAGGAGATCCCCGGTGAGGAGGCGTTCCCGGCCTATCTCGAATCGGTCATCGCCGGATTCTACGAGCGCGCCGGCCGGGTCCGCCTGAAAGACGGCTCCATCGGCTCGGTCACCATCGGCGGCACCGTCTCGCCCGCCGGCGGCAATTTCGACGAGCCTGTCACACAATCCACCTTGAAGGTCGTCGGCGCCTTTCATGGCCTCTCGCGCGCTCGTTCCGACGCCCGCCGTTTCCCCGCCATCGACCCGCTCGAGTCGTGGAGCAAATACGCGTCAATCATCGAAACCTCCCGCACCGAGGCCCTCCGCGGCGTCCTGCGTCAGGGGAACGATGTCTCCCAAATGATGAAGGTCGTTGGCGAGGAGGGAACCGCCATGGACGACTTCGTGACCTACCTGAAGGGCGAGCTGATCGACCGGGTCTATCTCCAGCAGGATGCCTTCAGCGATGTCGACGCCGCCACGCCGAAGGAGCGTCAGCAGGCAATCTTCGATATTCTCGAACGCGTGGTCGGGATTCCATTCGCGTTTGACGACAAAACCGAGGCCCGCAACTACTTTAACCGCCTGACCCAATCCTTTGTCGACTGGCATACTACCAAGATGGAATCGTCGGACTTCGTGACGGCACGCGACGCCATCGAAACACTCGCCACGGAGGCCCCCCGCCTATGAACACGGTTTACCATCAGATTGACCAGATTTCAGGCTCGGTGATCACCTTGCGCGCCTCGGGCGTCAAGTACCGCGAACTCGCCGAGGTTACTTCACGGACCGGAACGTCCCTCTCCCAGGTGATCAAGCTTGACGGCGATACCGTCTCGCTCCAGGTTTTCGCCGGCGCGCGCGGCGTCGCCACCGACGCCCGCGTCCGCTTCCTCGGCACCGCGATGCGCGTCCCGTTTTCGGACGCTCTCCTCGGACGCGCCTTCACCGGCTCGGCCCGACCCCGCGACAAGGGTCCCGAACTCACCGACAACCTGATCGACATCGGCACCCCGTCGGTCAATCCGGCCAAACGGATCATCCCCCGCAACATGGTCCGCACCGGCATCCCCATGATCGACGTCTTCAACACCCTCGTCGAATCACAGAAACTGCCGATCTTCGCCCGCGCGGGCGAGCCCTACAATCCCCTCCTCGCCCGCATCGCCCTGCAGGCCGAAGTCGACGTGATCGTCCTCGGCGGCATGGGTCTGAAGTACGACGATTACCTTTTCTTCCGCGACACCCTTGACGAATCCGGAGCCCTCTCGCGCACCGTCATGTTCGTCCACACCGCCGCCGATCCGGTGGTCGAATGCCTCCTCGTTCCGGACGTCGCCCTCGCCGTGGCGGAACAGTTTGCCCTCCAGGGAAAACGGGTGCTCGTGCTCCTCACCGACATGACCGCCTTCGCCGACGCCCTGAAAGAGATCGCCATCACCATGGAGCAGATCCCCTCCAACCGCGGGTATCCCGGCGACCTCTATTCGCAGCTCGCCGCGCGCTATGAGAAGGCCGTCGACTTCGAGGGCGCCGGATCCATCACGATTCTCGCCGCCACGACCATGCCCGGTGACGACGTGACCCATCCCGTCCCCGACAACACCGGCTATATCACCGAAGGTCAGTTCTACCTCCGCAATGGGCGTATCGAACCCTTTGGGTCCCTCTCGCGCCTGAAGCAGTTGGTCAACAAGGACACCCGTGCCGACCACCGCACCATCATGGAATCGATGATCAAACTCTACGCCTCCTATCGCGAGACGCTCGAAAAGCAGGCGATGGGATTCCGCATGACCGACTGGGACGGAAAACTCATCAAGTACGGCGTCCGCTTTGAAGCCGAAATGATGGATCTGAACAGCGACATTCCGCTCGAAAGCGCCCTTGATCTCGGCTGGAGAATTCTCGCCGACTGCTTTAACGCCGACGAGGTCGGCATCCCTTCCAAAATAACCGCGCAGTTCTGGGTTCCTACCCCCGGCAAGAGCCGGGGATAGGCTGGTAGCCCTTATAGTCTTACAGCCTTTCCCCATGTCCAAAATCAAACATACCAAGACCGAGCTGAAGGCCCAGACGGATGCGCTCAAGCGCTACCAGCGGTTCCTTCCCATGCTTCAGCTCAAGAAACAGCAGCTTCAGATGGAGATCGCCTCCATCACCGTCCGGCGCGACGCGGTACAGGTGCGCGAAGAGCAGGCCCGGGCCGCCCTCGCGTCGTGGTCACGCGTCTTTGCCGACACGGCCCACACCCCCGATCTTGTCGGCCTGGCCGTCCTGGAACGTGTCACAACCGAAACCGGCAATATCGCCGGCGTCCCGATCCCCCTTTTCAGCGGCGTTACCGTCACCCGCAAATCTCTCGATCTGTTCGACACCCCGCCCTGGCTCGACGATGCCCAGGACGCAATCGAACGGATCCTCTCCCTCCGCGCCGAATCGACCGTGCTCGAATGCCAGCGCGCACGGATCGCCGCCGAGTTGCTGACCACCTCCCAGCGGGTGAACCTCTTTGAAAAAGTGAAGATTCCCGAGTGTAAGAATAACATCCGCGTGATCCGCATTTTCCTCGGTGACGAGCAAACCGCCTCCGTTGCCCGCGGTAAGATCGCCAAGCGCCGGTCACCCGACCGCGACGCCGAGCAGACGCATGGGGAGGACGCCGCATGATCGTTCCCATGAAACACCTGACCGTGTTCACCCGCATCGCCGACCGCGAGGATGCCGTCGGACGGCTTCGCGATGTGGGCGTCATACACCTCACGGATTCCGCGCCTGACGCCCCCTCCGTGCGTGAAGCGCTGACACACCTCCATGAAGCCGAGCAGGCCGCAACCCTCGTCGCAGCCGCTGCCAAACGGGTGAAAGCGTCCTCCCCAACCGCGCCCCACGCCCCGGCTGCTCCCGGAGACGGTGCCGCACACACCGTCTCGGCTCGCGACCCGGCCGCCATTCTCGCCATCGCCCGCGCGCAGGATGCCGCCGAGGCCGAACTCCAAGTCCTCGACCGTGAGTACGCGCGCTACAGCCCATTCGGTGATTTCGATCCCGCCGCCGCCGATGCGCTGACCGCCGCCGGCATTCCGGTTTTGCTTTTCACAGCCCCGCCCGGAACGGTCGGCAACGGCGAGGGTTCCACCCTCCGCACGATCCTCAGCGAAACCGCCGACACCTGCTTCGGCGTGCAGATCGGCGGGGCGACACTTCCCGACGGGTGTGTCCTCGTCGACCCGCCCGCACGGCGGCTGTCCGAGACCGTCGCTGCCCGCGACGACACCACGGCCCGGATCGCGCAAGCCATTCAGCGCCTGGCCGACTGCGCCCCGGCACTTGATGATCTGCACCGCCAGCGTGACGTGCGCGCCGATGCCTTCGACTATGCGACCGCCTACGAAGGGATGTCGGCCGACCCGAACGTGGCCTGGCTGACCGGATTTACCCCCGCCGAGAGCGTTCCAGCCATTGTCGAGGCCGCCGCTGCACACGGGTGGGGCGTCTTCGCGCGCGATCCCGAACCGTGTGACACCGTCCCGACCCTGCTCCGCCCGCCCCGCCTGTTCCGGCCAATCCTCGCCCTTTTTAAGTTCCTCGGCATCAGCCCCGCCTACACCGAGGCCGATATCAGCGGGACGTTCTTCATCTTCTTCACGTTCTTTTTTGCGATGCTGATCGGCGACGCCGGTTACGGCGCGCTCATGCTCGGCGGAGCACTCTGGGCGCGCCGCAAAGCACCGGCCGCCACGCGCGACGTGCTCACCCTTCTCACCGTATTTGCGGTGGCAACGATCGTGTGGGGCATGCTATCGGGCAGCTATTTCGGCATCAAACCTGCCGCGCTCCCCGCTCTGCTCAACCATGGCGTGGCACGCTGGCTCGGGGTCCAGAACAATATCATGCTCGTTTGCTTTGGCTTGGGCGCGGCGCACATGTCGTTCGGCCATGCCTGGAACGCGCTCGGCCTCTTTCCTGACAGCCGCTTCCTCTCGCAGGTCGGCTGGTGCGGGGTGGTGTGGGCCATGTTTTGCGCCGCCTGCTCGGTTGTCGGCATCTTCCCCTTCCCCGGCTTCATGTATCCCGTCGCCGTGATCTCCGTGCTGCTCATCGCCTGCTTTATGCTCAAGCGCAGCGAACTCAAGACAAACGGCGTCGACCTCGGCATGCTCCCGCTCAACATCATCGGCACGCTGGGCGACGTGATTTCCTACGTCCGCCTCTTTGCCGTGGCGACCGCATCGGTCAAGCTGGCCCAGACGTTCAACGAGATGGCGGTCGGCTTCTCCCTCCCCCTCGTCGCCAAGATTCCCGCGATGCTCGTCATCCTCCTGCTCGGGCACGGGCTGAACCTGATCATGGGCGCGTTGAGCATCCTGGTGCACGCCGTGCGACTCAACACGCTCGAATTTTCCAACCACAAGGGCATCTCCTGGTCCGGCTTCTCCTACAAGCCGTTCCGACGGAGACAGCCGGTGCATTAAACCAACAGGAGACTCCACATGACAGCAGACACAGCACTCGGTATTTCAGGCGCCGTCGCGGCGCTGGCCTTTAGCGGCGTGGGTTCGGCCCTCGGAACAGGCGCGGCAGCGGCTTCCGCCGTCGGCGCCTGGAAGAAATGTTACGCACAGAAGAAACCGGCGCCCTTCCTTCTTCTCGCCCTGGTCGGCGCGCCGATCACCCAGACCCTCTACGGCATGATCCTCATGTTCACCATGATCGGACAAGCCAACGCCGGGGCGCCCGGGCTGCCGTTGCTCCTCCTCGGCATCTTCTCCGGAATGGCCATCGGCACTTCGGCCTGGTTCCAAGGCCGCGCGGGAGCTGCCGCTGCCGATGCGCAGGCCGAAACCGGACAGGGGTTTACCAACTACCTCGCTGCCCTCGGCATCATCGAAACCGTCGCCATCTTCGTCATGGTCTTCGGCCTCATTGCCGTTCTCGGCATGGCGTGATCGCAACAGCCTATAGCCGTTTCTAGGGTGGGCCTTCCCCACCCGGATTTGCGGCGTGCTCGGCCAGGGCTTCCGCGTGCGCAAAGTCGCCGCGTCCGGCGCCGCGTTGGTCCAACTCCCGCAAATGATCTATCCGGCTGTAGAGGACCAGCGTGTCGCCCGCCTGAATCCTGTCGGTCGCCCCGGGTGTCCCACTATACATCCCATCGGCGCGCTGAATGCCCAACACCAGGATCCCCTCGCGCGACAGAGCCGCCTCCTGCAGGGACTTCCCGTCGATCCAGTCGCCCGGGTCTACAATCATCTCTGTGACGCCGTACCCGTTCTGCAATTGGAGCAGCGACACGTAATCCCGGACGTCCAAATCCGTCCATTTTTTCAAGGCTAAGGCCAGACACGTGTTCAGCCGCTTTCCCAGCCATGGGTTTCTTCCGAAAATGGCAAGCGCCAGCAAACCTGTGATGAGCAACATCAGCGGCCACCACCAGTGCTCGGACTGAAGGGTGGTGAAAAGCGAGACCCCCAAGGTCGCGACCACCGTGGGCACGCTGATGCTCCCGACCAGCATCAGCAACATCACGATTCGTCTGCGCACGGGATGGCTCACCACCATTTCGGACTCACTCGTAGTGTATCCCACACCCGCCAACGCGGAACGGGCTTGAAATTTTGCGGACTCGTGTGACATGCCCGTCAAAACCAGTGCCATCGCCGCCAGTCGCGTAATGACCATTGAAATGGCTACCACGATCAGCAGAGACATGATCGCCAGAATCATACAATCCCCCTTCTTTTAACGTATGGAGCCGTTTGCCAGACTTCCCCGTCCTGACAAAACCAAGGGGCCGGACGCGCCCTCCTCGACATGTATCCACCCTTATGCGGCTAGATCGTGGCCCCTTTCAATGCTCATAACGCAACTGTCGTGCGGCCGATTCATCCACGGGTTCGGGAAGCACCGGGCTTCCCTGAACCGGAACGTCAGCGCCCTTGCGCCAGATGACGGCGGCAACTTCGCGACGGATCCGGGCGACGCGTTGCGGGACAAGCTGTGGCAATGGAGTATGCATATGTACATTCGTTTTGTCCACATACAGAAAGCCGCCCTCGATGAGGTTGCTGAACGTGTACACGCTGGTGGTCAATGGCTTCATGGGAGATATAATACGGCGGAGGGCGGAGGGAAAGCAAGGCCGTGCGTAATGGGTCAGTTATTTTCTGACCCTAACGCAGAAGGAACAGCGTGCTTTTGGGTGCTAGTGGCTTCGCGAACGGATTGTTGGTATCCACCGCCAGATCGTCGACCTGTCCCGTGCCCACGAACTCCATGCTGCCGAAGAAGTTGCGGTTCGTGCAGGCCGTCGCAAACCAGTTGGTGGGCTGGGTCACCGCGACGCCGTTGATCCAGAGCCGAAACCCGAACCAGCCCTGCGGGTTACGGGCATAATCGGCCTGGACGGTGACCCGCGCGAAGGCGTTTGAAACGACACCCGTGCCGGTCAACTCGGTCCACCGGTTTGTGCCGCCGATCTGCCCATGCCACACCTTGATGTGCCGGTTGCTGGTTACGCCGAAGCCAAACTGGACGTCGGCCCCGATTTCGGGCGCGTCTTCCGTTGGCTCGCACGACACGAGCATATCCACGCAGATATTCGTAAGCGAGGTCGTCTGATGGAACCGGTTGCTGACGCCTCCGTCATTGAAAGCCAGACTTCGCTCATGCGATCCCGCAATCGGGTAGCCGCCCGAACCGGCCGCATACCTGTTCGTTTCGATCATCGCGGCGCCGGCGCCCGTGCCAGTCCAGCCCCTGGTGCCCACCATCGTCGAACCGAGCTCATATTCTTCAAACGTCTCCTGATAGGGCACGCTATTGGTCGTGTTGGCGTCGGTAACCGTCACGGTGACGGAACGGTTCGTAACGAACAGGGCATAGCGCATCGTCAGCAGCAGTTCGTACGTGCCGGGCTGGGCTGGGAGAAAAACGCCACGGTATCGGTCTGCGTTGGATTATCGAACGCGACCGAACCGCCCCCCGGAGAAGACCAGAGAAAACTCACGGGATGGGGCATCCCGGCCCCGATCTGAGCCGCCGCGTGCAGGCCGATCGCATTCGTCACCGTCAGATTGATGGTCTGGTTCAGACCGGCTGTAAAGGTGGGGACGTTCGTGTAGACCATGATTTTCACCGCCGGTGACGTGTAGGCGCCCTCGGCATCGGTCAACCGCGCCGTGAGCCGCCGCGCGCCCTCCGGACCGGTCAACGCGACGAATGCCGTGTACGGCGCAACCGAATCGCCAGCCACATTCGTCCCGTCAACGGCAAAGACCACCTGGGTGACCGTGCCGATGACAAAGGCCATATCCACTTCCGCCGTCACCGTAATCGAAACCGGCGCCAGGAATCCGGTATTCGCCGGAGGCGCCGTAACAGCCACCTTGGCCGGGCCGTATCCCGGCGTGGGCCAAAGTCCGGCCACCCAGCTCGCCGCGTCGTCGCCGTCGTTCTGCCCCGGACGACGCGCCAGCGGACGTCCCGTGCCGTCCGCCTCCGCCGGCCATGGCGCCGCGTCGTAGTACGTGACCTGGTCAATCACATGCCATGAAACGTCTTCGATCAACGCCGGCGGATCGCCAAAGACCGGCCGCTCCAACCGCACGGTGTCGGTCTTGTTGTTCAACTGCCCGGAATAGGGACCCAGCAGACGGATCTGCCCATTGGTCAGGCCGTAGGCCGCCAGGAAATGGGTTCGCGCCGTCGCGTCGGTCGCAGGATCGAACGAGACCACCACCAGCCGCCCGCCGGCCGGCAGGACCGTATTGCTGGGGAACAGATACCCGATGCCGCCGGCTAGACGCCAGACGCCACCCACGTCGTGGACGGTGTTCGTCAACCCGATCGCCTGCGCCGTCGGGTTGTACAGCTCCACGAATTCGTCGTTTTCGTTGTTTTCCGGGTTAGCCGCAGTCGGCGCGGGATGATACATGATCTCGGCGATCACAACCCCGGCGGCGGTCAACTGATTCGAGGCGCCGGGCGTAGCGACGCCATGGAACCAGGACGCCGCCCCGTCGGGATACCGGATCAGCGGCACGCCTTTCTCTTCGCCCTCGAAGGATACCGCGTCCACCACGCGATCGAGCTGCCCCGTGCCCATGCCCGGCAGGTAGGACAGCAGCACCTGCTCGCCCGCCTTGTTCAGACCGAACCCGCTGGTGATCGGATTGTGAAAGTCATTCGTTTCGTCGAAGTAGCGCCAGCCGTGGGCGGCAATCGTGTTGGTCGCCGGGATCGCCCATTTGGTCAGATCTTGCGGATCGTCGCTCAAGTACCACCCCGCTCCCAGTGGTGTGAACGCTGTCGTGCTCGAGTTGTACAGTTCGATCCAGTCATTGTCGGGATCCGTGTGCGCCAGTATCTCGTTCAGCACCAGCGACGACGCCGGCGCGGCCGGTTCGGCCTCTCCGGGCGATCCGCCGATGGTGACACTGGCTTTCCAGTTCCCGGAATAGTCCAGTTCGCCGTCCGCCTGGGCCACGCCCGGCACCGGCACCAGCGAATGGCCCGCGCCATCTGTCGCAATCAGCCACTTGTCGTTGTAGGTGAACGACACCACGGTGCGGCCCGTCGCGTCTTCGATCTCGATCTTCTCGCCGGCGTTGTCGAGACTGGTTGATGGAAAAGCGAACACGCCGGCGATCCTGCCGACCGCCACCGACGGATACCGGTTCATGAACGCGGCGATGTTCTTGACCACCAGCACGTAGTCATTCGTGTTCAGAACCGCCACGGCGCCCGCCGTGAAGTCGAACGACACGCCCTGGGTGAAATGCAGACCGGCCAGGCCGATCGGCGCCGCGCCGGCGTTCTGCAATTCGATGAACTCGTCGTCGCCGTCCAAGTAACTCTCGCCGTCGACCGATATCGGCTGGCGCGGGTGAACCATCAATTCCGTCACCCGCAGGTCCGGCTTCTCGGCCAGCGTGAACACCGCATCGGTCAGGGCGCTCCACTCGCCGCCCGCCGAGAGCGCGCGGGCCTTGACCAGCGCCGTGCGCGTCAGCGGCACGGCGGCGGTGTACAACGTGCCCGTCGCCGCACCCGTGCCGTACTGGCGCGGATCGCGCCCGTCCAGCGTGTAGTAGATCGGCGCCGTGGCTGTCACGATCAGGTTCAGGCTGTTGGTGAACACGCCGCCGAAACGGGCGAACACCGGCGCGTCCAGGGCGGGATAGAGCCCGGCGTTGCGCAACTGCTGCATGAAGATCGCCGGGCGCTGGGGCAGGAAGGTGTTCAGCACCCAGTCGCGCTGGGTGCGCCACTGCGCGACCGTATGCGCCGCATTGCCGTCCTGGTCGCCCCACCGCGCGCTCTCCGCGACGATGGCCGGCTCGACCTCCGCCGCCAGCGCCCGGTAATGCGGAATCGTGACCGCCTGCGCCAGCGGTCCGCCGTTGAACAGATGCTTCTGTGCGCGGTCGGCGAACCGCAGTCTGTATTCCGCGTTCCCGGCCAACCGGCTCTGGATCACGGCCACGCCGCGGAAATCGTCGGTCATGTCGGTGTTGAGGGTGCTCCCGCCGACCCCCAGTGCCATTTCGGCATCCCAGACCCCGAACTTGAATCCCGTGCTCACCGCATCGTTCCGGTCGCGGAACGCCAGCCAGTTATTCCACGGCCAGTCCGAGACCGCGCAGGCATACTGCACGAGCATGTAGTCGATGTAGTTCCCGACGTCCAGATAGACCGGATAGGCCGGATTGCGCGTGCCGTCAGGGTTGTTGCCCTGCACGCGCTGATAGGTCTCGTTGCTCCCCTGATTGCTGGCCAGCACGCCCAGCATGGCGTTCCACGCCGCAGCATTGCCTTCTTCCACTCCGTCCTGACTTCTCGTATCCCACGTGTCGTCCCGTCCGTCGCAATAGGAGGCCGCAAACTGGCTTGAAAAATGTTCCGTCACGTTGTAGAGGCCCCAATAGAGACCGTTGAGATAAAGGTGGACGAACGTGCCGTGCGGCGACACGCCGCCCATGGCCAGGTGCGTGCGACGGACGAACTCATCGGCGATATATTGCGTCTTTTGGTGGCCTTCGTAGTTCCAGGAGTCATTGTGCCCGCCCCGCAGCACAAGATCGTTGAACGAGCCGACCGCGTTTCCGGAAAACAGATCCTCCTCAAGGCGCCCCTCGCCGTAGTTGCTTCTGAACCGCAGTGAAAACGACTTCTTCTCCGTAGTCGAGAAATTCCTGCCAGCGTTACCCTGTAGCCGCAGGCCGCAGTCGATCTGAAACTTGCTGGTGCTGTCGGCCTTGATCCACTCCGCCGACACCGCACGCTCCCACAAATCGCCTCTCCCGTTCGGATTGACATAGATGCCCGTGGGCGGATCGAACAGATTCGCCTGCGGCGTCACAATGGATAACGTGGGCAGAAAAGTCAGTCCGTTCGTCAGTTCCGCCCCGGTCCCGGACACGATCGTCTGGTCCATGCCGTAGTCCGTCGGCACGGCAGTGGTCCCCGCAGTGGTGGTAACCATCCAGTTTGTCGGCCAACCGGGCGGCGCGGCGGACTGGCTCAGCACGTCGCCCAACACGATATAGCTGTGGGTATCGATGCCCGATGGCGCCCAACCGCTCTTGAACCCGGCGCCGCGGATGATGGCGGTGTTGGTGAGGACGAACGGCGCCGCATAGAGCGCACTGGAGGCCGTCGGCGGCTCTGCATTCGTCGTGTACAGGATCTGGGCGTCGGCCATGTCGCAGCTCGCCGCCACCGCCGGCACGCCGCTGGTGTAAACGCCCCGCTTCGGAGTGAACGTGACCCCGTCCACCTCGTTGCTGGCGCCGTCAAACGCGTTGGTCTTGCCCGGCGTCGGCACGGCGAAATAGCGCTGCTCCCCGGTCAGGCCGATGCCGTAGGACATGTCGGCGTATTGCTGGATCGGCGCGTACTCCGAGAGCACGGTGACGCCGTCCGCCTTCACCAGCGCCAGGTACTCGCCGCTGCCGCTCAGCGCGAAACTGGTGTGTAGTTCGTTGTTGGTCACCGAATACGACTTGTCATCGGCCCAGACCAGCAGATAGCCCTTGCCGGGAATGGACGACGCCGAACCGGGGAACTTCCACTTCTTGAAATTGCCGGCACTGTCCGTCAGGTAGCAGCCGCTCAGCGACACGCTGGACGTGTTGGGATTGTACAGCTCGATCCAGTCCTCGTACTTGCCCAACGAGTTCTTGATCGTCGCGTCATTGATCGCCATAAATTCGTTGATGACGATGTTGGTCACCACATCCGGCAGACTGGCCACAAGTTCGGGAAGGATCAGCATGTCGGAACTGCCCGATGACTGGTTCAGGGCGTGGACCGCCAGCACGTTCGTGCCGGTCCTCAACCGGGAAAGGAATGAGGAGATGTCGTAGTTCTGGAAGATCACCGCCTGGCTGTCGTCGTGGCTGGCCGATGCCGTCGTATTCCACCCGGCTCCCGCCGGCGCGCTGGCGCGCGCGACTTCGACGCCGTTCAGGTAGGCGATGAAGCCGTCGTCGTATTTGACCCGCAGGGTGAGGATGGCATAGGTCTTGACCGTCGGGACTTGAAACGGAAAACGGGAGTAAATGACAATCGTGTTGAAGGGCACCATGGCGCCACCGAACAGCGAGGCATAGGTCGTATCTCTGTCGTATCCCAATCCGCTGTTGCCTTCGCTCCACGCCGAATCGTTGAAGGCCCAGGAAGTCCAGTTGGTGCCGTCCGCCCCGTTCGCCGGCACCTGGTACCGGCACGCCGCACTGGACGCCACCAGGGTCTCGTCCAGCGCCAGAGCCGAACATACCGCAAAGCTTAGCCAGACCGCCCCAAAAAGGGCCAACCGGCATCCACACCGTAAGCCGCGTGGTTTTGTCATCCTTTCATTTTCCATAACCGGAATTTCAGCCGCGAAAGATCGCATGGATCACAAAGCGCAGGATCTGCGGAACTAGCGGCAAGAAACAAAAGTGTCGCGCGCCTGGCGGCCACCCGCCCCCGACACGCGACACTCTTTTCGCGATGCGTTCCGTCCTACCGGATCAGGAACAGGGTGCCGGAGGGCGGCGGCACTCTACCGACAATCCCGATCTCGGAGATGTTCACCGTGGCGCCGACGCCGTAGGTGCTTAGAATGTTCAGCCGCACCTTCTTGACTTTCGCGACCGGGCTGAAGCTGAAGACCTCCGCCACGGTTCCCGCACGCTGAGCCAGCGGCCCATGGAGCACGCCCCTGCCTGTATTCAGGTGGTAGACATACTCACCCCCGGCCCCCTGGCGCGCCACCAGCCCGTCAACGGATCCGATCTGTTCATCGTTCCCATTGAGGAACTGAATGTCGAAATCCTTTATGGGGGTATTTAACGTCTCATTGCCGTTCCACAGTGCCACGGCGCTGACTTCCAGAACGTTGGAGAAGGCGTAGGTCACGGTTCCTGGCGCCGCCAAGGTGCTCTGCCACATCTGGTTGTCTGCGCCGGTTCCATGGGTGGAAGTTGACCGCAATGGTGGAAAGGCGGGGGTGATGCCGCTGAGGTCATAGGTGCGGAAGAGCCGGCGGGTTGCGTAGTCATCGCCCATGGTCGTAACGGCATTCGTCGGCGAAATCAGATCGAGCTGCGTGTAGTTCACCCACGACTCGACATAGGTGCCCAGGAACTTGAGTTCGGCCATGCCGCAAGCCCCAGCCTCGCCCCAATTGTTGGAAATGCACAACTTGATCTTGTTGACATTGGATGCATCCGGAATGTCGATGACTTGCGCCGCGATGCGACCGCTGGTTACATCGGCGCGCTGAGCCGTCAGCAGACCGGAACTTGATATCAACCCATTGGTCTTGTCGAAGTACTGGATCGTGAATTCCCTGATCCCGCGGTTGGTCAGGTTGTTGCCCTCGTCGTAGTTCCAGAGCACCATGTTGGTGATGTTGTAGATGGCGCCGAGGTCGTAGGTCATGACCCCG
>CAZOJL010000070.1:0-16586 GCA_964580075.1 uncultured Akkermansia sp. | reverse complement strand
AGCAATTCTCATTTTGGAGATGGGACCATCGGCGTCGGGGTCGGTATCGGTATCGATAAAACCAACGGAAATTCGACCCCGATTCCGATACCGACCCCGATGGCCCAATAGCCTCATAATTAGAATTGCTGTTCGCCCTGAGCACTAGGTTGACCGTCATGGGGCTAACGGGGTATAGTGTGATGACATTTGGAGGTTGTACGGCAATTCTATTTTTGAGCACATCCGACCGGTCGAAATCGAAATCGGGGTCGGGGTCGGGGTCGAGTTCCTTGCGTTCTCGTCGATTTCGGTCCCGATCCCGATTTGGATCCCGATGGCGGCTGCCATAATCCTAAAAGGAGTAGTTATCAGTGATCGGTGATCAGTTGGATGTGTGCATAACCACGGGCATCACCATTTGGCGCGAAGCCCACTGATGACTGTTCACTGTTAACTGTTCACTTAGAGCGAATGGTAAAGCTGACCTGCCCCGTTTGCATAACCGATTGCCTCCTAATCCTTACAACCTCACAGTCTCACAGTCTTCTGCCCTTTTATAGGATGAACACAACCATGACTCCCCCGCATCCTCTCGTCATCACCGGTCTGGGAGCCGTCACGCCTGCTGCCGTGACGGTCGCCGGCCTGTGGGACGCGCTTCTTTCGGGGGTGGACGCCCTGTCGGTCCTGGACCGCTTCGATACGGGCGGCATCGCCTGCACCCGTGCCGGCTTGATCCGCGGGTACGAACCGCCACGCGCCGGCCGGCCGCCCGCGAGTTTGGCCGAGGCCTTCGCCCGCGGCGCGGCCATCCAGGCGGCGACGCAGGCAGGGCTGATTCCCGGCGACGGCACGGCCGTGATCGCCGCCTCAAATTTTGGCGCGCTTGATGCGGGTGAGGAGGTGCTGGCCACGGCCGCCGCCGACTCCCGTCACGCCTGCCTCGCACACGGCTCCGTCACCCGCGGCGTCGCCGACAGCCTTCGTCTGGGCGGCCCGCCCATCACCCTTTCGCTCTCCTGCGCTTCGGGGGCGACCGCACTCGCCTATGCCGCCGGCCGCATCAGCCGGGGCGAAGTGGACCGCGCCGTGGTCATCGGCTTCGACGCCATCTCGCGCTGCGCCTGGTCGGGTCTCTGTTCCCTGCGCACGATGACCCAGGACACCGTTCGCCCCTTCGATCTGAACCGTTCCGGCACGATCTTCGCCGAGGGCGCCGCCGCCCTGGTCGTCGAGTCGGCCGCCTCGGCCGCCCGTCGCGGCGCCGTGCCGTTGGCCCGCCTGATCGGCTGGGCGACCGGCAACAACGGGTTTCACATGACGGCTCCGGCTCCTCAGGGGGCCGGCTCGGCGCACGTCATGCGGGAGGCGATCCACCGGGCGGGGGTCCTGCCCGATGCGATTGGCCATTTCAATGCGCACGGCACGGGCACCAAGCCCAATGACGTCACCGAGTTCGAGGCGCTTGAGGCCGTCCTGGGGCCGCGCGCGCGCACCCTTCCGGTCACCGCCCCAAAATCGGCGCTCGGGCACATGCTGGGCGCCGCCGGCGCGGTCGAGGCCGTGATTTCCGTGCTCACGCTGCTGCGCCAGACGATCCCGCCGACCCTCCATTTCGAGACGCCCGACCCGGCGTGCCCGGTCACCCTGATTACCTCTCCGCACCCGGCGGCGCTGCACACCGTCCTCTCCAATTCCGCCGGCTTCGGCGGCTGCAACACCGCCCTGCTGTTTTCCCAAAATTAACATTGCCGGGTCCCCCCACTCCACGGTATAGTAGCGGGTCTCTGTGGCTATGGATTGATGTCCCGTGTGCTTTGAGTCTGAGTCCCGAGAGGCGCTCAATGACCGATGTGAAACCCGATACGATACCTGCGGTGACGCAAAAGCTCTTCGAAAAAGGGTTTTCGGCATTTGAGCGGGGTAATTTGGACATTGCCGTTGACCTTCTCACCCGCTGTGTGGTGGACGTGCCCAGTTTCATCCGGGCCCGTCGTTTTCTCCGCATCGTTGAAATCCACCGGGTCAAGAAAGCCGGGCTGCCCGGTCTGTTGCGCCGGCTCGCGGACCTGGCCGGTTTGCCCACCTACCTGCGCGGCAAACTCGCGCTGAAACCGGGCAACGGCGCGCGGGCGTTGGTGATCGCCGAAAAGCTGCTGGCGATCAACCCGCTGAACCCGGTCTTTCTCGCGTTCTTTGTCAATGCGGCACGACTTGCCGGTCAACTTGACGCAGCGCTGCAGTCGCTGGAGCTGGCGGTAGACGCGGTGCCCGATAACGCCGTTTTGGTGCGCGCCAGCGGCGACCTTTACAACGAGACCGGCAATTACAGCATGGCCAAGAATGCCTATGAGCGGGTGGTTGTGTTACGGCCGCACGACTCGGAAACCGCCAAGTTGCTCCGGGATGTAGAAGCCCGCGACTCGATGCAGATCGGCGGCTGGGAGCAGGCGTCTGACAAGCAGAATGGCTATCGCGAACTGATCAAGGATCAGGATGTGGCGAAGACGCAGGACATTCGGGCGAAGGCTGTCGTCACCGGTGACGACCTGGAGACGCTGGTGGCGCTACAGCGGTCGGCCATTGCCCAGAATCCCAACAACATCAACGCCTATCGCGCGCTGATACGCCTCTATCGACAGAACAAGAACTTCCCCCTGGCGATCGCGGCGGCGGAAGAGGCGCTTACCGTGAACAAGGCCGACCCCGATCTCGACCGGCTGCTGAGCGAACTGAAGGTGCTCAACCTCGACGCCCGCATCGCGGCCGTGAAAGAGACGGGGACGGCCGAAGCGGTCGCCGCACTGGAAGTGGAACGCAACCAGTTTGTGTTTGACGACGCTCTGGCCCGTACCGAGCGGTATCCGAATGATTTGCGGCTGCGATACGAACTGGGGCTGCAGTACTTCGAGAAAGGCTCGTGGGACGAGGCCATCCAGCAACTCCAACTGGCGCAACGGAGTCCGAAGGAGCGCACGGACGCGCTTTATTTCCTCGCGCGCTGCTTCCGCCAGAAAGGACAGGCCGACCTGGCCACGATGCAGTTGGAGACCGCCCTGGATCAATTGCCAACGATGGATGACGCGCGCAAGCGCGTCCTCTTCGAGTTGGGTGAGATCGCCGAAGCCGCCGGCGACCAGGAGCGCGCGTTTACGTGGTACAAGGAGGTTTACGGTGCCGACATCGCCTACCGTGACATCGGCGACAAGATGACGCGCTTCTACCAGGCGCGCGGCCGCTGAGAAGGCCCCCGTTATTTACGATTGGACGCGGCAGGGGGTGTTGCGGTAAGATGGCGGGGCAATGGCATGCGTGTCTTTTCAGTTCCGGCCGCGGGGTGTTACGCCCGCGTGTCCGCGCGTAACAAAGGAGCAGGAGAATGCGTCTCACAAAATGGATAGCGGTGGCCGTGTTGGCATCCGTGACGGCGGGGGCTCAGGTCATCCAGGATGTCGAGGTGCGTCAGTTGGACGGCCTGATCGCTGACACCGGTGACGTACTGGGGATGTGCGGATCGAAACGGGGCGACGAAGTGTCGCAAGCGATCCTGTTTGACGACGTGCGCCGGCTGAACGATTCGCAGCGGTTTTCGTACGCAGGGGTCGAGATCGCCGAGGTGGAGAACGGGGTGAAGGTGATCTACGTGGTGCGTCGCCGCTACCGGTTGGCCGCCCCCGTCGACGTGCTCGGCATGCATGCGGTGAGCCGTTCCAAAGTGCGTGACTGGATCGCGCTGAAAGAGGGCGCCTACATTGACGAACAGCTTCTCGGCGTCCGATGTTCAAAGGTGCGTGACGAGTACATGAAGCGGCAATACCCCAATGTTCAGGTCACGGGACAGTTCACGTCGGTCGACCCGGCCACCGGACTCGCCGCCGTCACCGTCACCATTGAAGAAGGCGACAAGATTGTGCTCAAGGGCTTTCTCTTCACGGGAAACACCACGTTTTCTGCCGGGGAACTGAAAGGCACCTTCAAGCAGTACACCTGGTGGGACCCCCGGAACTGGTTCAGCGAACGGATGTATGACGAACAGCAGTTTGAAGATGCGCGCGAAGGGATGCTGGCTTTTTATCGCGAACGGGGCTATCTCGATGCGGCCATCTCACCGGTCCGGCTGGATCCGGTGCGGGACAACCCCAAAAAGGTGCGCGCGGTTTATGACATCACCGAAGGGGTGTGCTACACGCTCGGGACATTCACCATCTCCGGTGTGACCCTCTTCCCCGTCGAACAGGTTGAAGCGACCGCCGCGATCCGCGGGGGGGAGAACGCCGGTGAACCGGTCTCGGCCGCCATCAAGCGGGTGCGCGAGTATTTCACCTCGCGCGGGTATGTCAACGCCTGGGTGCGGACGACGCTCGACACACCGCCTGAAACCCCCGGCATCGTAAATGTCTCCCTGCAAGTCACCGAGGGGGATCTGGTCACCTTGCGCAACATCATCATTCACGGCAACACTCGCACCCAGGACAAGGTGATCCGCCGTGAGATTCTCGTCGCGCCCGGCGACGAGGCCGACGCCGTGCGGATCGAGCGCAGCATGAACCGGCTGCGCAATCTCAACTATTTCAGCGAGGTGCGCGAGTCGCTGGTCGAGACCGAAACAGCGGCCGTGTCGGATTTGATCGTCAACGTGACCGAACAGCGCACTGGCAACTTCATGATCGGCGCCGGCTTCTCCACCATCGACAACTTCATGGGGTTTGTTGAAGTCTCGCAGAACAATTTCGACATCCTGAACTGGCCCTCCTTCACGGGGGGCGGCCAGAAAGCCCGTCTGGGGGCCGAACTCGGGTCCGAGCGGCAGACCCTCGAAGCAAACTGGATCCAACCCTGGCTGTTTGACCGGCCCATGGTCTTGCAGGTCGACGCCTACCGGCGGGTCCGCAGCTATGATGAGTTCGATGACCTGCGCACAGGCGTGGCTGTCGGAATCTCCTACCCGGTCCGGGTCGGCCGCATCGGCTTCAAACAGACGCTTGAGCAAGTGAGTCTGGATAGCGTCATCTTCCTGAACGGCGATACGTACGCCTTTGCGGATGGAACTGATTTTGACTTTACCGATACGGATTCCGGTTTCAACAGCATGCTTCGCGTGTTCTGGAATTATGACACCCGCAACAAGCCGTTCGTGCCCACCCGCGGGATGGAGGCAACGGTGTTCGCCGAGCTCGGCGGATCGATTCTGGGCGGCGAGTACGACATCTACACGTTCGGCTTCGACGTGCGCAAGTGGTACGGAATGCCGTGGAAAGGCGGCCATGTGCTGAGTCTGCGGGCGCGTCTCGAGACCGTTGACGCCTACGGCGATGACGAGGTGCCGATCAACGAGCGACTCTTCCTCGGCGGCGGCCGGACCGTCCGCGGCTTTGACTACCGCAGCGTGGGACCGAAGGTGAGCGCGGACGGCGACACCTGGTACCCCGTCGGCGGGAAGACACTCGCCTGCGCGTCGGCGGAGTACACCATCCCGGTTTTCAAGGCGCTGCGGTTCGCTACGTTTGTCGACGCGGGCAGCCTGGATGCCGACGCCTTCTCGCCCGACCTGTCGGAATTCGCCGCGAGCATGGGCATGGGCCTGCGGATCGACATCCCCGGTTTTCCGATCCGCGTGGACTATGCATGGCCGATCATTGAACCCGACAACACCGAGAAGCAGGCGTTTATCTTCTGGATTGGATTTGAATAGGCAACAGATCGGCACAGCCGACAAGGGAGGCTTTATGAAGCAGATGAAATGTGCACAGATTCTGGGGATCGCCGCGTGTCTCGGCGTGTGTTCGGCTGCGGCGCAGGTCGCGGTGGTTGATTTCGAGCGGATTGTCAGACTGCATCCGAACACGGCCGGTGATCGCAAGGCGATTGAAGACACCTACAACACCCTCAAGGCTGAGGGTGACGCCAAAGCCGCCAAGGTCAGCAAGGCGGTCAAGGCCTTTGAGGATGCCGCCCAGGAGGTCCAGAGCCCGGTTCTCAGCGAGACGGCGCGCAAAAAGGCCGAGGTCGATGCCAAGAAGAAATATGACGAGGCGAAAATTGCAAGCGACGAGTTGAAGCAGTTGGAAGACCTCCACCGGATGCAGTTGAACGAGCGCGAGCGGATGCTGTTGAAGCGGACGACCGACGACATCCGCTCGGTCGTGAAGAAGATCGCCGACGAGAAACAGATCACGCTTGTGTTGCCGACGGCGCCGGTGCTCTATCATGACGCCACGCTGGACATCACGGCCGACGTTCTGCGGGCGTTGGGCGTGGATCCGGCCGCGGTTGTACCGGTTGACGCATCGCCGGATGCGGCGCCTGAAGAAGCACCCGCCGCCGCCCCGGCGCCTGAAGCACCCGCCGCCCCAGCGCCTAAGGCACCCGCCGCCGCGGCGCCTAAGGCCGCCCCATGAGTCGCGTGTGTGGAAATCTCGTGAAAATGGAGCGCGCGCCATGACTCGGACAGTCGCCCAACTTGCCGCCTCGCTCAAAGGCTCTGTCGAAGGAGATGCGACCGAGCGGATTGTCGCCTTGTCGTCGCTCGATGACGCGCGTCCGGGAGATGTGTCGTTCCTGGCAAATCTCCGTTACGAGCACCTGATGCCCCACGTGCGTGCCTCGGCCGTTCTGGTCGAAACGGCATGGACGGGCACCTGGTCGTGCCGCGCCCTGATCCGTGTTGACAATCCCGACAAGGCCTTCGCCGCACTGGCGGCCCTGTTCTGTCCGAAGCCCGTGACACGCCAGCCCGGCATCCATCCGACCGCCGTGCTGGGCGAGGGTGTCCGCCTGGGCCAGGACGTCTTCATCGGCCCGTATGTGGTGATCGAGGATCAGGCGGTCATCGGCGACCGCACGCGGATCGAAGCCCAGTGCTGGATTGGTTCAAACGCCCGTATCGGGTGTGACGGTCTGTTGTACCCCCAGGTGACGGTCCGGGAAGGGTGCTTGATCGGTGATCGCGTAATCTTGCACAGTGGGGTGCGCATCGGCAGTGACGGATATGGGTATGCCGTGGAACAGGGGCCGGATGCGTCCCTCCGGGTTGAAAAGATTCCGCAAATGGGCATCGTGGAGTTGGGCGATAACGTGGAGATCGGCGCCAACACGACGATCGACCGGGCTCGTTTCGGACGCACGCGGATCGGCAATGCCGTCAAAATCGATAATCTGGTCCAAATCGGCCACAACGTGCAAATCGGCGACATGAGCGGCATTGTGGCGCAGGTCGGCGTGGCCGGAAGCTCAAAGATCGGGTCCGGCGTGATGGTATGGGCGCAGGCGGGAATTGCCGGGCATATCACCATTGGCGACCGCTCGCAAGTGGGGCCACA
Source organism: uncultured Akkermansia sp. (assembly GCA_964580075.1). GTDB lineage: Bacteria > Verrucomicrobiota > Kiritimatiellia > RFP12 > JAAYNR01 > VGWG01. Next base: position 9,285 of record CAZOJL010000070.1, on the reverse strand, counting down.
AGCCGGCGTCTCCAAAGACGTTCCCCCGGGCGAGTTCGTGCTGGGTGCCCCGGCCCAATCAAAGCGGGCGTTCGTCAGCACGCTGGCGGTTCCGCGTCAGCTCGAACGCCTGAAGGCCAAAGTCGCCGCGATCGAGGCGCGTCTGGCTGGAATTGCGCATGAGGCGAAGCCCCATCAGTAGCTCTTTTATGGCTTTACGTTCACCCGTTTCCGCACCCGGGCGCACCGGCAGGCAGTTTCGGATCGGGGTTGCCATAACGGCCTGTGCGTGGCTGGCGGCAGGCTGCATGGAACACCCGGTACGCTCGGAGATTCTGCTGATTGCTCCGGAACTTTGCGCACTGCGTGACACGACAGATGGCGGCACGGATGATGCCGGCGGGCTGTCGTATATGTTTTGCATCCCCGACAACGCCCTGTCCCGCTCGCAAGTCGCGCGCATCGATCCGAGCGTGCGGTTTGATGAAAGCCCTCAGGGCGCGCGCATCTGCGGATCACGGCGGGTGCTGTGCGTCGGATCAACACGTCAACCGGCATTCAAGGCCGTGCTAAACCGCTTGGCCAAGCTGTCGTATGTGCACGCGATCACGCTCTATCCGTAATCACGAGCATCGCCACCGAAAGACACGCGCTTGCGCCTGTCGGCCACCCGTCATCAACGGAATCCCGGGGGGGCTGTGTCTTCCGTTCGGGGTGTGTCTGGAACGCGTCCGGGGTACGTTTCCTGCGGCGCGGCGGCGCATCCCCGCACCAGCCGGACGGCCAAACCGAGGATAAACAGGGCCGTCACCAGCATGACCACCCGGCGTTCCTCAGGCGTCAAGACGAACACGGCCCGCGCGTGGTTTCTACACTCGCCCCACGCAGCCGACAGAAACCGTCTCGCGGGTGACAGGTTGAGAGAACGAACGCACGGGAAGCTGCTGGGCTTCGGTTGCAACGGGGAATCCCCCGCGTTCTCGAGATCCGTGCGAGTCGCGTGAGGCGTCCCCGGCCGGGAACGTACGATGCGAAGCCTGAACTTCATAGCTTAACAGCCTCACCGGCTCCCCGTCAGCGCGTGTTTCTGTTGCCGCTCCTGAAACCATTGCGACAGGATCAGGCCCACGACACCCAGCGAAATAGCCGCATCGGCAACGTTGAATGTGGGAAAATGGATACCGTGAACGTCTATGAAATCCACGACGAACCCACGCCACACCCGGTCGATCACGTTGCCGATAATGCCGCCGGTCAGAAGCCCCCAGATCACCCAGCCGAAACGCAGCGGGAGGAATGTGCGCTTCATCTGGGCCGTCATCCAGATCAGCGCGGCAGCCGCACAGACGATCAGCAGCACGTGCCGGCCTTGGAGCATGCCCCAGGCCGCCCCCGAATTCTGCACATGGCGAATGTCCAAGACACCCGGAATCAGCACAAAACCGTCGCCCACGACAGGAAACGCGCGCAGGATGCATAACTTGGTCCACTGATCAGACGCGATAATCAGCCCCGTGACGGCTAGCGCGCGGGCGATCATGGAATCATCCTGCGCGAGACCGTGTTGCCGTGCGCGCGGTGCCGTTCGACCTCCGATTGACAGGCCACGCACTTCTTCACAAACGGCAGCGCCTGAAGTCGGGCCTTTTCGATCAGGCACCCGCATGCGTCGCACAAACCGTAGGCGCCATCACGGATCGCACGCAGCGCATTCACGACCTGATTGATGGTCTCCTGCTCGGTACCGGCCCGTTCCAGGGTAAACAGCCGGTCAAAGGCATCCGACCCATCCTCCTCCAGATTTACCTCGTCGTCACGCGTGAGGGCGCTCTTCCGCATTTTTCCGATTTGTCCGGTCAGGTCTTCGTACAGAATGATCAGTTCCTTGCGAAATCCCTCCATATCTTTCTTTGAAAATTTGACGGTCCCGTGGTGACTCGTCTTGGTGGAGACGTGCGTAACAGGAGCGGCAACTGGCCGGACGGCGGACTTCACTGGCACGCGAGCGGATGCCGCCGACGCCTTGCCGCCGCGCATGACCGCGCGCGAAGCAACCGGCTTCTTCCGAGCCAAGGGTGCCACGGCGGGTTTTTTCGGGGGTGCCGCCGACGGTCGGGTGTGTTTGCCGGACCGAACGGCATCACGCTTCCCGCCAGCCACTTTCCGAGCCCCAGACGCCACGCCCCCTTTTTTTTTCGCTGAATCAGACGCGGGGGGCTTTGCTTTCGGTTTTGCGCGTGTTGCTTGCTGATGAATGGCCATGTGTGATTCCTGACTCTACTACTGCCGTGACAACGAAGGCGCAGAATGTATCAAATCGACATCGGGCTGTCAATGTTGCAGACGTTCTTTTTTCGTATTGTCCTGCAGGCCTTTTTCCGTTACTATGACTGCACGTTAAAACAAGCACCGAGGTGTTTTTTGGCTACGGAGCAAAAACCTGAGATTCGTTATAACCGGATTTTGTTGAAGCTCAGCGGCGAGGTGCTGGGCAACGCCGCCACGGGCGAGTGCATCGCCCCTGCGGTTATCGCGGATGTCGCCCAGCGTATTCGGAGGATCTCCGAACTGGGCGTTCAGGTCGCCGTGGTGCTTGGCGGTGGCAACATTTTCCGAGGCGCCACCGGTGAAGCCAGAGGCCTCGCCCGGACGACGGGCGACTACATGGGCATGCTCGCGACCATCATCAACGGCCTCGCCTTACAGGATGCCATCGAACACATGGGAATGGAATCCCGGTTGCAAACCTCGATCGACATGCCCCAGGTGGCCGAACCCTTCATCCAGCGACGGGCCGTCCGCCATCTGGAAAAGGGGCGGGTGGTCATTTTTGCGGGTGGAACAGGCAACCCTTACTTCAGCACCGATACCGCCGCCGCACTCCGGGCAAACGAAGTCGGCGCCGACGTGTTGCTCAAGGCAACCAAGGTCGACGGGATCTATTCCTCCGACCCCCACACAAACCCGGACGCCGTCCGTTACGAGACGGTGTCCTACCAGGTCGCGCTCCGGGAGCGGCTGCGGATTATGGATTCCGCCGCTTTTGCCTTGTGCATGGACAACAAAATCCCCATCATAGTGTTCAACTTTTTTGACAAGCAGGCCTTGGAACAGATTGTCTGCGGCGCGCAGATCGGTACGCTGGTGACAGATGCCCCGGGAGAATAGATCCGTACCATGAGGAGTATGTGAGATGAAAACCGTGGATGATGTGCTTTTGGACGCGGAAGAGAAGATGGACAACACCGTCAAGATGTTGAAAGAGCAGTTTACCGGACTCCGCACCGGAAAGGCCTCTCCGGCCTTGGTGGAGAATGTACAGGTGCCGTATTACGGTGTGCCGACCCGACTGCGCGACATTGCCGGCATCTCGGCGCCCGAACCCCGCCTGATCGTGATCAATGCTTACGACCCCACCGCACTGGCCGACATCGAAAAGGCAATCCTGGCGGCCAACATCGGCGTCACGCCCCGCAACGACGGCCGCGTCATACGGGTGCCGATTCCCGAGTTGAGCGAAGAACGCCGCAAGGAGATCGTCAAGGTGGCCAAGCGGTTGTCGGAAGAAACCCGTGTCGCCATCCGCAACGTCCGACGTGACGCCAATGATGCGGTCAAAGGACTTCAAAAGAACGGCGACGTCACCGAGGATGACCGCGACGCCGGACTCGTCGAAATCCAAAAATCGACCGACGCCCACATCGGTCAGATTGACAAAGATCTCAAAAACAAGGAAGCGGAAGTAATGGCGGTTTGACCGTCATCGTAACTGGAGGCATCCCATGGCAGAGCTGGAAGAGACACCCATCCCGACTCCACCCCCGAAAGAGTCGCCGTTCCCCAAGACCGATTCCACTGTCGACAACACCGACATATCGGAAGCCCCCTCCGCTTCGCACGAGACTCCGGATCCCGGAGCGCTCCCTGCAGGCGTAACGCCTTTAAAGACCATCCGTGTGCTTCGCCCGACCGCCCCCGGATCTTCGGGAAACCCGCCCCGGCCGGGTTCCAATCCGTTGCCCCCGGGGCCCAAACCGCCGTCCGATCCGCAAATCCAGGCGTCCAAGTCGAAAACATCCCGTATTTCGTTGGAGTCGGCTATCAGTGCCGGCGCTGTGGACACGTCTGCACCTGCTGCCACGACCTACGCCGACATGGATGCCCCGCCCAAAACGATCCGGCTGAAACGCCCGGCTGAAATGCCGACCTTGAGAGTCCCTGCCGTTCTTCCGGGCACGCCCTCCTCCATGCCCAAATCGCGTTACACCGCACACATCCCGGGGCTTCCGTCTTCAAAGAAAACATCCAGGCTGGCCGAGTCCGGGGTTCCGCTGGTTTCCGCAGCCGCCACGTCCGTGCCGTTGACGCAAAAGCGGACCATCCGTGTCAAGCGCCCCGGTTCGGTCTCCACCGCGACATCCGCCTCCGCTGAATCCGAGGGCGCTGTCACCATGACCGCGATTCAGGCGGATGAGCCCCCGCGTCTGATCGTCGACACCTGTCATCCGTTCTTTATTGTTGCGGCTTCGATATCGATCATCGCGATCGGAGTCCTGATCTACGTGATCTACCAGCAGATGTACGGCGCCAACGCCTTCATGTACTAGCGGCGCTTTTCCGTGCTCAGCCCCAGGCGCGCGTAACAGAGGTCTGTCGCCATCCGGCCCCGGAGCGTGCGTTCCAGGTACCCCTCCTGGATCAAGTAGGGTTCATAGACCTCTTCGATCGTGTCGGGCTCCTCCCCCACCGCAACCGCCAGATTGGTCAGACCGACGGGGCCGCCGCCGAATTTCACCACCAACGCCTCCAGCAACCGCTTGTCCATCTCGTCCAATCCGTGGGGATCGATCTCCAGCATCGCCAGCGCCGCGGCCGCGACCTCGCGGGTGATGAAGCTGTCGGCGCGGACCTCGGCGTAATCACGCACCCGGCGCAGGAGGTTATTGGCGATGCGGGGAGTCCCGCGAGCGCGCGAGGCGATTTCCCGTGCGCCGTCGTGGTCAATCGCCACGTCGAGGCGCGCGGCCGATCGGGTGATGATTTCCTGCAGCGTCTCAACCGGATAATAGTCAAGCCGGTTGGCGATGCCGAACCGGGACCGGAGCGGCGCCGAGATCAGACCGCTTCGGGTGGTCGCACCCACGAGCGTGAACCGGGGAAGATCCAGCCGTACCGACCGGGCGTTGGGTCCCTGATCGATCATGATGTCGATCACGAAGTCCTCCATCGCCGAGTAGAGGTACTCCTCGACCGCGCGCTGCATCCGGTGGATCTCGTCGATGAAAAGGATATCGCCCGGTTCGAGCGAGGTGAGCAATCCGGCAAGATCACCCGGTTTGTCGATCACGGGACCCGATGTGGCCTTTACATGCACCCCCATGGCTTCGCCCAGGATGAAGGCCAGCGTCGTCTTGCCCAGCCCCGGCGGCCCCGAGAGCATCACATGGTCGAGAGACTCGCCGCGGCGCTTGGCCGCCTCGACGGCCAGCAACAGCCGCTCACGCACCCGCTCCTGTCCCACAAAATCTTCAAACCGCGCCGGACGCAGCCGGTTATCAAAGGACGGGTTGCGCTGGTTCAGGGTTTCGGTTGTCCGGGGTTGTTGCATGAGGACTCATCCACGCGGAATGCTAGTTTGAAATCTGTTTCAGAAAGGCATCGACCTGTTCGTCCGTTCCGACGGTGATGCGCAGGTGGGCGCCCGTACGGGGTCCCGGGAAATAACGGACATAGATGCCGGCGTCGCGCAACAGTTCAAATCGTTCGGCCGCGTTGTCATGCGGCGGACGCGCAAAAAGAAAGTTGGTCTCGGAATCGAGCACCGTCCACTCCCGCCGCCTCAGTTCGATCGTCAGACGCGCGCGGGTCTCCTGGATGCGGCGCACGTTCGCCTGCATGTGCCCCAGGTCATTCAAAGCCGCCAACCCGACCACCTGAGACAGCACGTCCATGTTGTAGGAGTCCTTGATCTTGGTCAGCGCGGTGATCAGGGCCTCGGGACCGACGACATATCCGAACCGCAGACCGGCCAACGAAAACGCCTTGGATAACGTCCGCATCACCAGCGTGTTGGCATTCCCCGGACGCAACGCCAGCTCCATGCAGGTGCACCGTGCGAAATCGGCATACGCCTCGTCAATGAGCACCACCCCGTCAAACCGCTTGCAAAAAGCCCCCACGGTCGCGAAATCGAACAACAGGCTCGTCGGCGCGTTGGGGTTGGTCAGAAAAAACAGCGAGGCCTGATACCGCGCCGGCATCTGCCAGCGGAAATCGTCGGTCAGCCCGACCGGCCGCTTGTCCGCCTTGCGGATAGCCGCCAATACGGGATAAAGCGAGTAGGATGGCTCGAAATAACCGATCGAACCGGTGTCCTCGACAAACGCCCGCGTACACAACGCCAGAATCTCGTCCGACCCGTTGCCGACAAACACCTGCTGCGGCGAACAGCCGTGAATGGAGGCAATTCGCGCGCGCGTCTTGACCGACAGCGGGTCGGGATAGAGACGCAAACGGGCCGGATCAAAGGCCGCCAGCACGTTGCCTACCGCCGGACTCGGCGGATAGGGGTTTTCATTGGTATTGAGTTTGACGATGCCCACGGTCTTGGGCTGCTGGCCCGGCGTATAGGCCTCCAGTGTCTGCACCGCTTGTGTCACGTATCGGTTCATTCGCAAGCTCCTCACCTCTTGCCAAACCTGACAGCCGCCGCCCGCGCATGGGCGTCGAGCCCCTCCACAGCGCCGAAGGTTTCGATCGCCGCCCGCGTGTCGACCAGGTCACGCCGGGTAAACCGCACCAGACTGGTCCGCCTGCGGAAATCGTCCGCCGTCAGACCCGAAAACATCCGCGCGGCGCCGCCGGTCGGCAGCACATGGCTCGGGCCGGCGATGAAATCACCCACTGACTCCGGGGTCCACCCGCCGACAAACACCGCACCCGCCGCCCGCACCGCCTTGACGCGCGCCGGAGCGTCCGCCGTCATCAGTTCGAAATGCTCGGGCGCGAACCGGTTGCACAATTCCATCCCCTGGTCGAGATCGGGCACGACCACCGCCAGCAACCCGCCGTTGTGCAGCACCGCCTCAACCGCTTCCCGCCGCGGCAACAAGGCCGTCTGGCGCGAAAACTCGGCCGCCACCGCACGCGCCAGTTTCGCGCTGTCCGTCACCAGCAAGGCCTTTTCCAGTCCGCTGCCGTGCTCAGCCTGCGACAGCAGATCCGCCGCCACCCATGAGGCCCTGGCTGACGCGTCAGCCAGAATCGCGATCTCGCTCGGCCCGGCCACCAGGTCGATGGCCACCGTGCCGTACACCTGGCGCTTGGCCGCGGTGACATAGGCATTGCCAGGACCGACGATTTTTTGAACCGGCCTCACCCGCCGCGTCCCATACGCCATCAGTCCGATTGCCTGGATGCCACCAACCCGGTAAATCTCCGTTGCGCCCGAGAGCGTCAGCGCGAACAGCAACACCGGATTGACCGCGCCGTCGGGCGCGCACGGCGTGCAGGCGACAATTTCAGGAACACCCGCCACCTGGGCCAGCGTCGCGGTCATCACCGCCGTCGACGCCAGCGGCGCCGTGCCTCCCGGGATATAGACGCCGACCCGGTCGAGCGGCGCGTACTGCTCACCGAGGACGCCGCCCCGGGGCGTCCGCATCGTCCACGGCCGGCGCAGACCGGCACGGGCGAACGCCGTCACGCGGGCGTGCGCCTCGCAGACCGCCTGCACCGCAGCGGGCGGAACGCCCCGCAGGGCCTTGCGAAGCTCACCCGCCGTGACGCGCAACGTCCGGCCGGTCAGATCAACCCCGCCCTGAAATCGCTTTGCGGCCGCCAGAATGGCGGATTCGCCCTCGCGCCGGATCGCCGCCAGCACCTCCGCGGCGGCCGTCTCGGCCCGACTGTCAAACGCCGGACGGTTCAAAAAGGCCTCCACCGCCCGGTTACGCCGTTTCAGAGACCATGCCGCTATTCGAAAGGCCATCGCGCACTCCACCCCATTCCGCCCCGTCACTCCGGTCGTCAGCATCAGAATCCGTTTCGGGGCACGTCGCGCTTGAGCAATTCATTCATCTTCGTCAGCAAGAGGTCATAGGCATTACGTATCGACATCTCCCGCAAAGCCTCTTTGGCCGCATCCGTCTTCGACCCTTTCTTCTTGTTCCGCTCCATCTCCCGCTCCAAGGAAGCCGCTTCCCGTTCGAGGGCTTTTTCCTTCTTCTTCAGGGCCTGTTCCTGGGAGAAAGGTCCCTGCTGTTGCATCTTCCGGAGGTTGAACGCGGCTGCGGGAAACGTCGTTCCCTTGGTCAGTTCGTCTTCGCTCCATCCCTTTTTGGCAGCAGACATCGCGGCCGTGAAGATACGGCTCTCCTCGCCGATCGCCTTCTGCAGCGCGCTCACCTCCTCACGCGACATCACCTCATACGCATCCACTTTCGCCATGTCCGTTATCTTGACCAGATAAACCGATGACGATTGCGCCTGGGCCGAAAGCCCGAACGCCAGCATGACTGCACCCACAACGTTTCGTGATAACATGGTATCCTCCTGGTTGCCGCCCAGCATATCATAAACCGATTCACGGGAGTAGTTGGAAATCACAGCCATTCTCATTTTGATCCATCTGGCGGCACCGCGCCAGAGGCCCCACTGAAAACGCCCAACACCCAACGCCCAAATTCCAAGGGATGATTGACAGTTCCGCCATTGGGCGTTGGGTGTTGGATGTTGGATGTTGTTCTCATGGTTATAACCCATTGAGCAATAAACCGTTAAGAAACCAGCAAAGGCATCTTAGCTTAACACCTATGTCGGTAGGGGGGAGGGGGAGAACCGGTTGTCGGTGTGCGGTTCTCGGTTATCCAAGGAAACAGAGTGTCGCGTGTCGGGGGCGGGTGGCCGACAGGCGCGCGACACTTTTGTTTCTTGCCATTCGTTCCGTAGGGCCGGCGCTTTGTGATCCATGTCAGAAAATCAGGAAAGAGAAATGCGGGAAGGGCTGTCCCTGGCGAGGTTCTGGCAAACCGGCGGTTTTGCAAGCGCCTTCAGGTTCCTTTCCAAAATCCTGCGGCGCGGCGGGGACGCCGTCGCCCTCGTGCGCGGCGCCTTTCCATTGGCTGACGGCGTGGCGGAAGTTATCCTGAAAACGGCAGATAATTCACCACAAAGAACACAAGGAACACAGAGAAAGAATGTTAGGATTAGTGCATAGGGGGCACCATTTGGTGCCGGATGTATTCTCTGTAAATCCTTCTCTCTTTGTGCTCTTTGCGATCTTTGTGGTTTCAACTTCCGGTTTTA
>CAZOJL010000069.1:0-16964 GCA_964580075.1 uncultured Akkermansia sp. | reverse complement strand
GAATTCTGGCTGACGCTGGGGGCGACGATGGTCGGCTTCCTGATCGCCAGCGGGGCCATCCCCGAAGCGGGAGTGTGGCCAAAGGTGGTGGCGCTGGTGACGGCGGCCTTCACGGCAATGGGGTACACCATAAGCCGCGGCCTGGCCAAGAAAGGGTAAGCGCTGCATGTGGGCGGCGCTCTTCAAGGCGATTCTCGACTGGCTGACCGGGTTGGTGAAAAGCCAAACCGGCACAGCCGGCGAGGACGTATCTGCCAAGCCGGGGTTGCGCGAGCGGCTCGACAGGCGACTGGCGGAATGGAAGGCCGGGAGGGGGAAGGAAAAGTGATCTGTGATCAGTGACCGGTTATCAGTGGGCGGTGGGGCCTTGCGGGCGCTGGCCGCGGCCGCGCTGGGGTTGGCGCTCTTCCTGGCCGGATGCACCGGGCCGCGGGTGGTGTTTGTGCCATCGGCCGACGCCCCGGTGCGGGCGGGTCCGGGGGTGCGCGGCCGGGTCTACGTCTGGACGGGATCGACCTGGGAGCTGTCGCGCAACCGAGTGCCCGTACCCGAGGGGTTGTACATCTGGGACGCCGGCGACCCGGCGCCGGCGGGTTCAGAAGACGGCAAATAAACCATTTAATCGGCCGATGCCGGAATTTTGCTGGCAAAGCCTAACGGAGGAAGACGATGAAAACAGCAACACTTGTGGCCTTGAAGGCGATACTCGAATCCGATCCCGTGCGCACGCATGCGGATCGGGATCAGCTCATGCACACACTCGGCTTGGCGGAAGGGGCAGCGCAGGTACCGCCCGATCGGATCATCCCGATTGAAGAGGCGGCGAAGCGCCTCAATCGGACCAAGAGGAGCCTGCACCATCTGGCGCGGCAAGGCGCGATTAAGAAATTCAAGATTCCAGGGTTCATCCGCGCATGTGGCGTCCGGGAGTCCGACCTGAACGCCCTGATTCGAGGCGCGGCGTGAGGATGATGCGCCGGCGCGATCCTTTGCCCGCAACCTCAGCACAGAAGGTTTTGGTGCAGGCCCGATCCATGCCATCCGCTGTGAATACGAGTGCAATCCGTGCCCCGTGCTTTGGCACTTGTGCAGTCCTCACATTGCTACACCCTCTTTGATAAGCCGTTTCGTTTCCGACAACACCGCCTGCAACCCAGCCGCATCCAGTGCCCGCAGACCGTCCAGAACCGCGCCCAGGCTGCCTGCGGTGCCCGTGGCGAGGGGTGGGACGGTGGCGTTCGATATGTCCGGAAGTTTCAACGAAGCACCTTGCGCCGCCTGCTCCCCGTGATAGTAGTGCGCTGTCATTCCGATTGTCGAATGCCCGGCCTGTCTGCGGACGGTATCCATATCAACGCCCGCTTCGATCAGACCGGTGATGTAACTATGTCGCAAACTATGGAAGCCGATCCGCGCCACCCGGTGACCGTATCCCTTCACGGCTTCGCTTGTCTCGATCCCGGCGGCGATGAAAACCTTCTGAATCATACCGCAGACCGCAGAAGAATCGCGGTTGTATAGCTTGCACGTTTCAGGGAGTAGAACCCCCTTGCGCCGCGCCGGCGGGGTCTTCTGGAGTATCCGCAGCAATGCCGGATGAATGGCCATTCTGATTTCATTGCGCCCCTTGTCCGTTTTGTGCGGTGTGAAGGTCAGCTTCCCGGCCTCAATATCGAAGTCAGACCATCTAAAATTGCAGCAATCCCCCAGCCGCGCGCCGGTATAGAAACCCAACGCAAAAAGCGTTTCGATCTCCCCGGCGCCCTCTAACTGTTTCGAGATTGCAGTCAACTGCGAGAGCGTAAGATTGCTTTTTTTCGCGGTGCTGTGCGGTGTCGCTTCCATGCCTGCGAACGGGTTATCTTGTACCCTCGCAACATCGGACAGAACGGAGAAAAACAGCCGCAGAAATGATAGGGTTTTGTTGCGGGTGTTCGGTGACCAGGCCTTTTCGCAGTCTCGAATGTAATGCCGTGCCTGTTCCGGTGTGACCTCTCGCAACTCACGGGGGGCGGGTTTGCCGCTCTTGCCGTGCTTGGGGTATGCCCCTTCCATCCAATCGCAGAACGCACCCCAGCGCCCTTCGTAATCGGCAAGGGTACGCTCCCCCGGATTGATCCGGCGGCCCCGGCCCGTCTTCCCCTTCGGCATATCGACAAACACCCGCCACGCGGCCAGCATGGGCAGGGATGGGGCAGCATCTTGGATCGCTGTGAGACGATCCTCGACGCTGGTTATCGACGCCTGAACAGCCGCCAATCGCGCCTTGGTATCGGATAGCGCCAGCGGTTCAAGCAGGTGATCCCGGACAGAACGGGCGGCCGTCAGGTCGGTTTCTCCTGTAGACTGAACCAGCCGCCGGCCGTCTGGTAACCGCGCCTGAACGTACCATATTGACCCACGCTGCATTAAATGCCGGGTGTCTGTCTTCTGTCTTTTTGTTGCCATACCCCGCCGCCTTTCCTTGCGTCTGTTTACCCTTAACGCAAAGCAAAGTTACAACATAGGGAGGTGTGTTGTCAACAGAATTACAACAGCCAATCAAAAATACATTGTTTTTATGGTTTCACGCGGATTTCTAATCCGCCGGTCGGGTGTTCGAGTCACCCCAGGGGCGCCATTTTCTATTGTTCAATATAGAGATCGGCCGTTGCAAAGTGGGCGTCGCAGGTATGCCGGAGACCGAGGCGCCGGATGCCGACATCGTCACCCGAGCTCAGGATGTGCGTGAGGTGCACCTCGCACTCCCGCAGATCGGGCAGATGGTCGAGCGCGGCCTGGGCTGCAGGATTGGATGCCGAGCTGATGGCCAGCGCAATCAGCGTCTCATCCAGATTCAAACTCGTATGCTTGCCGGTCAGCACGTCCCGCTTCATCCGAACGATCGCCTTGACGACGTCGGGTGAAAGCAGATGGATCGTATCCGGAATGCCCGCCATCAGTTTCACCGCATTCAGCACCATCGCCGACGCCGCATGCATGAGCGTCGAGTTCTTACCCACCACGATGCGGCCGTCTCCCAGCTCCATCGCCGCCCCGCAACAGATACCGCGATCCCCCTTGCCGCTCGCGGCACATTCCTCCGCCGCCTTCCGGGCGGGGTTCACCACCAACCGATCAGTCGACGAAACCCGCAATTCCTGCATCAACATCTCGACACGTGAGACGGTCTCACGTTCCGTCATGCCCAACGCATACTCGCAGGCATGCCGGAAGTAGCGGCGGATGACCTCCTGCTGCGCCGCATCGCGCACCGTCAGATCGTCCACGATGCCGAATCCAACACGGTTGACCCCCATGTCCGTCGGCGATTTGTAGGGGCACGGGGACTGCGTAATCTTCTCCCAAATCGCCCGCACAAGCGGAAACGCGGCAATGTCGCGATTGTAATTGACCGAGGCGCTGCCATGCGCCTCAAGATGAAAAGGGTCAATCATGTTGACATCCAGCAGGTCTGCCGTGGCCGCCTCATAAGCCACGTTCACCGGATGCTTGAGGGGCATATTCCAGACCGGGAACGTCTCGAATTTGGCATAGCCTGCCAAACGGCCGTTACGGCGATCATGGTAGAGATTGGTCAGGCAGGTCGCCAGTTTTCCACTGCCCGGCCCTGGTCCGGTCACCACGACGATCGGTCGCTCGGTCGTCACATACGGGTTGGCGCCATATCCCTCATCACTGACGATCGTTTCAATGTCGGTCGGATAGCCCTGCGTCGCCCGGTGGCAATAGACCGCGACACCCCGCCGCTCAAGCTTGGTCTTGAACTGCTTCGCGGCCGGCTGGCCGTCGAAACGGGTGATCACCACGGCACGCACACAAAGCCCCGCCTCGCGCAGATCGTCAATCGTCTTGAGCGCATCGGCGTCGTAAGAGATCCCGAAATCGGCACGAACCTTCTTGCGCTCGATGTCTCCCGCAAAAATGCAGAGGACAATTTCCGCCTTGTCCCGGAGCTGCTGCAGTAGACGGATCTTGACGTTCGGATCATATCCCGGCAGCACCCGCGCGGCATGATAGTCGAACATCAGCTTGCCGCCAAATTCGAGATAGAGCTTGTTGCCGAACATCTCCGTGCGGCGGATGATCTCTTCCGATTGCTGCTGAAGGTATTTATCGTTGTCAAATCCGGTTTTGTTCATAAAAGATCCCGTTCGAGCCCAAAGGGTTTGAAGGTGATAATCAGTCGGGGCAGCAGCGTCAGCGCGCCAAACAACGCCACCACCATCGCCGCACTGGTGAGAATCCCGAACAGGATGCTGGGGACAAAGTTGGAAAAGACCAGGAGCATAAAGCCGCAAACGATCGTAACCGACGTGTAAAACATGGCGCGACCCACGCCCTGATGGGTCGCGCGCATGGACTGCACATAACGGCCGCAGAGTTTGAACTCCTCCCCAAAGCGGTGGATGTAATGAATGGTGTCGTCGACCGCGATGCCGATGCTGATGGAGGCAATCGTAATCGTCATGATATCCAGCGGGATGCCCAGGGCCCCGAGCAAGCCCAGCACCATTAAAGCGGAAATCGCATTGGGAAAGAGGGCTATCGCCGCCAGCTTGAACGAACGGAACAGCGCCATAAACATGAGCAGCAAGACAACCAGCACCACCCCCAGCGTCAGGATCTGGGATCTGAAAAGACTTTGCAACACGCCGTTGTAAAGCACGACTGTGCCGTTCACAATAATGGAGCCCGGCGGAAGTCCCAGTTCATCATTCAACTGTTTCGTCAGCCGCTTGATAAAGGCGTTCCGCCTCAGATCCGGACTCGAATCAAAAATGCGGGCGGTCAGGAGAAACTGGTTGTGCTCCACACTGACATAGGGCTTCACCAGCAAATCCCGCGCGTATTCGGGAAGCTTTCCGGCCATGATCGCCAGCTCAAAGGCATCCAGCGGAACCCCCTCATTGAGCATGTCGGTCACGCGGACAAGTGTCGCAAATGACCATACCTTGCCCGTCTCCGGCTGTGCCTCGATAATGGCATGCGCCTTGCGCAGCACGTCCAGCTTGGCCGGCGTGTACCAGTACTGCGCCGACGAGGGTGCGCTGTCAAATTCATCAAACGCGTCAAATTCATCCTGTTCTTCCGCCGAAAGGTTGCCGTGTGCGGCCGGCGCAGACCGCGTCTCTTCCGGGAGCGTGATCACCACATCCAGGGGGGTTGTTCCTCCCAACTGACGATCAATAAAAACCATCCCCCGATAAATCTCAGAGCGCTTCCTGAGGTGGCTTACAAAACTGTTTTCAACGGTCAGGCGGCACATTCCGAAGCCAACGAACCCCATGATCACCAGGGTGATAATCCAGATGAACGTGCCGCGCGTCTCAGCAACAGAAGCCGCCAGCCGGATGATGGAGCGGCCAATTTCACGCGAGGTCCCCCGCTCCTCCTTGTTGAAGAGCATCAGGAGGGCGGGAAACAGGATGAACGAAGTCACCATCGAGACCACCAGCGCCAGGCTCATCATCAGGCCAAAGTCCTTGACCGGCTTGATGTCGCACAGCACCAGCGAGCTGAACCCGGCGATCGTGGTCAATGTGGTGAAAAGCGAGGGCGTCCACTTGTGCGCCACGGTCTCGCTGATCAAGTCCCCCAGGCCCAAATCCGGATGCAGGCCTGCCAGCTCCCGGTATTGCACCACCAGGTGTATCACCAGCGACATATTCATGATCAGCAGCAACGAGATGAAGTTCGATGATATCACCGTCACCGGCCACCGACACATGCCGAGAAGCCCCACCATAACCACCGTGGAATAGGCGCAGCAGAGCACGGCCGCCAGCACCCAGCGCAGACTTCTGAAGAAATAGGTCAGCAGTAACGCGATGCAGGCAAAAATGGCCATGCCGAATATTTTCAGGTCGCTGCGAATAAAGGTCAGCATATCATCGCCGACCATCAGCCCGCCGCCGATGAAAAGCGTCCCCTCGCGTTGCCACGGCTTCACGGTCTTGCGCAACCCGGTGATCATCGCATGCGTATTCTTATTGCTGATTTTCTGCAGCTCCCGGAGCCGTGGCGTCAGCGCTTCGTACACCTTCCGGTTCTGCTTGAGATCGATTCCCTGATCCATCGCCAGTTGGCAATTCGAGCGCACCCGATGCACCTGATCCAGTTCCGGCTCCGGCGCAACCTGTATCGCCAGAAGCGCCGTCCGTCCGTCCGCGCTGATCAACTGCTGTTTATAGGCCTCGCTTTCCAGCAACTCCTGTTGGGCCATCGCAATATCTGTCCCGGGATCATCCAGCGTGCGAATATGATCAACAACCTTGGCAATGGAGACCGGCGGATTGCGAAAGAGCGGCACATCCAGGAGCGTCACCACGCCGTCAACAAAGGGAACCCGCTTGACCTCCTCGCGGAGGCGCCGCAAACGCTGCAGACCGTTCTCGGTGAACAGTTCACCGTCATGCGGCGTGAAAGTCACAACCAGCAGCGAACCGGATTCATAGCGCGCGGCGATCTCCCGGTATTGAATCAACGCCGGATCTCTTTCAAGCATCAACGAGTCGCTGGAGGCATCCAGAAAGAAATGACGCGATTGAACCAGAAAAAACGCCCCTGCCAGAAGCATGATCAGGAGCGTCACTTTCGGCAGACGGATCACCGCATGCCGGTATAATTTTAAAAATCGATTCATCAAAATAGGTTCACCAGCCGATGGCTACGGAATTACGGATTCCACTTGAAACTTCTGATCTTTGCGCTCCAGATTCTCGATGAGCTCCCCGACTGTCCTGCTTTTCAAGAAATCATCGAACTGCGAACGGTACGAAGCGATCAGACTGATCCCTTCGACTTCCAGATCATAGATTGCCCATTTGTCATCGCGCCACGCCATCTTGTAATCGACGTGATAATCGGAACCTGCGTTCTTCATGACCGTCTTGACGTTTCTTTTGGTTGCACTCACTTCAGTATTGTCTGTATAGCTGACTTCCACCTGTGTGACATCAGACTGATTGAGTTTCCCGTAATAGGTTCGCTTCATCAGGTCCACAAAGGCCTTGGTAAAGGCCCCGCGCTGCTGCGCGCTCAGAGAAGCCCATCCCGTCTTTCCAAGCGCCAGCATGCTCATCAGCTCGGTGTGGCAGTTCTCCTCCAACAAGCCGTCAAACGCGCTCATTTTTTGGTCGTCGGTCGTTTCGCGGTCTTTCAGAATTGCGATTCCCCGGGTGATGGTGCGCTCCACAATCTCGCGCGTGGCGCGCGCGGCATCCTCCTGGCCGAAAGCGACCGTTGCAACCAGCGCCACGGTCCCAAACACGCTTACCGTTCTGTTCATCTTGTCTTACTCCTTTAAGCGCTTCTGCCGGTTTTGTTCATACGCATCCTGCATGAATCTGTAGGGGTCCAAACTCTCCGCCTTCAGATCTTCATACACCCCGATGTTCAGTGACGTTTTATTGACCCCGTCTCCACTGCGCAACGCGATTCTCACGCCCCACGCGTCAATATAGCTCACCGGATCCAACAGATAATCGGGCAGCATCCCAAGCGCGTCGCGCAGATTGGATGGTCCCCAAATCGGAAGATGCACGGCCATCCAGGAACCGGCTCCGTAATACGCCAAGGTTTGTCCGAAATCCTCATCGTGCGCCTTCCAATGATAATGATCTTCGGCCACATTCAAAAGACCCAGCACGCCTGCCGTGGAATTGCACGCAAAGTTCCTGAGCTCCGCCGCCGCGCCACACCCTTTCAACTGCAACAGATTATTCACGAATCTTCTCGGAAAACCCAGATTGCTGAAGACGTTGTCCACCGACTCGCGCGCCGGCTCCGGCAGGATCGTCTTGTACCCGACCGCGACGGGCTTTAAGGCGTAAAAATACAGCTTGTCATTGAGCCAGAAGCAGCCGCGGTTCACGATCTCCAGAGGGTCGGCGACGCGGGTGAAATTCAGGTGCTGCTGGATTTCATTCTCAAAATCATCGAAGGCATCCTCTTCCTGCGCGTGCGCGGCGCAGGCGATTAACACGCAGAACAGAGCCGTCAAGACCCGTTTCATCGCACCGTAGCCCATATTCATACCCCTCCGCGATCGGGGCGGCAGCCCCCGCTTCACATTATTCTACACGAGAATTTCAAACAGTATACAGGATTCATCGACCCGCCACAACCACCCCGTCATGGACCGCAGCCCGGGTGGCAACCGGTCACACCCGTGCCGCCTGCGCGCGGTAGGCGTCGAGCGCGCCGGGAAACGGGCCGAGCGCGCGCTCGAGAATGCCGAGGGTCTTGGCAATGGCGATGCCGTAGTTGGTGATGGGAAGCCCCGCAGCGTTGCATTTCTCAATACGGGAAAGCAGGTTGCGCCGATTGAATGTGCAGGAGCCGCAATGGATGGCCAGTTTGTAGGGGCTGAGATCCTCGGGAAAATCACAGCCTTGAATGTGCTCAAAATGAAGCTTTCCTCCCACGACCTGCGTGAGCCAGCGGGGAATTTTAACGCGGCCGATATCATCGCCAATCTGGTGGTGGGTGCAGGCTTCGGCCATCAGGATGCGATCCCCCGGGCGCAGGGCGTCGATCACTCGCGCGCCGCGCGCAAAGGTGTTGAGATCGCCCTTCATGCGGGCAAAGAGAATGGAGAACGACGTTAACCTGACGCCGTCGGGGGTGTCTGCTGCGACTTTCAGAAAGGCTTGCGAATCGGTCACCACGAGGGCGGGAGGTTCGCGGAGACGGCCCAACGCCTCCCGCATCTCGCGCTCCTTGACGACCAGGCCGCAGGCATCATGATCGAGCAGATCACGCAGAGTCTGGACCTGCGGCAGAATCAGGCGGCCCTTCGGGGCTTCCAAATCAATGGGGACGACGAGCATGACGACATCACCGGGACGGATCAGATCCCCCACGATGGTCGGGCTTTGCACGTACTCCTCCGGGAGGCTCTGAATCAGCCTGTCCCGGAACGGGTGGCGGCAGTCCGGTGAGAGTGCCGACAGCTCGATGTGGGGAATCTTCCGACTGTCCAGCCCGGCTTTGATCGCATCCCGTGGGCGGGCCAGATCGGACTTGTTAAAGACCACCAGCAGGGGTGTTTTTCGATGTTCAAAATCGGCTACGAGCGCGTCTTCGAAATCGCCCCACTCGCCGGCGCAAGCAACGATAACGGCCAAATCGGTGCGGTCGAAGACGCGCCGCGTTTTTTCAACACGCTTGGCGCCGAGCGCCCCGATGTCGTCGATGCCGGCTGTGTCAATGAAAAGAACCGGGCCGATCGGCAGCATCTCCATCGGTTTCTCGACCGGATCGGTCGTGGTTCCGGCATCTTCCGATACGATCGACGTCTGCTGCCGGGTGATGGCATTCAACAGCGATGACTTGCCGACGTTCCGGCGTCCGAACAGGCCGATGTGGAGCCGTAGTCCTTTAGGGGTATTCTGCATGGGTATTATCGCGGTGGCGGTTGCGTGTGGATGCCGTGCAGGGCATCTGCCGGCAACGGCCGTTCTCCCAAGGCGTCCTGCTCTGTCCGGTAAGTTGTCATGGTTCCGATCTGCAGCAAGACCCGCCAGGAGCCGCCGTTGCCAGCGGCACACGTCATGCCCACCGGATTTGACCTGAGCCACGCGTGATAAAATAAAGCAGAGCACGCTTTTCCGGTGGTGCGGACACACACGCGTTCAACCCCGCATGCTGTGGCGAATACGTGGCAGTAGCATGCCAGACGTGCGGGAACATGTCAAGAATGCGCCCAACCAGGGCAAACGCATCATAATTCTACCGCAAAAACCGCCACTTTGCGGTTTCACTCGGATGCCTCACCCGTGAATACACGGACGGCGTACCGGTGAAACCGCTGAATGACGGTAATCAACCCGGTTTTGAGCGAATGTTCGTTCCGCCGTCCGTGTATCCACGGGTGAGGCGGACGAAACATTCGCTCATATTTTGCGGTTTTTGCGAAAAGTGTCCCTTTTTTAGCAGTAGGGAAGAAATTTAGATGCGTTCGCCCTGTGCGCCCAACTGACCCATTACCGTGATTTTTTATTGTGATTTTTCATTTGCCGTCGACCCCGATCAGTGATACGCTCACGACACGTAATGATGTGACCCTGCACGCAACAGCAACCCGCCATGCCAGACACCCACACTGTTCTCCATCTCGCCAATGTATTGACGATCGCTGAAGCCGACGGTGCGTTTACGCCTGCGGAGGCCGCCGCGTTGCGCGAGATCATGGCCCGTATCGGCGCGCACGAGAGCGATCTGGCGGCCGCGCGCGACCTGAGGGCATTGAAGCCCCCTTATCGCTTGCGGTCCATCCAACACGCAACCGGCACGATGCGCATGATCGAGGATATGATTTTCATGTCGCTTGCCGACGGGCAGGTCTCCCCCCATGAATCGCGGCCGCTGGAAGCGTTCCTGACCCAACAGGGTTTCGTGCAGGCCGATATCGACATGGTCGTGAAACGCGTCACCCCCCGCCTCCGCAGCCTTCCGGCTGACTCCTCCCCCCCGCCGCTACCGCGTCGTGAGGATGTCATCGCGACGTCCGACACCGTCGCGCGCAACATGTCACCTCCCCGTCAGCGGGCGCGCCCGCCGCAGCCCATCCCGAAACCGACGGCTCGACCGTCGCCCCCGCCGCACGGCACTCCTGCCATGCCGACACCAGCGCCTGCAAAGATAACCCGTGCGGCGGATCCTGTGTCAAACCCCGGTGCACAGATGCAGACGGCAGAGCCGGAGTCCTCCCTGCCGACCAAACCGGCCGCTGATGCCCCCCCCTCTGAGCCGGATACCGACTCCCCGCTTGCCCGCTGCATGCGGAAACGCGCGGACGCACCCTGCGGCGCCTGCTATTGTTTCGGCGCTCCCGATGCGCCCCTCAACCCGTGGGGCTGCCGCCTCACGCACATGGCATGGACACCCGATGCCGATTGGCTCCGCCTCGGTCATTTTCGTGATAGCGACACTTTTATCTTCGATCATGAAGCCATCGCCGCCCGGCTGTGCCAACGCCTCACGACTGTCTCCGAATGCCCCTTCCTGCTCGCCGGCTTCGCAGAACAGGCTTTGGCCGCCCTGCCGTCGCGTGCCACCACGATGGGCCGATGGCAACACCATTTTGTTTCCCATACGGTTCCGGCCGGACAGGCTGTAACCGTCCGATCCTACCGCCACGGTTGCTGCCGAGAGGTCGCGGCCCTGGCCGACGGCCTGTCGCCGACGGACGACCGGGACGCGCGGCGGCTGATCGGGCGCACCGTGCGACGAACAGGGGCGGACATCGATCTCAGCCGCATGGTCAACAGCACAGGAGGCTGATTATGGTGAACTGGTGGAATGCGCTTTCAAGCCCGAATCAAACCTTGTACGGAATCGCCATCTGCATCAGCGTGCCGTTCATCTGGCAATTGGCCGCGTCGCTGATCGGACTGGCCGGCGGCGGGGACGCTGACGGTGATCTGGATGGATCGGACACCGACGGCACCGACGCGGTGGAAACCGTGCTGGCCTTCAAGCTGCTCAGCCTACGGGCGCTGTTGACCTTCCTCACGCTCTTCTTCTGGGCGGCCGCGCTCTACCTCGAACGCGGCCTTCCGGTTTCGCGCGTCTTCGGATCAGCCGCACTCTGGGGGTTGGGCGGCATGGTCTCGGTCGCCTTTCTGCTGCACATCCTCCCCAAACTGGCATCCTCCGGCACGCGCAACCTCGACACGGCCCTGGGCAGTGAATCGTCGGTCTACTTGGATATCCCGGAGAACGGCACCGGCGAGATTCGCGTGGTCGTAAGCGGCAGCGTCTGCTACATTAAAGCGCGTTCCTGCGACGGAGGCGCCATCAAGGCCGGCACACCGGTCATCGCGCGCAGCCGCATCGGCCAAACAACCCTTGTCGTCGAACCCCTGTCCCAATCCTGAAAACACGGAGATTACACCATGCATACCCTGATCCTCCCACTGATGCAAATTCCCACACACCTCGACACCTCACTCGTCAACCTGTTTCTTTGGCTTCTGCTGGGATTGGCCCTGTTGCTCACCACCATCACGTTCCTCTCGCGTTACCGCCGCTGCCCGTCGAACCGCATCCTGGTCATCTACGGCAAGACCAGCCATGGCGCGGCCAAGTGCATCCACGGTGGCGCGGCTTTCGTGTGGCCCCTCTTCCAAGCCTATGAGTATCTGGATCTGGAACCGTTCGTCGTCCCGGTCGACCTCAAGAGCGCGCTGTCGTCCGAAAACATCCGTGTCAGCGTGCCGACCACCGTCACCGCCGCCATCTCGATCGAGCCGGGCATCATGGAGAACGCGGCCGTCCGTCTGCTCGGTCAGAGCTCACAGGATATTCAGAACCAGGCACAGGACATCATCCTCGGTCAGATGCGCGCCGTCATCGCGACGATGAAGATCGAAGAAATCAACCGTGATCGGCAGGCGTTTCTCGGCAAGGTCAACGAGGCTGTCTCCGGCGAACTCGAGAAAATCGGTCTCTCGCTGATCAACGTGAACATCCGTGACATCGAAGACGACTCGGGCTATATCGTGGCCCTCGGCCGCCGAGCGGCCGCTGAAGCCATCAATCAGGCCAACGTCGACGTCGCCGAACAGGAGCGGACGGGACAGACGGGCGTGGCAGAACGGCAGCGCGACACGCGCGTGGCCGTCGCCGCCGCGAACGCAACCGCCGAAATCGGCGAAGCCAAGGCCAACCGCGACATGCGCATGGAGTCGTCCGGTCTGGACGCCGAGGCCGTACATGCCGAAACCGATGCGGATGCCCGCAAGGCGAGTTCGCGGGCCAACCAGCACGTGGCCGAACAACAGGCGCGCAACCGTGCGGAATCTGCCGCTCAAGAAGCCGATGGCGCAATCCGTGTGGCTCAGGAAATGGCACAGAAGAAGGCCGAGGACGCCCGTGCCGAACGTGAACGGGCACGCCTCATGGCCGAAATCGTGGTGCCCGCGAACGCCGAACGTGAACGCGTGCTGATCGCCGCCGACGCGGAGAAGCAAAAGGCTATACGCATCGCCGAAGGTCAAGCCGAAGCGACCGTGGTTCAGATGACCGCCGAAGCGCGCGGCGTGCAGGCTATTCTCGACAGCAAGGCACAAGGGTACGCCAACTTGGTCAAAGCCTGTGCGTCCGCAGAACAGGCCGCCTCGTTGTTGCTCGTCGAGAAGCTGGTCGATGTGGCCCGCATTCAAGCCCAAGCCATCCAGGACCTGCCGATCGAGAAGATCTTTATCTGGGATGGTGGGGGTCAGCAGGGGGGCTTAGGTTCGCTCGGGCAGAAACTCATGGGCGCGCTGCCGCCCATGCACGAACTCGCCAAACAGGTGGGCATCGACCTCCCCGCCTACCTCGGAAAAGCCGTCGGAACGGAACACGCCACGCCCGAGCCGCCCGCAAAGGCTGAATAACCCTTATGTCTGACTGGACCGATTCGATTGACGGGTTGATCGACTACCTCCGTTTCCAACAGGAAAACGGCACGCGAGACGTTCCCTTTCCACCGGATCTCCTCGCGCGATTGGGGGCCAAGGCTCCCACCGCCTCGATCCCCGCGTCCCCGCCTTCAACCGCGCACCGGCCGGCCGCCACCGGTCACCGCACGGCCGCCGCCGCTCCGGCATCTCTCCCCCCTCCCCCACTCCCCCCGTTTCCCGCCAAATCTCCCGCCGATCGACGGGCCGCGCTCGACCGGATCGCCGAACAGGCCGCTGCCTGTAGCCGCTGTCCGCTTGCCGACAGCCGTACACGCGTGGTTCCGGGACAGGGAAACCCCGACTCGCCCGAGATTCTGTTTATCGGCGAAGCCCCCGGACAGGATGAAGACGCGCAGGGACTCGCCTTCGTCGGTCGAGCAGGTCAGCTTCTGACCAAGATGATTGAGGCCATGGGCTTTTCGCGGGACGAAATCTTCATCGCCAACATCTGCAAATGCAGGCCGCCCAACAATCGCCCGCCAACGCCCGAGGAGATGCAGGCGTGCATCCCCTTCCTGCAAGCCCAGATCGCGGTGATCAAACCCAAGGTGATCGTCACGCTCGGTGCCACCGCCGCAAAAGGACTGCTCAACGCTCAAACCGCCATTTCCAAATTGCGCGGTCAGTGGACCCTCTACAGCGAGATCCCGCTGATGCCCACGTTCCACCCCGCCTATTTGCTGCGCTTCCCCCCTGCAAAGCAGGATGCCTGGAGCGACCTCAAGAGTGTGCTGAAGCGGTTGGGACGTCCGATCCCCAAAAGTCACACCCCAACGGAAACCCCGGCCGGCGGCACCGGGAAGGCCTCACCGGGACGTTAGGGAAACGCCCCTCAGCCTGGTGTGAACGGATCGTAAAATAAAACCCCACTGTGACGTAGCGGCGTAAGCTCTTAGACCTCGCGTTTCAAGGTCGGGACTCGCTTCCAGCGCATCGTGTCATCCGATTCCGAGGAACCGGCGTCCAGCCCGCGCCGTCGTTGAGCCCCCAAATACCATGTAGGTCAGAGAAATTCCGCCAATTCACGTTCACAGCAGGGCCAGTTTCAATTTCAAAGGATCATTTGTCGCGTATGTCAACTCGTAAGTCTTCCTTCAACGCCCCAATGATCGATGTTACAGCCCGGTTGACCTCATCGTCTGTCAAAGTCCGGCTCGGTGACCGAAACTCCAACGCGTAAGCCAAACTACGCATGCCGCTCTGGTCACCCTTGGACGCGAATATATCAAAAAGCTCGACGCCCGTCAACTCTTTTTGCGCCCCCTTCCGGATCGTTGCAACCACGTCGGCATGCGTGACGGACGCGGGCGCCACCAACGCCAAATCCCGCCGAATCGCCGGAAATGCGGGCACGTCGGCAAGCGGGCGCTGGCGGAAACAACCGGCCAGCAGCGGCCCGGCCCGCAGTTCGGCCACGGCCAACGGCGCGGTCAACCGCCACTGATGCCGCACCGCGCCGCTCACCACGCCAAGCAAGCCCACCGGGTGGTTGTCCAATCGCAATTCGAACGCCCAGCCCGATTCCATCGCCGGATGGTCTTTCACCATGGTCGAGCCACCGGCAAAATGGAACTGCCCTGTATCAACAGACGGCTTCGTATGCAGCGTGATCTCACCCGCATGCAGCGCCCGCGCCAGCGCCTCGACCGCCCCTTTAATCCACAGCGCCGCCTCTTCAGACGTCACCGCCCGCCGCGTGTCGAGCGCCGGACGCCCCAGGGGACCGATCAGCCCCAGCGAGATGCGATCTTCCTCGCACGGCGTGCCGTCGGCCTCGCGCGAAAAGACACGCCCCATTTCGAACAGCGCGCACGACACGACCTGGCGCGAGGCGTTGCGTCCGAGCGTCGCGACCAGTTGCGGCAACAGGCTGTCGCGCATCACGGCGTAGTCGGCGCTGACCGGATTGGGCAGCACCAGCCGCCGCGCCGCCGGGCGAGGGTCGAACGCGTCCAACTCGGTTGCGGCCAGAAAGCTGTAGTGCATCGCCTCGGTGAAACCGAGCCCCGTCAGTATCGCGCGGCACCGGGCGCGCGCCCGGAAGAAATCATCGTTATCGTTTGACACGACCGCCGTCGGCGCCGTGTTGGGGATCGCGTCCAATCCGTGCATGCGGGCGATCTCCTCAATCAGATCGGCCTCCAGTTCGACGTCACACCGCCAGCTCGGCACCCGGAAGGTCGCCGCTGCGTCATCACGCGTCACCACTTCGAATCCAAGCCGGTCCAGAATCGCAACCATCTCGGTCGCGTCGAGCGCCACCCCAATCACGTCGCGCGTCCGGCGGAAGCGCAGCACCACCGTCCGCGCGGTCGGTGGCCGGTTGTCGATGTCAATGCACCCCCGGGCCACCGTCGCGCCGCCCAACGCCACCAACAGCGCCACCGCCCGCCGGCTGCCCCAGTCGGCCAGTTCGCCGTCAACCGTCCGCTCGAAGCGATGGGATGACTCGGTGCGCACTCCCAGTCGGGTCGCCGTACGTTTGATCGACGGCGCCGCAAAAGTCGCGCTTTCCAGCAACACATTCGACGTGCCGGCGGCGATCTCGGTATTCTCGCCGCCCATCACGCCGGCCACGGCCGTTGCCCGCGCCGCGTCGGCAATCACCAGCATCTCCTCGCCCAGCTTCCGCTCGATGCCGTCGAGCGTCCGGAGGGTCTCGCCCGGCTTCGCACAGCGGACGATGATCGTTCGCTCCGCCAGCGTGGTGTAGTCAAACGCGTGCATCGGCTGGCCGCATTCAAGCATCACGTAGTTGGTCACGTCGACGATCAAGCTGATCGGCCGCACCCCGCATGCCTCCAGACGCCGGCTCATCCACGCGGGCGACGGTCCGTCGGTGATACCCGTCAGCACCCGCGCCGTATAGCGCGGACACTGCGCCGGATCTTCGACCACCACCCGGGCGTATCCCGCCACCGGCTCGCCGGTCTCGGCAAAGCGGATCTCGGGCAGGCGCAACGGCCGCTTCAGCACCGCCGCGAACTCGCGGGCGATGCCGATCAGCGACAGGCAGTCACTCCGGTTCCAGGTGATCTCCAGATCAAACACCGTCTCGGGCGGCGGCAACACCTCGCGCATGGGAGTCCCCGCCGCGAGCGCCGGGTCGAGCACCAGCAAGCCCGCGCCCTCCGAGGAAAGCTTGAGCTCGCTGGGTGAACAGAGCATGCCGAACGACTCCACACCGCGGAGCTTGGCCTTCTTGATCGCGAAGCCTCCTTCGGGAACAATCGCGCCGATGGTCGCCAGCGGCACCTTCAGGCCCGCCGCGCAATTCGGCGCGCCGCACACGATCTGCAGCTCGTGCACGCCGTCAGAGACGGTGCACACGTGCAGATGGTCGGCATTCGGATGCGCCGCGCAGGTCAGCACCTCGCCCACCACAAAGTGGTCGTCCAGCGCCGCCCCCACCGTCTCCACGCCCTCCACCTCGATCCCCGAAAAGGTGAGCGCGTCCGAAAGCGCCTTCACGCTCAAATCCGCCACATCCACATACTCATTCAACCAACT
>CAZOJL010000068.1:0-17431 GCA_964580075.1 uncultured Akkermansia sp. | reverse complement strand
AGCAACTGAAGCCCTATATGGAGGCTTACATTTGCTGATAAACCCAACACCGTTCTCGCCTGGGAGGACGAGGACGAGAGGCTCGCTCAGGGAAGCGGGGCGTTGGGCGTCTCTATCGTTGTCGCAATCGTTGTCGACAAGAATCGAGACCAAGGATTATGACAACGATTGGAGAACGGTGGACGACTACGGCGACGATTACGGTTTACGCGGAGAGGCTCTCTCATCGTCCACCGTAATCGTCGCCGTAATCGTCAACCGAAACGGAGCCGGGCTGCTGGAATGCCCGTCCCTTGAGTCGCCTGGGAGGATGAGGCTACTGCGTCGCGGAAAAATCCGTGCCTTACGGAACCAAACCGGAGAAAGTCGATCCCGATCCCGGTCCCGATTTCGATTTCGATTTTGAAAAGGAGAAGCCCCAACAAGGCGATGGAGGCGCCGGGATACCGTCGCCTCACCGCCAACGTCGCATGCATGGTCAAAGTAAGATTACGATTACGATTATGATTACGAATCAACGACCTCATCAGAACTGCCATGCGCCCAATTTGGAAGTGCCTTCCAGAAACTCATGCCCGCTCACCCTTCCCCTCCAACCGCAACACCGCCCCATCACACGCCAGCAGATCGAGCAGGATCTCCCGGCCCTCGACACGCGCCATGCCATGCAGACACTCGGCCAGGCGCCACCCGTCGGCCAATCGAACCCCCGTGTTGAGCGACCCCGACGACTGATTCACCGCCACCACGATGCGCTCGGTCTCGTTGACCGGATGTTCGGTCAGAGCCAAGAGCGGCTCTTCCTTGCGCGCGACGCGCCCCTGCATCGCCCCCTCGGCAACGTACCTGTAGAGCTGCCAGGCCGTTGAGGCGTTGGCACCGTGAAAGACACCGGGTGTGGTCGTCAGCGTCATTTCCAACGGCACGCCCAGGAAGATCACCCGCCCCTTGCCAAAACGAAATTCGGTCAGCAGCGGGGATCCATCCGGTTCGCTGGCCAGCACGCTGGCGCCAACCGGCGTGGCATTGAGCCGGTAGCCGCCGGTGCCGGGAATGACGGGTTGACCAGGAATCCCGTCGAGCGTGACCGCAGCATAACCCGCGCGACGCTCCCGGGCCGTGGGCCGTAGTCCGGTCAGCGCCTCGAAGCCGCTGGGGAGCGCATCGTCCAGCGAGAGGTAGAGCGTCGCGCCCGCCGCCACCCGTTCGAGCAGGGCCGGCCAATGACGGCGGTAGAGGACCTCCAGCCCCTTGATGCAGGGCATCAGGTAGACCGGCGCGTCCGGCAGAGTCTGGCCGGCATAGCGGAACGTCAGATCGAAGCCGGCCTGCTTGGCCAGGATGAAGGCGCTGTAGGCCACGCCCCAGTGATCCTGGTCGCGCGTGAGCAGGCAGACCGCCTCGGTCCGCCGCTGCGGCAGCGTCTGAAACGGCAGTTTGTCGAGCATGGCGCGGAATGTGCGGTAGACACCCGCCACCGGCTTACGACGGCCGTCCGTACCGAAGAGCCCCAACTCGCGCTCGACCGCGCACCAGTCGTAGGGCGCATGTTCCAGATGCCCCTGGTCAAAGGCGCACCACCAGAGTGCGCCATGACAGTCATTGGCCCACAACGAGAAGAGGCAAGCCCGCACGTAGTCCGCGGCCGTGGCCTCGTCGGCGATCATGTTCCCGAGCGTGCCGAACTCCTCGCAGAGGCAGGGCTTGCCGCCGATGTCGGCATAGAAGCGCGACTCGGCCGTGCCATGGAGAATGCCGCGGATGGTATTTACCGGATCCTGGCCGCAGTGCGGCGTAAACGGCGGGTACGGGTGGGTGGTGAGCAGGTCGGTCAGTTCGCCCTGATCCTGCATGGTCCAGGCGCCTTCCGGCGTCAGGCTGTGCATCCCCGAAACCACCGGACGCGACGGATCGGCGGCACGGATGGCGTTTGTGATGGACGCGGCCCAGACGAAGGCCTGTTCGCGTGTGGCGGCGCCCATGCAGTTGCACTCGTTGCCGAGGTCCCAGGCACAGACCGCAGCGTGCCCCTTGAACGCGCCGACGAACTCGCGCACAAAACGCACCTGCCACTGGATCGAAAGCGGATCGGTCAGCGGATTGCGTCCCGCCAGCGCCGGCGGCACAAAGAGGCGGCCGCTCATCCAACCCGTGACCAGCCCCACGATGCAGCGCAACCCGTGGCGCTCCGCCAGGTCGAGACAGGTGGCAAAGCGCTCCAGCATGACTGCCGAAAGCCCGGCCTGGCCCACGGCGTCGTTCGGCAATGGCTCCTCGCCCAAGCGAAACTCCTGGGTCGGATTCCACGCCGTCCCGAGCGCATGAATCGGCTGAAAGTCCGGCCAGAGGGGAAAGATCCGGATCGTCTGCAGACCGCTCTCCGCCAGCATCCGGAAGTCGCGATCCACCACCTCGGACTGCCAGTCGGCCCACATGCGCGTACCCGCATGCGAGGCCCAGTAGTTACAGCCCAAATGAAAAGCGCCGGGTTCATTGATGTCATTCATGCCCGCTACTCCGCGTAAATGCTCTTCATCGTCCAGGCGTCGAGTTGTTTCAACACCGCGTCGCTCCCCTGGGCGCGCAGCGACACGCCCAGGCTGTCCGCGCGGCCGGGGTACACGCGGGCCGCCACGCACTGACGGCCGTTGACAAAGACCTCGACCACGCTCTTGTCGATGAATATGCGCAGCTTGATCGGTTCGTCCGGCGCCAGCCAGACCGGCGCGGATTCGGGGGCACGCGACGTCACGTCCGGCAATTCCGAAGAGTAGGCATTGTCGAGCGTGACCACGCTGTCACAGCTCTCAAACCACTTGTTCCAGTCCTTGAAACGGTCCCAATTCTGGTAGCCGCGCTGCTTGAAGAGGGCGATGCGGGTGAACTCCTCCTTGCCGGGCGAGCGCAGGACGTTCAGTTCAACCATCGGTGACTTCCGGAGGTCGATCTCGACGGTGATCTCAAGCGCGATGCCTTGGACACCCTCGAGCACCACCTCCCGGTTCGCCGGCAGCACGGTCTCGCCGAGATGCCGGTGCGTCCCGCGCAGCGAGGCGATGTCACCGGCCGGCTCTATGCCGAGTCCGTTCTTGCCGACGAGCGTCAGGCGGCGCGGCAGGCTCATGATCTGGTCCCAGCCCGGCGTGGGCTTGGCGCTGTTGACATTGAAGATGACGATCACGCCGCCCCGGCCGTCGGGGGTTGCCGAGGGCGCATGCACACCGCCGGGACAAAAGGCGCCGAAGGTGAAGCGCCCGCCCGCGGTGACAACGAACTTGTCGCGCGCCTTGTCGTAGTCACCGAGCAGGTAGTGGGCGCCGCTCATGTGGCTGAAGTGCAGCAGGATGTGCCGGTCGCCGAGCGGCCAGAAATACGGGCAGGCACCGTCATCGCCAACCAACGAAAAGACGTCGCCCTCGACGAAGGGATGCAGGTACTCCCACTTCACGAGATCGGTCGACTTAAACAGGAACTCGGCCGGGCGCCTCGGCCCCGGCGGCAGGGTCCCGCCGGAGAGCGAGTAGTAGACTCCGTCCTTCTTCCAGATGCAGGGATCAAAGATCGTGCAAGGCGCGCCCGCCGATGGAATGGCCGGCTTCCCGGTGAGCTTTTCCCAATCCAACAGCAAGGGATCGCTGGCAATGGCCACCATGTTCCCCTGCCCTGTGCCATGATACATGGCGATGACGCGGTTGGACTCGACCAGCGTCGAACCCGAAAAGCAGGCGTTTTCCGGCCCCGGCTTGATGGCGTACGGCAGGTCGCGCCAGTGGATCAGGTCGTCGCTGACCGTATGGCCCCAGTGTTGGTTGGGGTTCTCCGGCGGATAGGCCTGGTAGAACAGGTGCCACTGCCCGTTCCAGAAGCAGAGCCCGTTCGGATCGTTCAGTGTGCTCTCGGGGCTGACAAAGTGATAGAGCGGGCGGTACGGATCCGCGGCCATCTTCCGCCGTGACTCGGCAAAACGGCGCAACAACGGGTGATCGCGCAGCTTCGCCTCCTGCGCCACCAGTGCTTCGTCTTTCATATCTGCCGTGTGCATAACTGATGAACTCCTTCTGGTTTGCTTTTTGTCCGCAGATTACGCAGATGTTCGCAGATTTGGAAGCCGTATCTACGGTGGGAAACAAGACGGTTGCCGGTTGCGTTTCATAGTATCGTACACCCTTGACATCGTCAACGTAGAACGTCTCCGTCGCATGGTTTTTCTCCACATACACTTCCACATCCCCGTCGCCAGCCACCGTGATTCCGGCAGTTCCAACCCGCATAATAAACCAAGATCAGGACTAAGATTCACTTGCGGACAACAGCCCTCATCAGTTGCTTTGCCAAATTGTACCCCGATATCAAGCGCTGCCAATCCACGCGCATCCGCGTGCCAGCGATGGATGATTGTTCATCCTCTCCACGTAGACCGTAGTCGTCGCCGTAGTCGTAAACCGATCTCCCATCATTGTCTCAATCATTGTCCCAATCGTTGTCGACAAAGATTGCGACAACGATTGCGACAACGATTGCGACAACGATCCGCCTCCCGATAACACTTTCCGCTCAATACCTCCCATCCGTTCTCGCCGTCTCGATCATGGTCCGCAGGTTCTCGTCCGGTGTGTCGCGTCCGCACTGGTCGCCGGTGGAGAGGATGAACCGCCCGCCCGCGGCCGCGTCATCAATCGCCTTGCGGGCCGCCGCGACCACATCCTCCGGCCGCCCCCGCAGCATCACCTCGGTCGTATGCAGGTTGCCTTTCAGCACGATCTTTTGCCCATACAGCCGCTTCAACTCGGCCAGATCGCAATCGCCCATGGGCGGGATTTCCAGCGGATCAATGACTGTAAGCGAGGTCTCCTCGGTCAGCATCCGCACCAGTTCCTTCTCGGGACCACAGGAGTGGACGTGCGTCGGAATGCCGGCGGCCGTGGCCAGCTCAATGGCGCGCTTCACCGCCGGTAACGCGTTCTGCCGGAAGAAATCCGGCGTCTGGTAGACCAGCGTTCCCGAACCGCCCACGCAGAGAAAGTCCGGACGATCCTCAGGTCGCATGGCCATCAGATCCGCGAAACGACGCTCCACCTCAGCCAGGCGGTCCGCTCTGACCTGCTCCAACTGCTCCGGATGGTCGGTGAAGTGGTAGATCATCTCCTCGTTGCCGGTGATGCAACTGAAGGTAATGAAGACGCCCAGCAGCCCCTGGTCGCCCAACAACGCCTTGACGCGACGCAGGCCGGTCACGCCCAGGTCAACCGGCCGGATCCCCTCGACCGGCTCAAACCAGGTCGGCACGGCGGGCAGGTCGATCTTGGCCGGATTCAGCCAACAGGTCGGCGGATCGGCCACATAGTACACATTGACGTGCTCCTGCCACACCCGCTTGCCGTTCTCCAGGTAGCTCGCCTGGGTCACCAACCGCTCTGCGTCGCGAAAGACAATGAATGGTTCCCACGGCCGCGGGTCCACCCCGTCGCTCGGCCAGCGGAAGGGAAAATATCCGTCCATCATCGAGTCGATGCCAAAGTGTTTGGCGCAGGCAATGTACGCCTCCCAGATCGGCGGGTCGTTGCGGAGATAGAGATCCCAGAACGGTTTGCCGGTCCGCCGGGCCGGAATCATGTTCGAAAAATCCGGTGCCACCGGCACGCAATCCGGTATTCCGCCACGCAGGACAGTCAAGAGTCGCTCACGAGATGTCATATTGTCTTTCTCCTAGTCTCAATCGTTGTCGTCCAATCGTTGTCATAATCGTTGTCACAATCGTTGTCGACAAAGATTGCGACCAGCAATTCTAATTATGACAGCCGCTATCGGGATCCAAATCGGGATCGGGACCGAAATCGACGAGAAAGCAAGGAATTCGACCCCGATAGCGATAGCGATTTCGATTTCGACTGTACAGATGTACCATAATTAGAATTGCTAGATTGCGACAACGATCTGAACCCTGAACCCTTCTCCTGAACCCTGAACCCTTCTCCATTGGCCTGCGGCGCGGCGGGACGCCGTCGCCCTACCCGCTTCGCGCATTCCCTGTTCCATCAGCGCGAAGCGATCAGGTAGGGCAGCGGCGTCCCGCCGCGCCGCAGCCCATGGTTCAGCGCCTCCCGGCGTCATCGAGTCACGCGGTCACCGCGTCACGATCACCACCGCTTCCTTCTCAGGTCTTAATCTCCGGTCTTTGTCTCGGGTCTTTGTCTTTCCGCAGAAAGATTAAGACTGGAGATTAGGACCGGAGATTAAGACTCAAGACAACGACACACTGACTCCTGTCCGCTGGCACCCCGCGTCCCTGGCGCGCCGTAGCCCCGACTCCCAAACGGGAGATCTGGGCGAAGGCGATCCCTGGCGCGCCGCACGCATGCTGGCCACGTCGAATTTTAAGACCAGCGCCATCTGCCAATCCTGCGGCTTCGACAGCGAGAGCCACTTCTTCCGACAGTTCCGCCGCTGGAAAGGGATGCTCCCGTCGGCCTACCGCCGGACCATGGGCTCGCCGGGGATCTTTGCATCCTGAACTCTTCCCCGCCCGGATGGCGTCGTAACGAGCCTTCAGTTCTTTGTTCTTCTTCAGATTCTTTTCAATCTTCGCATTGATTTGCCGCGCAGCGGACTTGAGGGCCTCTTCCGCAGTCTTCTGGTTGTTCCGGACCAGATCGAGCTGTTCGTTGATGATGCGGTTTGCCACCGCCTCATTGACAAACGCGCAGGTCTCGTCGGGTTTTGCAATCTCAAGAACCCCGCGCCACACCTCGTTCTGATCCTCTTCCGGATGCGCGGGGTTGTGGAGAAACGCTTCTGTGTAGGCGAAGTGCTTGACCGGCGCCAGCCCGTCAGCCTGACTGTTCACAAGCTCGTTGAACGTATCCCCCGACATGAACTTCAGGTAGTTCAGCGCGTGGTCGCGCAACGGACTGTACCGGTTGATCATGACGCACCCCGCGTAGCCCGAACTGGCCCGTATCGGACCGAACTGGCAGTCTACGATCCCGATCCGTAGGTTCGGATACTGGTCCTTCTGCCGGTAGGCCACCTGATAGTGTCGTCCGCCCATCGTTAGGCCCGCCCGGCCCGAGCCGAACCAGGTAATGTTGCCCGATCCCCAACCGCCCGTCGTGGCCATCCCGGATTCCTGCTCGGGACTGGGCGATACGCCGTATTTCCAGATCAGGTCCTGCATGAACTGAATCGCCGCGATGTTTTCCGGACAATCGAATTCACACCGCGTGCCATCTGCGGAAAAGATCCGCCCACCCCATTGCCGGATCAGATCGCGCCAGAACTGCCAGGACGGAAACAGGAACCCGTAATGCCGCACGCGGCCGCTTTCATCGCGGACCGTCAACCGCTGGGCCAGATCCAGAAACTCGGCGCGCTGGAGCGTTCCCGTGGGATACGGAATCTTCATCCGGTCGAAGATGTCCTTATTGTAGAACAACACCTCCGCGAATGCCGAATAGGGAAAGCCGTATACGCGGCCGTCGAACAGTGTGAACGCATGGGTCGCCGGCCACGTGCTCCCGGCCACATCAATACCGGCCGCTTTCATGGCATCGGTAACATCCCAGGCGATGCCGGCTTTGACGTATGCCGCGGCCTGTTCCGCCGCATACGCGTTGAACAGGTCTGGGCCCACACCGGCCACCGACTGCACAATCACCTTGTCCATGTCATAGTTACCGGCGTCAATCTGCACCTCGTACTTGGGGTTCAGGCGATTGAACAGATCCACCTGCTCGCGCTTGGCCCAGAATTCCGGACAGGCGTACGAAAGCACGATTTTGCCATTGCGCACGCGGCTCGGCTTCAGCCACAGCGCCACCGCGGAAAGGCCGAGCAGCACAAGCAGAAAGACGGCAAATAGTTTCTTCATTCTGCCTCCCTGGCGAACGTCTTCCGCAGGGAAATCCGTTTGGTGAATCGCTGTGTGCTCATAGCTGACCTTCCTTTCTTCATCTCCGGTCTTTGTCTCCGGTCATAATTTCCAGTCTTAATCTCTCCCGGAAAGATAAAGACCCGAGATTAAGACGCTATTCACTGTTCACTGTTCACTATTCACTGTTTACTGTCCACTGTTCACGGTTCACTGTTTACTTCTTGACCTTCCCCGCCTGCTCCACCCCGCCGTACGCCGCAACCACATCCTTCGACGCCATGTTCAGGTACTCCACCCACACGAGGCATGCCGGCCCCCCGGAACCGCACGGGATACTCGCCGGGCTTGAGCACCTCCTCGTTGGCCAGCACCGCTTCGATCGTGATCTCGCGCCCGGAATAGCCGTGCAGCGGATCGGCGAACAGGCACCAGCGCAACGGCGACCAGCCGTCGCTGACCGCGTCGAAGGTCGCCGGTTTCCACTGCCGCCAGAACGTCCATAGCCCCTCCCCGGTCATGCCACATCCACATGGTGCTCCCATTCGGCGCCGACTCCGCGCCGGGTGGCCAAACGCGGAATCTTCTGTCCATCGGCAACCGTGATCGTAATGCGCTGGGCGTCGCCGTCCCGTTGCACCTGGATATCGGCGCGAACGACGCCGGCCGAAGTGCGGATCGGCCAGTGAGTGGCCTTCACGCTCTTCCAGGACGGCGGCACACGCGGCACCAGCCGGGTCTCGTCCGCACGGCTGTCGTCCACCCCCAGGATCAAACGTGCCACCTTCAGCGGTTCGGTGGCGCATACCAGGTTGAGTTCCCCACACCCGCCAGCATTCACGACCCGATCCGGCAGCAAGCCGAGCCGTTCGAAGAAGTAGTAAGGCGACCGCTTCTGCCCATTCTGGTAGACACCTCGCGCCAATCCGGCAAGCCCTTTGTCCGCCATCTCCAGCATGTCATACAGCAACATGGTCTGCAGCGCGTAGCCATGCCCGTAGGACGGACTCGTCAGCCCGCCGTCGACCGGAATGTCGTACGGTTGATTCCATCGAGGATCCTTCCGCCGGACCTCTGGCGGAGTCTCGTCGAGCTGATCCCACAGACCGTGCTTCTCGAAGAAAGCCCGCCGCTTCGGATAGGCGTAGAGCCGCTCGAATGTCTTACGGCCGTGTGCAATGCCCTGCCATGGATCGGCCGTGGGCGTGAAGCCAAACACATCGGCGTACATGCACGCGACGCCGTTAATCCCGCCGAAGCCCCGGATCCATGGGCTGTTGATACTCTGCGGCTCCGGCTTGAGCGTGTCGGGATTCACACACCAGATCCAGCCGCCCTCCGAATCAACAAGATGCTTCTCCATGTTCGCGCGCAGCGTCTGCACTTTTGCCCGGTACAGGTCCGCCGTCAGTGGATCGTTCGCGGCCTGCTCCATGTCCGCAGCAATGGACAGCGCCAGCACCACCATGCTGTTTTGCACCACATTACACGCCACGTCGTTGATCGTGCAGCCCGACCCGAACTCCCCTGTGCCCCGCACCAGCGGCCCCTGCTCCAGATCATTCAGCAGGAACCGCACCGGGGACGCCGGCTGGTGCAGGAACTCGTACAGCCGCGCCTTCATCGGATCGGCAGCCGGCAGCCGTTGCCACAACAGCACCATGCCGATTGCAATCGCCGACGTGCCGTCGATCTCGCGGCCGGCTTCGGGAGTGTTTCCCTTGAACGACTCGGGGTAGGCGTGGAACCCGTCCGGGTTCTTCGCGACCAACCGGATCAGACACTCCGCTACCTGCTTCGCATGCTCAAAGCATCCCCACATCACCAGTTCGCGCAGGAACGTGCCCGCGTCGCGGGTCCACATCTGGCCATGACACAACTGCCCCTCGGGCGAAGCATGCAGAAAGCCGGTCGGGAACGCGCCGTCCGCCTGCACAAAGTTGTACGTCAGCAGGCCCGCGAACGACTCGGCCACCTCTTTTGCGAACAGCTCGGCTGTTTCCGAGCCTTCAAACTGGATCTGACCGGCGCGATCGCTGTTTGAAACAAAGCCTGTCTCAGTCATTCTTGTAGATCCCTTCGCGCCGCCAGACGTCCAGGATCAGCTCGTAGCGGGCCAGGCGCATTCCCGTGTATACGCAGTTGCTCGTCGAAAAGATGTACCCGCCGCCAGGCATCCCGTGCTTCAAGGCGTACCGAGCCGATGCTTGCACTTCCTCGTCCGTCCCCGTGTCCATCAGCCCGCAGTTCACATTGCCAATGAGCGCCACCTGTTTTCCGTACAGGCGCTTGACCTCGGCAATGTCGACGCCGCCCTGCGGATCGAGCGAATGCAACGCGTGCGGATTGCATTGCACAAGCTGGTCGAGGATCGGCATGATGTTGCCGTCCGTGTGCTTGATCGTGTAGAACCCCTGCTGGCGATATCCGGCGATCAGCCGGGCAAGATAAGGTGTGACGAACTCGCCGAACTGTCCGGGACTCAGAAACGGACCGGTGTTGAAACAGTAGTCCGAACAGAGCGCAAACCCGTCCAGCCCGCCATGGCGACGGAACCGTTCGCCCCTCGCCAGCGCATGTTCCACAGCGTCAGCGGCTTCGCTCTTGAGCTTCTCGGGGTCATCCGCCATTCGGCATGCGAACGTCAACATGCCGTCACCGCCCGGAATACCAAAGGTGCAGTCGCCGTGCAACATCAGGAAGTAGCGGTCCCCGGTCTTCTCGCGGATCACGTCCACCAGCCGCAGGCATTCCTCGTCGCTGCCCGGGTTCGGATGCAGGAAGATGGCGTCATGCTCGTATCGCTCCGCCGTGGCGATATACAGATCGGCCATGTCCAGCCGATGCAACTGGCGCTCTTTCTCCTCCATCTGATCCCACTGCGCGTAGTTACGATGCGAGGGATGCACCTTCCCAAAGGCCTCCATGGTCAGGAAGAAGACCAGCTCAAAATGCGGAACACGCCCGGTCACCGGCCGCCGTTCCAGAGCGGCAATGAAACGCTCACGTGATGTCATTGAATTCTTTTCTCCTATTCGTTAAACACACCGTGGCCGGGCCGAATCCTTCCGTCAGCCTTCATGAAGGCCAGATTGCCCGTCGAACCCAGCGGCCCGAACTCAGCCCGGTGCGCATCCGCAAAGAGGCTGTGATGCAAAAGGTAGACCCGCCACCCGATCCCGCGCTTTTTCAGTTGTGCGAGGGTGGAGCGGATTCCCCTGTAAGCCAGAATCGCGCGATGCCAGCGGTTGAAGAGCACCGCCATGACGATCATCCTCCTGATTCATGCGCCTGTTGTGTGCCTGTTTCGTGCCTTTCAAATCGAATGAATCGATTGAATCGATTCATTCGACTTCCTCGCCCTATGCTTCGCCCTATCCCTGCGCCGACACCCGCTCCGCCAACCACCGGCCTCCTTTCTGGCGCAAGCGCCAGGAAGCAATTCGGTGCGCCGCCACCACATCCAGCTTCACCTTGTTGCCCAGCCAGGTCAGCACCGGGCGACCGTCCTTGCCAGCCGTCTCCTGCACTCGCACGATCCACCCTTTGCCATCCTGCGCCGGCTTGATAGCCAGCAGCCGGAACGTCTCCGGCGTAAGCGCCGCCAGCGAACCGGTACGCGGCAGTTCACCGGAGTGCGGCGCAGCTGTCACCGCCACCGGCGGCATCTCCAGCTCCGTCGCCAGGCGCGGCAACTCCTGCCCGCCCGGTGTCAGCACAAACCGGAAGCGGTGCTCGCCCACGTCCGTGGACGGCAGCCGATACTCCGCGTCCGGCGCGGTCTTAACATCGTTGGCGTAGCGCGAGGCGCGTACCAGCGTGGCGCGGAGGTCGCCCTTTGTCAGATCGAAACAATAGAGCGCATCGCTGGCAAAGCCAAGCTTGGCCCCGCGCGTCCGCACCCAGCGACCGCCCGGCACTTCACCCAATTCGCCACGCTGCACCGTGCCACCCGGGACCTCGTACTCTGCAGCGGTGGCACCGACGGGCATGACCAGCTTGAGCCGCGCCGAACGCTCGTTCCAGAAAAGGCGCGCCGCCACATCCACTGCGCCGCGCTTGCGACTGAGCGCAACCGTGAGGTCCAGCCTCGACGCCCCGCCCTCCAGGCGCACGCGCAACGCGGCGCGCTCGGGCCCGGGCTCCACGATCTCCACCTGCGTCACGGTCCAGTTGTGCCGCACCTCCGAAAGGTTCATGGCCTCCGGCAGTTCCTCCATGTTTCCCCATGACCCCCAGGGATCGTCCACGGTGATCGCATGCAACCCGGCCGCACCAAAGACCGGCTTGCCGCGCAGCAGGATCTGCACCCCGGTTGCACCTTTCTCCGCGGACACGGTGTAGACGCCGTTCGAGATCCGGTTGCCTTCTGCCAGCACCGGCGCCAGCGTCTTCGGCTTGCGCGCACCTTCCATCCACTGCATCTCAAAAACGCTCCACCCCAGGGGCGGCAGCGTGGCCGAGAGGACAACGCGCCACCGCCACGGAATTGCAGGCATGCTCGAGTGCTCGGTTTGGATGGCCTGATGCGAAAGCGGTTTCTTGTCCGGCCCGCGTACTTCCACCGGCAACTCGGC
The DNA here is from genome assembly GCA_964580075.1 of uncultured Akkermansia sp. Lineage (GTDB taxonomy): Bacteria > Verrucomicrobiota > Kiritimatiellia > RFP12 > JAAYNR01 > VGWG01. Next base: position 4,987 of record CAZOJL010000068.1, on the reverse strand, counting down.
AGCCCGGTTGTGGTACCCCCACATGGGCCGATAGTCGAGCGAGGCTTCCAGCTCGACCGGTCCCCGGTACTCGTGCGGATGCGGGTTGAACACGGCAAACACGGCCGGCCCGGGCATATCCCCGGTGGGCAGCACCACGCGGGTGTCCAGGCGCGCAGTCAGCGCGTTGAGGGCCGTATGCTCCACGCCGCGGGCCGCATGAATCGCCCCGCCCAGCCACTCGCGCTGATCGTCATAGGCGCGCTCGATGCTACTGCCCGGCAGGATGTCATGGAACGAGTTGAAGAGCACCGCTTCCCAGGAGGCCTGGAGATCCGCCGGCTTGCGTCCGAACCTCGCAGACACCAGCGCATCCACGCGTTCCGCCCGGTTCACCAGCGCCTCGGCCTTGCGATAGAGGGTCTTGAACCCGAGCTGCGACGCGTAACAACCGCGCAGGCAGAAGTTCAGTTCGCCCCGGTGCACCGGGAGGAACCCGTCGCCTTGCTTACGCGCTTCGGCCCGCACCGCATCGAGCAGCCGGTGCAGCGTGGAGAAGCGCACCTCGATCTCCGGATGCGCCTGGGCCCAGGCATAGACATCGAGAATCTGCCGCCGCGTCGGGCCGCCGCCGTGGTTGCCGAGTCCGAAGTAGACACCTACGTTGCGCAGATCCGATTGGCGCGCCAACTCCAGCGTGCCGTTCAGCTTGCCGTCGATTGAATGGCGGTCGCAACAGTAGCCGCCATCCGGGACGCGATAGGCCAAAACGCGACTCCCGCCCGGCCCCTCCCACCAGAACGCGGTCTTGGCCAGCGGCCGCAGGTTCTGCGCGGGACGGCTGAACGAGAACCCCCCCATGCCGGCGGCAGCCAGGATTTCCGGCAAGCCGGCGCTATGGCCGAACGAATCGGCGGCCCAGGCCACACGCGGACGGATACCGAACCGGCTCGCGAAGTACGCCTGGCCCAGTGCGAAATGCCGCAGGAACGTCTCCGTGGCCGGCATGTTCGTGTCGGGCTGGACCCACGTGCCACCCACGACATCCCAGCGCCCCGCCTTGATCATGCGCTGCACGCGACGGAAGGTGACGGGATCGTGCTCCTCGATGTGCCGGTAGAGCGCCGCCTCGCCGCGCATGAAGGTCAGGTCCGGAAATTCATCCATCAGGTCCAGCACGGTCCGGGTGGTGATGATTCCTTCATTCAGTCCCTCGCGCCAGTCCCAGAGCCAGACCGGATCGAGGTGGGCGTTCGGCAACAAGTGAAACGTCATAGCTGCCATCGGGTATTCCTCCGTTATTTGTAGAGGACATCCACCACATGCTCATTCATGCGCAACCCCATGCCCGCCACATCCGTGATCCGTTTGTCACCGTAGCGCAGACCTTCGATGGAAACATTCTCGATCCGCTTATCCGGCGCATAGCCGGTGAACTCGCTACGGGGCCCGCCCTTCTGGTACACCACAGTGACGTCGCGGATCGTGACATTGGAGATTCCGCCGAGAAAAGACTGGTCGCCCGGAATTCCCCAGATGTTGTCGAGAAACCGGAAGCAGAACAACTGCTCCTCGCAGTGCTCGATGCGGATCTTCTCATAGACAATACCGCTGATCTCCGTGCCGTGCAGGGGCACGATGCCGAACACACCGAGCCCCTCGTGGGCATAGTGGAAGAGCACGTCACAGTCGGTTATCCGGATATTGCGGATGTACCGGGCCCGGGTCTCGCAGCCAATCGCGATGACTTCGTTATGATCACTCCAAAAGACACAGTTGCGAATGAGAATGTTCTCCACCGGCGGCTGCGAGCTGGGCGGGATGTGCGGCAATTTCAGGATATCGCCACCGCTATTCCCCTTGATCGCAATGCTGTCGTCGCCGGAGCGGATAAAACTGCGCTCGAGGGTCACATCCCGGCTGTTGCAGGGGTTGAAGCCGTCGGCGGACCAGACCACGGACGCCAGCACATGGTAGTCCTGCAACTGGACCCGGTCGCAGTTGGACAACATGCTGCACCAGCCGCCGATGCCGCGCGTCTCGACAATGCCGCTGATCGCCACATCCTGGCAATCGCTCAGCACAATCCCCGCCATGGCACTGGCCCCGCCGGCGTAGTCCGCGCTCCCGGGCCGCCGCTGCGCCAGCACGCCGCGCCCCATGATCCGGATGTTGCGGGCGCCGTTCACTCGGATCACCCCCTCAACCCAGGCGCCTGGCGCGAGATAGAGCGTCTGCCCATCGGCCAGGGTGATCGGGTTGTCATAGCCCAGGTCATGGAAGCCCGGCCCGAAGACGATCGCGTCCTGTGGCGCTGCCTCCACGGGCGGACAGAAAAACAGGTGCAAGGGACGGGCCCGATGGTCGCCATTCACGACCAGCGTCACGGTTCCGGCCTGGTCCACGGTGAAGCTGACGCGCGTCCCCTCGCGTTGCACGGCAATGCCGCGCGACAGCGGATGGGCCGTCACCGAGAGAATCTCCTCGGCTGCCAGGAACGCCAAATCCACGGACACCGGCACCGGGCCGGGAATGTCGGCGCAGGCGAAATACATCGGCTGGTGCCACAACTGGCCGTCATAGACCGGCATGGGATTGCCGTTCTGATACGGCACGTCATAGCGTGTCGGCATGATGTAAACCGGCGCCGATACGCCATTCACCTGCACCCGATAGTCGGAAGACAGGGGGATTCCATCTACACCATGAGCTCGGTTGAGATTGTCTTCGATCATGGGCTTGTTTCCTTGCGTGCGTCTTGGACTTGTGACCGCTAACCACCATGAGCGAGCCCCGAGTCTTGATCTCAGGACTTCATCTTGCGCCTATAGCCTCACAAACAAACCGCCTGCGCCCAGAGGCCGCAGGCGGGTTGTTTGTGCCACATCTGGAAACCTGCGTTATTCGCCCGACCCCGGACGCCACTCTTCGCTCTGTGCGAAGGCGTCGTCAAAGGCGGCCGCGAGTCCGACCAGATTCTCTCCCGGCTTCAAGTCGACCTGATTCAACTCCTTGGCCATTTCGGCCAACTCGCTTTCATCCATGGTCATCGCCTTGATGCTCAGTCCGATCCTGCGCTCCTCGCGGTCGATCTTGACGATGCGCGCTTCCACATCCTGTCCGACCTTGAGCGCATCCTTGACCTTCTCGACATGCTGGTCGCTGATCTGCGAGATGTGAACCAGACCGTCCACGCCGTCCTCCAGCTCGATAAACGCGCCGAATGAGGCGATTTTGGAGACTTTGCCCTTGACCGACTGGCCGATCACGTAGCGGGCGGCGATCGTGTTCCACGGGTCGTCGCACGCCTGCTTCAAGCCCAGGCTGATGCGCTGGTTGGCGGGATCCACGTCCAGCACCACCGCCTCCACGGGCTGACCCTTCTGCAGCATCTCGCTCGGATGGTTGATCTTGCGCGTCCACGATATGTCGGAGACGTGGATCATGCCGTCAATCCCCTCCTCCAGTTCCACGAAGGCCCCATAGGAGGTGAAATTGCGAACCTTGCCCGAGATGCGGCTGCCAACCGGATAACGATCCTGCACGGTGTCCCACGGATTGGACTCGGTCTGTCGCATGCCCAACGCGATCTTCTGATCCGCCCGGTTGATGCTCAGCACCACCACGTCGACCTCGTCCCCCATGTTGAGGACGTCCGACGCGCGCGTCACCCGCTTGGTCCAGGAAAACTCCGACACGTGCACGAGCCCCTCGATTCCCGGCTCGATCTCGACGAACGCGCCGTAGGGCATCAGGTTGACCACCTTGCCGCGCAAACGGCTGCCGACCGGATAACGGTCTTCGATCCCCTCCCATGGATTCGCCTGGGCCTGCTTGAGCCCCAGCGACACCCGGTCGCGATCCAGATCGACATCGAGGATCATCACATCGAGTTCCTGCCCCACGCGCACCAACTCGGACGGATGCTTGATGCGACCCCAGCTCATGTCGGTGATGTGCAGCAGACCGTCCAGGCCGTCCAGATCGACAAACGCGCCGAATTCGGTGATGTTCTTGACGCGCCCTTTGCGGATCTGATTCTTCTGGATCGACAGCAACAGGTCGCGCTTCTTGCTGACCTGGCGGTCTTCAAGCAGCTCACGCCGAGAGACGATGATGTTGCGGCGTTCGTCGCTGATCTTGATGACTTTGAATTCAAACGTCTGGTTGATGTAGGGTTCGGCGTCGTGAACCGGAGAAATGTCCACCTGGGATCCGGGGAGAAACGCCTCGACACCGTCGATCATGACAATCAGGCCGCCGCGTACGCGCGACGTGATGATCCCTTCGACCACGCACCCTTCCTGATACTTCAGAAGCACGGCTTCCCAGCGGAGCTTGTCATCCGCCTTGGACTTGCTGAGCACCACCATGCCGTCTTCGCCTTCAAGCTGCTCGAGCAGGACGTCAATCTGATCGCCCACGTTGATCAGTGCAATATCGGCAAACTGGTTGGTTTGCACGACGCCTTCGGATTTGTAGCCGATGTCGATGAAGACTTGATTTCCATTCACACCCCGAATCGTCCCCTTGACGATTCCACCAGGTGTAAATGCGTTGCTCTGCTGCTGCAAAGCGGCCTCCATCGCGGCGTACATGTCTCCGGATTTGGGGGCGAAGGTAATGGGTTTGCGCTTGGCCATTTGAATTTTTCCGCAAAACAGGAATCGCAGGCGTGCGGCGCACCGCCTGCCCTGCAATCGAAACCGACGCCCGCTTGACGCGACGCACCGGTTTACCGGACCAGACTGATCGCGCAGCCGGTCGTTTGCCCGTTTCGTACTGGGTTGTTGAGTTAATCGTGCGGCCGGATCGTTTTCCCGTATACCTCATACGGCGTTCCGGACAATCTGCTGCCTGATGACAACAAGGTTTAAAAATGTATCAAATTTCCGGGCGGAAAACAAGCCGTCTTTTTTGAAACCAGCGGTTCCAAATCAAAGGGGATGAGGTTGGGGGTTGAGCGAGGGGTTGAAAAAGAAGTCGTTGAAGGGCACGCGCCCTCCTC
>CAZOJL010000067.1:0-17535 GCA_964580075.1 uncultured Akkermansia sp. | reverse complement strand
GCATGAATCAGGCCTTCCCATCCCGGCCGCGTGTCAGGTGCGCACACGCGCGCGCCATCCGGATCATCGGGCTCGGGCAGATGGTGATGGCGCGTGCAGGACAAACCTCGTGGCAACAACAGCACCCGATACAAGCGGAACCTTTCAACGCCGGCCGCGCGCCCGTCCCTAATGCCAAGGCGTGCACGGGACAGGCCGTGACACATTTGCCGCAGCGGACGCATGTCGATCCGAAGATCGGGCGGAACCAGATGAGGCTGCCTACCAGCCGCACCAGACCCCCGGGCAGCAGGGTCAACGCCAGCCGCGACGTGTTACGAGGCAACCGGAAATGCGCCACCTCCGGGCTGTCGCCATGCCACACGCGGGCGGTGTAAGCGGCCGCGTGCGACAACCCAGCCAGGTAGGGAACGCGCTCGGGATTGATCCGCAGCACATCGCACAGCGCGAGATCAAGCGCAAAGGGGTCTGCCGAAGCCGCGAGGAGGTTCAAGGAAATCGGCGTACCCGACGAGGGACCTTCACCCTCCATGGCCAACACGCCGTCGGCGATGGTGATCGAGGCCGGCATCGCGAGGCACACCGCACGCACCAGCCCGCCGAACGCGTTCGGCCGGGAATAGGTCTTGTGAAGTTCCGTCTTCAGGTGGCCGGGAATGACGCCGTAGAAATTTTTGACGGCCGCCGTGAGGAGCGTCAGACTGTGGCTCTTGATCTTGGGCAGATTGACGATCAGATCGGCGTGGAGCGCGAGGTTGCTGACGGCAAATGTGCAGCCATCCCGGGTGAGCGTGGTCAGCGGCGCCGCCTCAATGCTGAGCAGGGGAACGCCCTCTTCCGCGCAAACGGCCTGAATGCCCGTGATCCGCCAGACCTGTTCCACCCGTGTGGCAAAAGCCGGACTGTCGGCCACCACGACCGCCGCGCCGGCGGCCTTGAGCAGCCGAATCGCCTGGCGCACCAGTTCAGGATGGGTCGTGACGGCCGCCTCGGGCGGCCGATCCGTCAGAAGGTTGGGTTTGACGAGCACACGGCAACCGGGGTGGACGAACGCCCCCATCCCGCCCAGCGGCGCGAGCACCCGTTCCAGCGCACCCGACAGAATTTCGGGATCGTATCCCCGGCAACGGGCAAAAGAGACGCGCGTGCTGGGGGCGGGAGCGGAAGCGGTTGCAGGGGTGCAAGACACGGACTGCAAGAGGTTTGCCACCTGACACCTCCCGACCGATCGGCATGGACGACGGACGACAGACGGGCAGTCCGAACGTCCCACGATCTAAACCGTATTTCTATTACACGGACGGCTTGGTCTTGCGCAAGCCGAGCCCGCGGTCGCCCGCTTTCCACTGGCCGCGCTCTTTGAGGACGTTCACGCGCTCGAAACGCTTGAGAACGTTGCGCTTGGCGGTGATCTTTCCGGAACCCCTGAGACTGGTATGCTGGCTCATCGCTCTGCTTTCTCCTTAAACCTGATCTGTTTGTGAACGGCGCTTATGATACCATCCTTCCGGCAATTGGCAACCTGAAAGATGTGATGATCCTTTTAGGATCATGGATCCAGAGAGTTTAGGCTCTTACGAGCCGGGGCGCAGCAGGCCAAATCCGATCGCGCAGGGACAGGACGTCCGGTCGCGGCGCCAGCCTGGAGCCGGCCTGCCCTCAGGCCGGAAAGAGCAAGGAAACGACCCCATGAATGACCATTTTCCGGCAGAAAAAAGGAAAGGAAAGTCCGTCCCCCGGAAACCCCCCAGAACTCACGGTCCCGGCGCCAGCCTGGAGCCGGCCTGCCCACAGGCCGGAAAGAGTAAGGAAATGACCCCATGAGTGACCATTTTCCGGCAGGAAAAAGGAAAGGAAAGTCCGTCCCTTGGCAATCCTTCGCCAACTGCATCAAGCTGATATTATATTTTGACTATTTTCACCCCCTCCGCGATAATGGCGGGCATTCGATGGACGTCCGTGCACCTCGTGGAGACGCTACCGTGGGGCGCCGGGCGTGCCGCGTGACGCTGGCTAAGCTCATGTCACAACACACGTCTGGTAATAGAAACGTGCAGGCGGTAACGCCGGCGGCACGGGGCCGGTTGATCCGGTGGCTGTTGATTGCGATGGCTGTCGGGGCCGGCGGCTGGGGATTGTGGCGGGGACGCTTTGAAGACCGGCCCGAACCCGATTCGCCCGTCCCCCACGCCAACGCCCTTGCCGACGACGACCAGGCGTCCATCGCCACCGCCGAACGGGCTTTGGCAGCGCTCCCGCCGTTGGAGCCGACCCCCGCATCCCCCACCGATCTGATGCCCCTTTCGGCCGGCGACGGCGTCTTGTCGCGCCAAGCCGCGCGCGTGGCGGCGGCCAGGGCGCGCCTCGTGGCGGGAGAGGCGAAAGAAGAGTTGAATGACTTGGGGCTGGCCGAGACCGAGGACGCCGGATACGTGGTCCGCGAGGCCCGTCAGGCAGAACGCCGCAAGAACCTCGACGCCCTCCTGCGACTCGCCGACCGTGCGTCCGAGCGCGGTGACTGGATTGCCACCGCGGCTGCCACGGCATCGGTTCTGAAATACGAACCCGCCAACACCCACGCGGCCGCGTTGCGCGATCGCGCCATCCAGGGGATCGACACCCTCGTCGACCGCTACGTGGCGCTGCAACATGAACCCGCACGCCTCGCCGAGCGCAAAGCCGACGCGACCCAGATCCGACGCGGCGCGCGCGGCGGTGACCCGCTGTGCCAATGCGCGGTGGTGCTTTACAGCCGTGATGACCCCACGCTGGAAGAGGCGCCGGATACGTTCATCCGTTACCGCGTGGAGGGCTGGCCCGGTGTGCTCCGACGCGCCGGTCGGGGGTCTCGCACGGCGGCGTTCCTGGCCGCCCGCTGTTATGAGGCCGGTATCGGCGTCGAGCGCGATATGGCCGTGGCGCTCCGCTGGTACCGCGACGCGGCGGAACGCGGCCGTTTGCAGGCACAAAACAACCTGGCATGGATCTACCATCAGGGATTCGGAGGAGTCCCACAGGACCGAGACGAGGCGGTGACGTGGTACCGCCTTGCCGCCCGGCAGGGAAGCGTTCCGGCCCAATGCAGTCTGGCAGGGCTGCTGCTGGATGGCGACAGGGGTGAGACCGCCGACGCCGAGGCGGTGGCGTGGTATCGCCTCGCCGCCGAACACGGGAGCGCCCTGGCGCAGTGCAACCTCGCGCTGCTCCTGATGACCGGCCGCGGCGTCACACGCGATGAACCCCGCGCCGCCACGCTGTTTCAGGCCGCCGCCGCCCAGGACGACACGCTGGCGCAGTTCAACCTGGGTTATCTTTACATGACAGGCAAGGGCGTAATGCAGGACGACGTCGAAGCGGTGCGCTGGTACCGGCTGGCGGCCGAAAAAGGCTTTGCCGCCGCCCAGCGAAATCTGGGCGGCATGCATGCGGTCGGCCGCGGCGTGCCGCGCAATGATGCCGAAGCCGCCAAGTGGTACCAGCTTGCTGCCGAACAGGGAGATGCCGGCGCGCAATGCAACATCGGATGGATGTACGCCCGCGGCCTCGGCGTGGATCAAGACCGGGTCAAAGCCGTCAACTGGTATCGCCAATCGGCTGAGCGTGGCAACCCCGAAGGTCTCTTTATGCTGGGCGTGCTGACCGTCCAGGGCGTGGGAACCGTCCGGGACGAGGAACAGGGCCGCAGATGGATCGCCGAAGCGGCTGCCCGGGGCCTGGAGCAAGCCCGCGCCTGGCTCGAACCCGCCGGTCGCCAGCCGCTCCCCGAACTCCCGTAAACTCCGAATCGGCGCGTCGTGAGAACAGTGGAGATCGGGCTAAAGATGGTTTGACACTCCGGTGCGTTTACCCCTAAGATGCAACCCGTGAATAGAGGTATCTATGAACTTATTTGACCGTGTCATTCAGGATCCGGCCTCCTACTGTTTTGACGTTGAGAAACTGGGCGAATGCAAGATTGACTCACCGGCGCGTCTGCGCCAGTTTATCCAGACGGATGCCCGGGCGGTGATCGCCTACGAGGTCGATCTGCTCAAGACCGCCATGGGGAAGCTCAATGGCATCTTGCCGTCGTTTGAGATGGCCGGGCCGCACCGCAAGATCTACCATGACCCGGCCTGGAGCCGCGCGGCGATCCTCACGGCGGGCGGTCTCTGCCCGGGTCTGAACCACGTGATCAAGGGGCTGGTCGAGATCCTCTCCTTTGATTACGGAATCAAACTGATTTATGGCATCCGCTACGGTTACCGCGGCCTCATTCCCAGCTTCGGCCATGCGCCGATCATGCTCAACCCCGATGCGGTCGATACCATCCACGAAATTGGCGGCACCATCCTCGGCTCGTCACGCGGCCAACAGGACACCGGCGAAATCGTGGACACCCTGACGCGGATGAATATCAACCTCCTGTTCTGTATCGGCGGCGACGGGACACTGCGCGCGGCACGGGACATTGCCGACGAGTGCCGCACGCGCCGGCTGGCCGTAAGCGTCGTGGGCATACCCAAGACGATCGATAACGATCTCAACTTCGTCGGCCGCAGTTTCGGTTTCGAAACGGCCGTGGCCGTAACCTCGCCGATCCTCCGCTCGGCCCACACCGAAGCCAAGGGCACCTGCAACGGCATCGGGCTGGTCAAGGTCATGGGCCGTGATTCGGGGTTTATCGCCGCATACGCGGCGATTGCCAACCCCGTCGTCAACTTCTGCCTGATTCCGGAAATTGATTTTGAAATCGAGGGGCCGCACGGGCTGCTCACCGCACTGGAACGCCGGTTCGATTCGGGGAAGGATCATGCCGTGATCGTGGTCGCCGAAGGCGCCGGGCAACGATTGATCAGCGGCGCTTCGGAACGCCGCGATCGCTCGGGAAACATTCTGAAAAAGGATGTCGGCGAGTTTCTCAACCACGCCATCACCGATCACTTCAAGCGGACGGGGCGGGATATCGCAGTCAAATATTTCGACCCGAGTTATTCGATCCGCAGCGTACCGGCGCAGGGAACCGATGCCATCCGCTGCTACCTGCTGGCGCGCAACGCCGTCCATGCCGCGCTGGCCGGCCGCACCAACTGCGTGATCTCCAATGTTTCAGGAAACTCTTATATGCTCGTCTCGACACAACTCGTGTGCACCGAGCGGCAAACAGTGGATCTCGATAGCGATCTGTGGAAGGCGGTGCTGGACGCCACAGGTCAGTCCCTCTATTTCAACGGCACCTCCCCCCACCCCATCAACCCCCAACCGGTGCCATGAGCACATCCGCATCCGAAGCCGACACCAAGCCGCGGTGCGCCGTGGTGGGCGTCGTGGGCCGAACCAATTCCGGCAAATCCACGCTGGTCAACCGGCTGGTCGGCGAAAAGGTCTCCATCGTCAGTCCCGTCGTGCAGACCACGCGCAACACGATCCGCGGCATCCTCTCCGAACCCCGCGGACAGTTGGTCTTTCTCGACACACCGGGGTTGCACAAGGCCGAGGGGCACCTCGGCACACTGATGAACCGGATGGCCCGCCAGGCCGCATCAAATGTCGACGTGGTGCTGCTCGTGATCGACGGCTCGCACCTGCCCCAGATTGAGGACGACGGCTGGCTGCGACGGCTGTCGCTTACCGAACAACCGTGCGTGTTTCTGCTGAATAAATCCGACCGCACCCCGTTCTACGCCGCCGAATACCAGGCGCTGTGGGACACGATCCGTCAGGAGAAGGGCGTATCAAAGGACGTCATCTGGCTGAGCGCGTCGGCAGCGGGAGGCGCGGGCGTCGATGCGATCACCGATACCCTTTTCGCACGTGCCACACCGGCGGATGAGTTGCTGTTCCCGGAGGATGTGGTCTCTGATTATCCCCGCAAACTGGCGATCTCCGACGTGATCCGAGAAAAGCTCTTCGCCAAACTCATGGATGAGTTGCCCCACGAAATCGCGGTCCGTGTGGACGAAATCGTCGAAGAGGGAAACGACTGGCACATCACCGCCACCATCCTGGTTAATCGCTACTCCCAGAAAGGGATCGTCATCGGCGACAAGGGGCGGACCATTCGCTACGTCAAACGCGGCGCCGAACCCGAGATCAGCGAAATGTTTGGAATCCGCGCCCATCTGGAACTGTGGGTCAAGGAGGAAAAGAACTGGATGAAAAATTTCTTCCTTCTCCGCCAGCTCGGCTATATCGGCGACCGGTGAGCGAGCTTGATAATGGGCCAGTTTTTGAGGGTGTGGCAGAAAACGGGAAGAACAGGATTCAGGGTTGAGGGAATGGAGCAAAGCGCTAGGTAGGGCAGCGGCGTCCCCGCCGCGCCGCAGGATGATGGAGAGGTGAACGACACGGCGCACCGGCGCGAGGCCCGCCGCAGGCCTCGCGTACGTGTGCCGCCAATTGTTAGCCCATATATGCCCGATTTTCTTCTGTTGTCGTCTTTGCAAAGCATCTGGCAGTTCTTCGCGTCGGTCTTCCCGCCCTCGTGCCAAGGCTTGATGTGATCGTCTTCCATTTCGTCCAACTCAAACTTTTCTGACAACACGACGCTTGTGCCCGGCTGGATGCCGCGCTATAGTCTTGGTGCGGACCCACAACAGGAGGATACCGTGCGTATGGCTTTAACCACACGAACGCTGGGGATACTCGGGGCGCTCGCCCCCTGGGCGGGCGGCTGTTCCGATTCCGCCCGCATCACCGACGCCGACACCTTTGCCGAAGCCCGTAACCGGATGGTGCGCGAACAGTTGGAGTCCGTCGGCAGGGACATCACGCATGCCGGCGTGCTGGCCGCCATGGCCAGGATCCCGCGCCACGAACTGGTTCCCGAGGCTTTCCGCGCGCGCGCCTACGCCGATACGCCCCTGCCCATCGGCTACGATCAGACCATCTCTCAGCCTTTTATCGTGGCCTTCATGACGCAGGCGCTCGACCCCCAGCCGACTGACCGCGTGCTCGAGGTCGGCACCGGCTCAGGCTATCAGGCGGCCGTACTGGCGCATCTGGTGCAAACGGTCTACACGATTGAAATTGTCGAGCCTCTGGCACAGCGCGCCCGGGACGATCTCGCCCGTCTCGGGTACACCAACGTTTTCGTGCGCGCCGGCGACGGCTACCAGGGCTGGCCCGAAGCCGCCCCCTTCGACGCGATCATTGTCACCTGCGCGCCCGATCACATCCCGGCTCCCCTCCTCGCCCAACTCCGCGACCAGGGACGCCTGATCATTCCCGTCGGCTCCGAAGGCGGAAACCAGAATCTCATCCTGCTCACCAAGCGTGACGGCGCGCTCCACCCCCAGGCCATCCTCCCCGTCCGTTTCGTGCCCATGACCGGAACCGCGCGCGACCCCCGCTGAAGAAAAAAAACGCGCTGGCCTTTCTTCGCCCTTTTTGGCAAGCTTGCGGTCTTATGAAACGTCCCGAAAGAAACAGCCGTCTGCGTCCCGATTATACCGACAAACCCGGCAGTCGCCTCAAGCAGGCGCGTGTTGAGGCCGATCAGCGTCGCCACCTCGACAGCGCGCTCGACAGGCCCGTCGGCATTGCTTATTTCGTCGAGCGCCTGGTCAACGCCCCGGCCTCCCCGAAAACTCGACCGCGCGTCGGCGTCCTCTGCAATTTCATCCCGGTTGAAATCATCATGGCCGCTGGCGCCGACCCTGTCCGCCTCGATTGCGGCAACAGCGCGGCCGCCCTCGCCGGCGAGGCGTATCTCGCGGATGACATCTGCCCGCTGGCCCAGGCGACGCTTGGACTTTTTTTGCGCGATGACGGTATTCCCCGCACGTGCGACGCCTTTGTGATCCCGGCCTCGTGCGATGCCAAACGCCGCCTGGCCGACATCCTCACTGATTTCGGACCGGTCTTCCAACTTTCCCTGCCGACCGACCCGGACACCGGGCATCACGCCGATCAGATCGTCGCCGAGCTCAAGCGCCTCGCCGTGTTCATGGCCACCATCACCGGCCAGCCCGTGGAACGCGCCGGCCTTCGCGCCGCCATCGGCCTCACCGCACGCCGCAGCGAGGTTATTCACCGCTTGCAGAAGGCCCGCATCGCCCAGCCCGGCGTTCTCTCCATTCGCGATCTTTTCGTCACGGTTCAGGCCTCGCTCTTCTCGCCCGAACCCCTCGAGACCTGGCTCAAACCGGCCGAGCAGCTCCTGGCCGAAACCCAGGCTTATGCACCCACACCCCGCGGCTTCAGGCGACGGGTCGTCCTCACCGGCTCGCCGATTGTCTGGCCGAACTTTAAACCCCTGAATATTCTTGAGACGTGCGGGGCGGATATCGTCGCAGACACCATCTGTACCGGTGCCCAGTCCTGCCTGGATCCGGCCGACCTTGCCGAAACGAGCCTTGAAGCGTGCTACCACGCCCTCGCCGTACGCGCGTCCTTCGGCACGGTCTGCCCCTGCTTCTGCTCACAGACCACTTGCCTCACCCGCATCCTCGAGCTCGCCGAGAAGACCCGTGCGGACGGTGTCGTTCAGTACGCGCTCCGTTCCTGTCGCGCGTTCGATCTCGAACACTACCAGATCGAACGGGTGCTGCGCGACCGCCGCGTCCCGTTCCTCAACCTGAGCACCGACTACACCCTCGATGACACCGAGCAGCTCCGAAGCCGAATCGAGACCTTTCTGGCGTCCCTGTGATGCGCGTATCCGTTCAACGCTTCCAGCAATTCGAGTATCTATTGACTTCCCCTCGGCCTACCCTTAATATTTCATCTCTTTCGTCAACCTAGGAGTGCCACCATGTCACGCATTTTCAATTTCAGCGCTGGGCCGGCCATGTTGCCGGTTGATGTCCTCGCGGCCGCGCAAGCCGACCTCGTCGATTACAAGGGGTCTGGCATGTCCATCATGGAGATGTCCCACCGCGGCAAAGAGTACGCCGCCATACACGACGAAGCGATCGCCAACCTGAAGGAATTGCTCGGACTCGGCGATGCCTTTGAGGTCCTCCTGCTGCAAGGGGGGGCGAGTCTGCAATTCGCCATGATTCCCATGAACTTTTTGGGAGCGGGTCAGACCGCCGATTACGTCAATTCGGGAAGCTGGGGAGCAGCCGCCATCAAGCAAGCCCGGCTGGTCGGCAATGTCGCCATCGCGGCGGATTGCGAAAAAGATGTGCCGACCCGTGTGCCCGAGCCCCAGGATCTGACACTGACCCCGGGGGCTGCCTATCTGCACCTCACCTCGAACGAGACGATCTCCGGCGCGCAATGGAAAGCGTTCCCGACCCCCGACGCCCCGCTCGTGGCCGACATGTCTTCGGACATCCTCTCGCGCCCCTTTGATGCCCACCCGTTCTCACTCATCTACGCCGGCGCGCAGAAGAACCTCGGCCCGTCGGGCGTCACCGTCGTCGCCATCCGCAAGGACTTTGCCGGGAAGGAGTCCAAGACCCTCCCCGCGATGCTCCGCTACAGCACCCACATCGAGAACCAGTCTCTGTACAACACGCCGCCCTGTTACAGCATCTACATCCTGGCGCTTGTCACCCGCTGGCTCAAGGCGTTCGGGTTGGAGCGGATGCACCGGCAGAACGCCGAGAAGGCAGCGCGGATCTATCGGCAGATCGACGCAACAGATTTCTACCGCGGCACGGCCCGCAAGGAATGCCGCTCCGACATGAACATCACGTTCCGTCTGCCGACGGCGGAACTTGAAGACCTCTTCATCTCCCAGGCCTCCAAGCTTGGCATGAAGGGACTCAAGGGGCACCGCTCCGTGGGCGGCGTTCGCGCCTCGATTTACAATGCATTCCCCGTCGCCGGCGTTCAGGCGCTGGTCGCTTTCATGGGCGACTTCGAGACGAGAAACGGGTAACACGAGAAACGGAACACCGCGACCGCGCGCTACTTTCCTGCGACCGTGGTGCGTATCGTCCACGCGCGCGGGGAGGCATCGGTCCCCGCTCCGGGATCGGCCGGGATGACCAAGACCCCTTCAAGCACGTCCCCCGTTTTGAACGGTTCGGGGCCGGCTCGCAACTGGGCGCTCCATCCGGCACCGTCGCGCCGCCACTTTTGTGCGGCTGCCAGATCGACCGTGTCACGCCGGATCGGGTAGAACTGCGCCCGGCCCCACGCCTCGTCCGTCAGCCCGGATTTCACCGGGGGCTCGAATCGCAGCCGCAATCCCCACCGCCCGGACTGAATGCGCACCGTCCAGCCCTCGATGGGCCTGGGCAGCCGTCCCCGCCAGCGGGCGAATTCGTCCACCTTTTTCCCCGCAGCCGGGGCGGCGTTTTCTGCGGCGACAGCCAGTTTGATCGTCGCCGCGCCGTTCAGCGGCATACAGACGTCGCGACAGACCATCCAATCAACCGTGAGGCTGATCTCGGTCTGTTCGCCCTGAAATTCGCCCGCGACATCAAACTCAGCCAGAATCCACACCCGTCCCTCATACCCGAGCGACACCATCCCGGCGTCCTCGAACCGCGCGGGGACCGGAAAATTCGTGCGGGCGAGACGAATCCCATCCGGCAACCGCCAGCGCAACGTCGGCGTAAGCCCCGCATCACCGGGATTCAGCCAATAGGTGTGCCATCCCGGCTGGGTTTGCAATTCGACCGCCAGCGTGAACGGCACACCGCGCGCAATCGTGTCGCGGTCGGCGATCAACCGCATCCGGTCGCCCGCCGGCTCCGCCGCACGTCCCGGCGAACAGACCAGCAGAGCGCAAATCGCCGCATGAACCCACCGGAGGTTACGGCGCCTCCCCTTGCTCCAATTTCTCATGATGGCACTCCCTTCGTTTGCACGGCCGCCCAACGCGTCGCGTACCTTACGCAATTTCGCACGGGTGCACATGCCAAATAGCTTCCGCATATTCGCGGATCGTCCGGTCGGATGAAAACACCCCCGAGCGGGCCACGTTGAGCAACGCCTTGCGATCCCATTCCAGCGGCTTTCGGTAGAGCTTGTCCACCGCCTGCTGAATCTCGATATAGGCGCGCAAGTCGGCGAGCAACATGTAATAATCGTTGAAATCGAGCAGCGTCTTGATGATCGGATTAAACAATCCGGGCGACAGCACGCAAAACACGTTCTGCAGAATCAGGTCGATCGCACGCCGGATCTCGGGGTCATGCTCATACACGTCGCGCGACCGGTAACCGGCCCGTTGGGCAGCAACCTCATCGGCGTTAAGCCCGAAAATAAAGATATTGGCGTCACCGACGGCTTCGCGGATCTCGACGTTTGCGCCGTCCAGCGTGCCAACCGTCAACGCGCCGTTGAGCATCAGCTTCATATTGCCCGTCCCCGACGCCTCCGTCCCCGCAAGCGAAATTTGCTCGCTGACGTTCGCCGCCGGGATGATCCTCTCGGCCAGAGAGACCCGGTAGTCCGGCAGAAAGACAACTTTCAATTTCCCGCTGATCCGGGGGTGGTTGTTGACCACCTCGGCCACTCCGTGTATCAGCCGGATAATCAACTTGGCGATGTAGTAGCCAGGTGCTGCTTTGGCGGAGAAGATGAACGTCCGCGGATGGATGTCGAGATCGGGATTCTGCATCAACCGGTCGAACAACACAATGATATACAGCACCAACAGCAACTGGCGCTTGTATTCGTGCAACCGCTTGACCTGGACGTCGAACATCGACTCTGGGTCCACCGTGATCCCGAGGGTTGCGCCAATATACGCGACCAGCGCCTGCTTGTTCGCCTGTTTGACCGCCCGGAATTCCCTCAGAAACTCCCGGTCCTGCGCCAGCGGTTCGAGCCTGCCGAGCTGACACAGGTCTGTGATCCACCCCGACCCGATCCGGCCGGTGATCAGATCCGCCAAGCCGGGATTCGCCTCGAGGAGCCAGCGCCGCTGCGTAATGCCATTGGTCTTATTCTGAAATTTCTCCGGCCAGAGGTCTGCAAAATCGGCAAACAACCGTTCCCGGATGATCGCCGAATGCAGCTTGGCCACGCCGTTGACCGCCGACGAACCGACAATCGCCAGATGGGCCATGCGCACATGCCGCTCGCCCGCCTCGTCGATGATGCTCATCCGTTGCAGGCGGTCGATATCACCCGGCCACAGGACGGAAACCTGCCGCAGAAACCGCCCGTTGATCTCATAAATGAGTTGCATGTGCCGGGGGAGCAAACGCTGCATCAACGGCACGCTCCACTTCTCCAGCGCTTCCGGCAGGATGGTATGGTTGGTGTAGCCCACACAGTGGCAAACCAGATTCCACGCAAAATCCCAGTCGAGATGCTCCTGGTCAATCAACAGGCGCATCAGTTCCGGAACGACCAGTGCCGGGTGTGTTTCGTTCAGTTGGATGAAGACTTTGTCGGGAAAGGTGTTCCAATCGTCATTGCCATCCTTGAAACGCCGCACAATGTCCTGTACCGAGCAGGAGACAAAGAAGTACTGCTGCCGCAGGCGGAGTTCCTTGCCCTCGAGCACATTGTCATTGGGATACAGCACCTTGGTGATATTCTCGGCCAAGACTTTATTTTCGACCGCCTCGACATACGATCCGCGGTTGAACTCATCGAAGTTAAAGGCGTCGTCGGCCTGGGCCGACCACAGGCGTAGGGTATTGACAACCTTTCCCCCATAACCGACGATCGGCAGATCGTACGGAACGCCGACCACCGGTTTCGCATCGATCCAGCGCCACTCCGACCAGCCGTTGGCCCGAACCGATTCGACATGGCCTCCAAAGTTAACGGTGCGCGCGTATTCAGGCCTGGCCACCTCCCACGGATAGCCGTTCTTCAACCAGTGGTCCGGTTCCTCGACCTGCGCGCCGTTGATGATCCGCTGCTTGAAGATGCCGTAATCGTAACGAAGTCCGTACCCCATGCCGGGAATCTGCAGTGTCGACATCGAATCGAGGAAGCCGGCTGCCAGACGGCCCAGACCGCCGTTGCCCAGCCCCGCGTCCATCTCGTAATCGCGCAGCGTGTTCCAATCCAGCCCGATTTCCTCCAGCGCCTCGCGGCACGAATCCTCCATCCGCAGGTTGATGACGTTGTTACCCAGAAGGCGCCCGATCAGAAACTCCAGGGAGAGGTAATACACGCGCTTGACGTTCTGTCCGTGATAACTTTTTTGCGTGGCGATCCACCGCTCCACCAGACGGTCTCGCACCGCATTCGCCAGGGCCGTGTAACAGTCGCGCTCCGTCGCAAGCGCCTGATCTTTGGAAAGCGTATACCGGAGATGCCACGCAAAATCTTCCCGCAGCCCCTCGGTCGTCATCGCCACACGGCGGTCGTGCATTTTCCGAAACGTCTTCTTGGTTGTACCCATGTCCACCCCTTCCATCAAAACAACTGGCCGCGCGCGGGATGCTCACCCGTATGCGCATCCGTCTTGCTGATCCTTCCCCCCCCCCCGATCACGGGTAGGGTTTACACGCCGGCCAGCGTGCCGAGCGTGACCCGTTCCCACCCGGGCAGCGCCAGCAGGTGCTCCAACAGCACCGCGCAGGCGCAGGCATCATAACCGGCATCGTGCGGCCCGCCCTGCGGGGACACCGCCCGAAGCCGCGCCTCCAGTCCGAGAAGGCCGATCACGGCGTCGAGCCGGTAGTCGGCGAGGCCCGGATAGGCGCGGCGGGTCAGCGCCAGCGTATCGATCCACGGCCCCACCGGATGCAGCGGCGCGGCGCGGCGCAGAACGGTCCGTTCGGTTCCGACATTGTGCACCGCCAAGGGGCGCCCCGCCAGCCACGCCGCCATCAACTCCGGCCAGCATTCGGTGAGCGGGGGCGCGGCCGCCAGCGCCTCGCGCAGAGACGCGTGGCGCCCGGGCGCGTGCGGATTAAACGGCCTCCCCGCATCAATCCGCAGCAGCAGGCTCTCGCAGCTATCGGGCACGACCCGCCCGTCCCGCATTCTGACCAGCCCGATCTGCCAGGGTTCGACCGGCCAGCCCGGAACGGACCCGGTGGTTTCAAAATCGAGTGCCGTGATCTCGGCCTCACCCGCCGGTATATCCTGCCATACCCACATGGTCGCTGGCTCACCCCGTCTGCGGGGTTCTTTCGCCGTCACTGCACGGCCGGTTCGGGGGATCAGTCGCGCGTCTTATTCTTGGCCTCGTTGACCCGCATTTTGCGGCCCATCACATCTTTGTCGTGGAGCGCCCTGACTGCGGCTTCGGCCTCCGGGCGTACCGGCATTTCGACAAACCCGAACCCTTTGGACTTCTTGTTATAGCGGTTCTCGATGATTCGCGCCGATTTGACGGTGCCGTACTTCTCAAACTCGCGGCGCAATTGAGCCTCGGTCATATCATAGCTCAAGTTGCCGACATAGATTTCCACACAGGAACCGCTACCCCCACCACTGCGGCCGTCGCGTCCACGTCCGCCCCCGCGTCGCTTGCCGCGCGCCATCACACGGCTTATCAGGAGCGTTAACAGCGCGATAACCAGGGCCATTCCACCCCACTGAACCAGCGAAACAAACACATCGTCTTGCACAACCAACCTCCTCAACGGGCCCTTCAAGCCCTGCTTCTGTTAGTAATCTCCGGCTGCGTGAACCGGATGCGCACAGCCACACAGGCCGCCCACAAACGGGCGCGCGGCCTGCGGGACGGGCCTGCAACAGGCCGGCCCGCCATCTTCCGTCAGCGCGTATCCAAGAACCCTTCCAGTTTTCGCAGCCGTGTGGGATGACGCAGCTTGCGCAACGCTTTGGCCTCGATCTGCCGGATGCGCTCGCGCGTCACGTTGAACTGCTTGCCCACCTCTTCCAAAGTCCGCGAATAGCCGTCTGTCAATCCGAAGCGGAAATCCAGAACCTGCTTTTCGCGGTCGGACAGCGTGGTCAGCACCTCCTGAAGGCGTTCCTTCAGCATGCTGTAGGCGGTCATCTCCGAGGGATTTTCCGCCGACTTGTCTTCGATGAAGTCACCGAAGTGCGCGTCGTCACCGTCACCCACAGGGCTTTGCAGCGAAATGGGCTGCTGGGCCATGCGGTAGACCGCGCGCACACGATCCACAGGAATCGCCATCTCTTCGGCGGCCTCTTCCGGCGTGGGCTCGCGCCCCAGCTCCTGCACGAGCTTCTTCTGCACGCGCAACAGCTTGTTGATCGTTTCGATCATGTGGACCGGGATCCGAATCGTCCGCGCCTGGTCTGCGATCGCCCGCGTGGCCGCCTGCCGGATCCACCAGGTGGCGTACGTGCTGAACTTGTAGCCGCGGCGGTATTCGAACTTCTCCACGGCCTTCATCAACCCCGTGTTCCCTTCCTGAATCAGATCCAGGAAAGAGAGTCCGCGATTCATGTACTTCTTCACGATGCTGATGACGAGGCGCAGATTGGCCTCCACCATTTCGGTGCGCGCCTTCTGTCCCAACCGCATCGCGTCGCGCAGGTGCTCGAAGCGCGACATGAACGCATCGGGCGTCATGCCGAACTCCTGTTCCATCAGCCGCATCCGCGACGCGCCTTCGGTCAGGGCAAGGTCGCGCTTCTTGGTCACCCGCTGCTTGCCGAGTTTCTTTTGATCGTTCCGCAGCGACCGGTAAGGCTTATATATCTTTTCGTCCGCTTCGACGCAGAGGCTTTCGATGATTTTTTGCTTGAAGCTAAGGTCAATAAAAACCTTCTGCAACGCTTGTCGCGCTTTTTCCAGCGCTTTGGTGGCGCGTTTACGCTTGGCGTCCGATCCGCCAGCCGCCTCGACTCCCTTGTGCGCATGGATAATCTTGCCTTTGACGCCATGGAGCGCCTTCTTCAACTTGTGAATGCCTTCCATGTACACGTCACGGCTGTCGACGAACTTGTCCGTCACCACACGGTCAAACCGCTCCGTGCCGTTCTCAAGCCGGTCGATCAACTCCAGATAAAGCCTCGCCGTAAAGGCGAACTCGTTGAAGTTTTCCCGGATCGCAACCTCCGAAAACTCGATCCGCTTGCAGATGTCGACCTCCTGCTCGCGCGTCAGCAGCGGCACCTGCCCCATCTGGTGCAGGTACATTCGGATCGGGTCGTCGAAGAAGTCCAGACGGCTCCCACGGCCCCGCTGCGCCTCCAGATCATGCTCGCTCCGGAATTTCTCAACCTCGGCCGCATCGATGATGTCGATCTCCATGCCCCGCAGGATGGCCAGATACGACTCGATGTCGGTGTCTTTGATCACCGACTCCGGCAGCAACTCGTTGACGTCCTCGAACGTGAGGTAGCCCTGCGCCTCGGCGCGCTTGATCAGCGTCTTAATCCGCTCGTTGCGGTCTTCACGCTTGGCGCGCAGCGCGGCACGATCAGGATCCATCACGATCTCATTCTCAACCACATCGAATTCGATATGACTGTGATTGTGGTTGGCGAACTCCTCGCCTTCGGCTCCGAAGGTGTCCTCGTGGTCCAACCCGACCCCATCGCCGGCGTCCGCATCAAATTCATCGCCTATGCCGGCGAGCACCCCGAGATCATGGAGCTCATCGGTGACGTCGGCATGCGCCTCATCCAATACGTCCGGTTCGGTGACGGCGCCGACATGCGCACCGGGCGCCTTGCGCTCGTGCGCCAACGGATGTCCGCCGGGCGCGGCTTTCGGCTTGGGGCCATGCGCATGACGCGCCTCGCGATGCACGGGGTCAGGCGCCACCGGTGCGGGCTTCCGGTCTTTTTTGCCGACGGGTTTACGGACCGGAACACGCTTCACATCCGCACCCTTTTTCGCGGCCTTTGGAAGAGCCTTTGGAAGAGCCTTTTTACCACCCGACGTCTTTTTTTTCGATTTGGCTGTTGCCATGCTTGATCCTTTTCCTCGACACGCGTCATGCGCATCCACATCCGTTTAAGACTGCCCCTCGCCACCCCTCGCTACCCCACGCGTCAATACTCGCCCCGCGCCAACCCCAACGTCGGGTTCGTCGTCGTACCCAACATGCGCACGGCTTCAACGTGGGTGTCAATAAAAGCCACATGCCCGCAAGCCACACCGGCATACCGGTGGTGAAAGCCGATCGACTCGAACGGCATGTCGTGCGTGCCTTCGCCGTCCGGCCCTTCCGCGTCGAGACAGGCGTCCCCGCCGTTTTGCTCCCACGCATCGTCGCTGGTCGGCACCTCAATCTCGGCGAAGAGCATCGTCCGGCTCTTCAACGGGAAGCTCAACAACCCGCCTCCTCCGACCAACTTGTTCATCGCGTAGCTGCGGACCGCGTCCCGCTGCCCGCACACATCAAACCGCCGGAAACGAGGGCAGATGTAGGACGACAACGACATCCCCCCGCCCCGCCAGAGCTCTCCCTCCTTGATGCCGGACAAGCCCTTCGCGCCATACCAGGACGCCTGCTCCATATCATTGCTATGACTGTTTGTATCCGGCCACGTCGGGCGCGGGGGCGGGGTAGTCCAGGATCCTCCCGGGATCCAGTTCACCCAACCGCGCACCTCGTTGTATGGGAGCCGTGCATTGATGTTATAGCTTTCGTAGGCCCGCGCTTGAAGGATGCTCCCGCGTTCCACGCCCAGGATCTGAACCCCCTGGGCCAAAGCATGCAGGTTGGCCTTGCATTTCGCCGAATCACCGGCCTCACGCGCGCGCCCGACCCCATAAAGCACGGCAGCGGC
>CAZOJL010000066.1:13111-17659 GCA_964580075.1 uncultured Akkermansia sp. | reverse complement strand
ACTTAAACCACCCGCTTCATCGAGGGCCGACGATATGGCTGCGATGCGAGTCAATAAGAAATCCCCCCACAAACCCGGAAGCTCCAGTTGAAAGCTGAAAGGCGCTGTCGCGAGGGCGGGGAAGAAGGAAGGAACTGAGGACAGGGAAAGGCGATTTTAACACGGAGGCACGGAGACACGGGGGGAGAGAGAGGGTTCAAGGGAAAAAGAAATCACAGCAGACGTTTCAGGATGAAATGGGCGAATTGCTCAAAATCTTTCAGCCGGGTCGTGATGATTACGAAGACGATGTCCCAGTCAATATCCTGATAGGCATGAACCGCAGTATTGCGAAAACCGACGGCCTTGACCATTCGCTCGGCAAGATTTTGGTCAATGATCAAGAGTTTGCAGAGCGCGCGAAACACCTCACCCATCGTCGCGGGCGCCTGTATCTCGCTCTCACTGATGATATGCAGCCCAATATCCACGCAGATCTGGACGGCCCGTTCGAGATTGACGGTGAGGATGTCCTGCAAATCGTAATCTCCCGCCAGCACAAGCGCGCTGCTGGGTGTCTTTTCCCGGAGACGGGCGATGCAGCGCCGCAAACTTTCCAGTTTGATCAGAACAAGCTCTTTATCCATGAGCAAACCTCCTTTGCCGCTCGAACAGCAAACGGTTGATCAGCGGTTGCAAATCGGTCTGTTGATCCATCATTTTGACCATCAGATGACCATAAACGGCGGATTCTCTCTTGACGACCACCCTCCCCTTGCTGAGGATTTGTTTTAGGATGAGTCCGTTTGCCCGTGAAAGATCGACCATGTCAACCGGGCGCCGCAATGTCTCCTCTAGGCGACTCTGCAAGTCGATCTTTTTTTCAACGGTCAGGGCTTCCCGATCCAAAACGGCAATATCCACATCACTACCCGGATGCTCCTTGCCCGACGCAACAGATCCGTACACGACAACCAGTGTGACCGTGTCTTCGCGCTCAAAGAAATCGGCAACTTTCTGAAGGAGTGTGTTCATGCGGATCTTTAACCTAAAAAGGCTATAGGCTGAAAGGCAGTAAGGCTATGAAGATGAGAATGGGGACAGAGAAAGAATGGGGTTCAGGGTTCAATCAGCAGAAGCTTCATGCCTGCACCTTCTCGGGGACTTTCCACTCCTTGGCGCGGCGATCCGCAATCTCTTCGTCAATCCGTTGCCAAAGCGCGGCCGCCTTGGCATCGGAAAGGAAGGCGACTGGGGACGAGGCGACTGGGGACAGAGAACGGGCGCTTAAGTCCGCATCTGGCGGAAGCGCCGGCGCCCGGTTCGTGGCTGCTCCATCGTCGATCGTAATCGTAAACCGACTCTTCCTCTTTTCGGTGGACGAGAGCGGGCGACGAGAGCGGATCACGATTTCCTTCGGTCGCTCCTTGCTATCTCCTCTCGCCAACCGTCGTTTTGCGTCATCACCGATTGCTTTATCCATTGGCCTGCGGCGCGGCCGCCGGACTGAGGCGGAGGGACGAGGCGCAAGCCATTTTGGAGTGCGGTGGCAAGTGAAGCGCGACACCGCTTTCAGGAGGCGCGGACGCGGAAAAAGCGGCGTCGCGCGGAATACCGCTTGCCGCCGCATTCCAAGACGCTGCCGCCGGAACGGTGGCCTGCGGCGGGAGATTGGGGACAGGGGAAGATGTTAACACAGAGGCACGGAGGTAAGATGAAAAAGGGGCAAAGATTATCGTTCAAACTCGCTACGAGACAGGCCGCTTTGCCGGATGATAGATTGAAGGGTTCCGATCCTTATTTCCCGATGCATGGGAATAGGGACTGTAATTGTGGTTAAGCCTGCCCGTTGTTGCATAACAACATGGCTACCACGCTGCCGAACAGACGTAAAACCATGTTGCCCTAGAATCTGGCACCGTTCGGCGCCGGAAAACACGCCCAACTTAGGCATACGCGGCCTCAAACCGGGTCACAAAGATCTCGCTATGCAGACGGCTTTCCACTTCTTCGTGGCTGGCGCATTCAAGGAAAAGCTCAACCGCTTCACGAAGATTCCCCAGTGCTTTTTCCACAGTCTCGCCCTGGCTGGCTACGTCCAACTCCGGGCAAAGGGCAACATATGCCTCACCCTCTTTTTCGAGTACGGCCGTAAAGGTGCCTTGCTTCAGGGTTTTACCCCCTGGATATCGCTCATTGAGAATCACTTCGGTTGTTGCCTAACTATTCTTAGAACGGCGGAAGAATGGCGGAACGGAAACGGAGAACATTTTAACACAGAGGCACGGGGAGACGGGGAGACGGGGAGAAAAGCTGAAAACTGAAAGCTGAAATTTTAACCACGGATTGTCACAGATGAACACCGATATGAGGGAGTGAGAGGCAGGAATGAGGACGTGTCCAATTTCAACTTTCTGCTTTCAGCTTTCTGTTTTTCTTCAGAGCGTAGAGGTCGTTGGCGGTGGCGTGAATGACCCAGAAATCGTCGGAGAGGTCGCGTCTGGTGAGGTAGCCGTAGGGAAGAGTACCATAGCCCTTGTTGCCCCATTTTTCGCCCCAGGAGTTGCGGAAGATGAGGGTCTGCGCGGCGTCGTCGTAGCCGACGGCCATGACGGCGTGCCCGCCCTGAAGACGTTCGTTGGGCTTGGGAAGGCGAATGACGCCGCTGCGGGCGACGGCTTGGGTCAGGACATGGTCGTAGACGGAGAAGCCGAAGACGAAGGGAACGCCATCGGCGAGGCAGGCCTTCATGGCGTCGAGATCGGAAAGGCGCTCGTAGGAGGTAACGAGATGGTTTTGGGCCTCGGCATAGCATTTTTGGGCGGGCTTGCGAGTGAATGCGGTGATCGTGTAGGGCCAGAGCGCTTCTTTGCAGACGCCGAGCTTGGCCAGCGTCTTGATTCCAACCCGCAACATGGCGCCGGAGTCTTCCTTGACCGTGCCCATGACGTCGCGCTCGTTGTAGTAGACAAAGAGGCGGCTCAGATCACGGTAGCGCGGGGAGAGTCCGACTTGCAGCGCCTTCATCTGGAGGAACTCCAAGGCGCCCACCAGCGCCTGCGCGGTACACGATCCCAGTTCGCCCTGATCCTCCACCGGCGAACAGCCGACACGAAGGTCCACCCGCGCAGGCAGTTTGCGGGGAACCATGAAACACGAGCGGTAGGCGATGTCGCGCGCATCGGGGATATCGGGCAGCCATCCGAGTTTGTGCGTCTGCAGCATGGGAAACCTCATTTTCTGTTTTCAGCTTTTCTTTCGTCATGCCTTGCGGTAGCGGGGGGATTCGGGACGGTTGGGGAAGACGTTGCGGGTGTCGACGATGGTTTGGGCCCATTCGGATAATTGACCGTAGTCGACGTTGGCGTGGGCGGTGCTGACCAGGACGCAATCAAAGGCGACGAGGGTTTTCTGATCCCACAGGATCGAGCGCGTGCCGGCCCACTGGGGGTGCTCACGGGTGGTTTTGATCTCAGGGACGTAGGGATCGTAATACGAAACAGCGGCACCGCGCTGCTTGAGCAGGTCCATGAGCACGTAGCTCGGGGATTCGCGGTCGTCATCGACATTGGCTTTGTAGGCAAGCCCCAGAACCAGGATCTTGCTCCCCTTGATCGGCTTGGCGTGTTCGTTGAGCGTTTCGGCGACCTTGCCGACGACCCACTCGGGCATTTTGGTGTTGATCTCGCCGGCCAGTTCGATAAACCGGGTGGACTGGCCGTATTCGCGGGCTTTCCACGTGAGATAAAAAGGATCGATGGGAATGCAGTGTCCGCCGAGTCCGGGTCCGGGATAGAACGGCATGAAGCCAAACGGCTTGGTCTTGGCGGCGTTGATCACCTCCCAGATGTCGATCCCCATGGCGCCGTAGACAACCTTGAGTTCATTGACCAGGGCGATATTGACGCAGCGGAAGATGTTCTCCATGAGCTTGGTGGCCTCGGCGGCGCGGCAGGAGGAGACGGGGACAAGCGTCTTGATGGCGGGGCTGTAGAGGGCGAGGGCCTTTTCGAGACAGGCGGGTGTGTAGCCGCCCACGACCTTGGGGATGGTCGCGACCACGCTCTGGGGATTGCCGGGATCCTCACGCTCGGGGGAAAACGCGAGATGGAAATCGGTGCCGGCCGTGAGGCCCGAACCCTCCTCCAGGACGCGACGCAAATCCTCGTCTGTCGTGCCGGGATAGGTCGAGGACTCGAGTGCGATGACCTGACCTTTGACGATGTGGGGGGCGATGGAACGGCCGGTTTCCACAATATACGAAATGTCGGGCTCGCGGTTTTTATTGAGCGGCGTGGGAACACAGATGATGATCCCCTCGGCATCGCGCACGCGCGCAAAATCGGTGGTGGCGCACATGCGGCCGGCATCGATCTGCTCGGCAATCGAGGCGGGCGTGATGTGCGCAATGTAGGACCGCCCCTCCCCCAACGCCTTGACTTTGCGCGAATCAATGTCAATGCCGATCACGTGCACGCCACTGCGGGCGAATTGCAGGCCGAGGGGCAGGCCGACGTAGCCGAGACCGATGATGGCGATAGTCTTCATGGGGACTCCGGGGAAGAAAAG
>CAZOJL010000066.1:0-13011 GCA_964580075.1 uncultured Akkermansia sp. | reverse complement strand
CTGAAAGCTGAAAGCTGAAAGCAAGAGAGAAAAGCTGAAAGCTGAAAGCTGAAAGCAAGAGAGAAAAGCTGAAAGCTGAAAGCTGAAAGTTGAAAGTTGAAGGTTGAAGGATGAAAGGTGAAAGACGAAAGATGAAGGATGAAGGATGAAGGATAAAGGATAAAAAAAAGCGCTGCGCTCTATTTCAGCTTTCTGCTTTCTGCTTTCTGCTTTTGTCTTTCAACTTTCAGCTTTTGTCGCAATCGCAGGTCGGATGGTGGTGCAGCCGATGGCGGACATGACGGACACGAGGCGCGCGTATTGGACGTCGTCTTCACAGATGCCGACGATCGCGCCGCCAGAGCCGGCAAACTTGGCCGCACAACCGACGCTGCGGGCGGTTTGAACCATCCGGCGATTCGCGTCAGCGACTTTGAAGACACGATCGCGCAGGTCAAAATTGGCGTTCATCAGGGCCGGCAGCCGTTCGGGGTGACGGCTGAGCAAGGCCTCCCGGGCCTTTGCGGCGAGGTCGGCGAATTCGGACATGGCGGCCAGCACATCGGGTTTCTTCTCCTCGAACAGGACACGGATCTTCTGGTGATAGACCCCCGAGATTTCGGCGCGCAGGGGGTCATACGAGATATACAGTCTGGGCAACAGGGCGGGATCGAGGGGTTCATAGCGGCCGTGGCCGGTGCGCTCGATCAGGCCGCAGTCAAAATCCATGTAAACGAGTCCGTCATACATCTGGATTACGCGATCCTGGAGTCCGCACTGGATGCCGAGTTCGTCACGCTCGGCCATCAGGCAGAGCGTGGGCGCCGTCTCACGCGGGATGGATACGCGGTAGAACCGCATCAGCGCCTTGAGCATGGCGGTACAAATCGCGGACGAGCCGGACAAGCCAACCAGGCGGGGGATATCGCAAGCGTAACGAACCGTGAAATTGCGACTCGGCAGCGCAATGCCCGCCTCGCGGCAGTGGAGGACAAAAATCTTGGTGACCGCTTTGAGCAGGCGAATGCCGCCGTAGTAGCCGAACAGGTGGACTTCCTGCAAGAGCTCATCCACGGAGGCAAAGGTCGCGTCGTCGACATCGCCGGGGACAAAACCCAGCTCGGGGGTCTCGTAAAGGGTGATCCGCGCGGAGAAATCGGCAAAGGAAAAGGAGATCGTCTTGCCGAAATAGCCATCGGAGGGGTTACCGATCAAACCCGCGCGGGCATAGGAGTGTGTGGTGATGAGCATGGGGAGGTGGGGGAAAAGCTGAAAGCTGAAAGCTGAAAGTTGAAAGCAAGAGAGAAAAGCGAGAGAGAAAAGCTGAAAACTGAAAGCAAGAGAGAAAAGATGAAAGCTGAAAGCTGAAAGCTGAAAGCTGAAAGCTGAAGGATGAAAGGTGAAAGGTGAAAGGTGAAAGATAAAGGATAAAAAAAAGCGCTGCGCTCTATTTCAGCTTTCCGCTTTCAGCTTTCAGCTTTTCTCTTTCGTTCGTTTGATGATTGTGGTCAGAATAGACAATAGTTCGTTAGATTCAGCTTCCAGAAGCAAGGTCGAATCCATGCCGCATTCTTCACGTAGCAGTTCCAACCATAACAAAGACTCGTCGGCTTCCTGGGCAGCACCACCCAGCTTGGAGATAAACTCGTCCCGTGATCTGGCGCGACCGGCCTCCCGAACGTGAGCCCCCACCGAGGTGCCGGACCGCAAGAGTTGACTGCCCAGCACGCGCACTTCTTCCCGGGTTTTAGGCAACTTCACATAAAGCCGGATAATATCAGCCGCATAACGCTTCGTACGCCCTCGGAACTCCTCCGTCACCCGCCCCATCTGCCCGCCCTCATTCATATTTCAGCTTTTCTCTTTCCGTTTTCAGCTTTTGTCTTCAACTTTTTCCGTAGGCGGCGACCGCTGATTGGTAGCCGCGCGGGTTGCCGATATCGAACCGCTCGCCGGGGTAGCGGTAGCCGTAGACAGGCGCGAGCGGAAGCAATTGGCGGATGGCGTCGGTGAGTTGGATCTCGCCGCCGTAGCCGATCTGTTCGTGCGCGAGGAAATCGAAAATGCGGGGGTCGAGCAGGTAGCGACCGGCTATGGCGAGGTCGGAGGGGGCGGCCGTCGCGTCGGGTTTTTCAACCAGGTCCGTCACCCGGTAGAATCGTCCGTCGGATGTGGGTTCGACGGCGGCGATGCCGTAACGCGACACGTTTTCGGGCGGGACACGTTCGAGTCCGATGATCGACGCGCCGCCGTTGGCGCGGGATCGCGTGACCAACTCGCGGGAGCAGGGGGCGGAGCCCTGCACGAGGGCATCCCCGAGGAGGATGAGAACCGGTTCGGCTGCGGCGCGCACAAACGGCGCGGCCTGCGCAACCGCGTGCCCCAGGCCGCGCTGTTCGGTCTGGAAGACGAACCGGACTGTGACAGAGATGGCATCGAGACGCGCCAGGGCGGCGCGCGCCCCCGGATTGGCGCGTAGGCGGGTCTGCCAGACCGGATCAGGGGTGAAGTGGGCCTGGAGCGACGGTTTGTCCGGCGAGGTGACGATGATGACCTCATCGGCGCCGGCGTCGAGCGCCTCTTCGACGATCCATTGGATCGCGGGCCGGTCCCCGATCGGCAGCATCTCCTTGGGGATGACCTTGCTGGCGGGGAGGAAGCGTGTGCCGAAGCCGGCGGCTGGAATGATGGCAAGCATAGAGAAAAGCTGAAAGCTGAAAGCAAGAGACAAAAGCTGAAAACTGAAAACAAGAGAGATGAAATGTTGAATGTTGAAGGATGAAAGGTGAAAGATAAAGGATAAAAAAAAGCGCTGCGCTCTATTTCAGCTTTCTGCTTTTGTCTTTCAGCTTTCCGCTTTCAGCTTTCAGCTTTTCTCTTTCGCCTCCCGGCACATCGTGCCGGCGAGAGCCAGGGTGATCAGGACGGCTTGGATTACGGCGGGGCAGCGGAACGGCAGATCGATCAGGCTGTGGCACAAGACAAGGCCGAGCGCGCACAGGACGAATCCACGGAACAGGCTGGCCGAACCGCGCATCTTTTGCCTTGTGTCCGGCGGCGGAACGCGTCGCACCAGCGGGTTGAGCAGCACCACGCCGGCCAGGGCCAGCAGGATGACGCCGACGACGCCGTGTTCGACGAGAAAATTGACGAAGTCGTTGTGGACGTTGGCCGCGCCGACAAAGAGCTTTCTGTGCTGTTCGGCGGAGAGGACCAGCGGGACGAAGTGCCGGAAACCCCATCCGCCGACACCGTAAATCGGGTTGTCACGCCAGATGGCGATCGCCGCCGGCACGAGTAGCTCAAACGCGCGTTCGTACACCTCGTTGAACGCACGGACAACCGTCAGACCCGTCAACTCGCGTCGAATCGGGTTTCCCGGCCACACGACAACGAAACCGAGATAGCCGAAAATGGGCAACACGGCCGACAGGATCGAGACCATGATGCGGGAGCCCGCTGCCAGACGCGGCCAGACGCGCACCATCACGAATGCGCCACCGACAAGGAGCGCTGCGGTGGCCATCAAGATCGAGGTGCGGCAGAGGCACAACACCGCCGCGCCGTAGAGGAGTGCCACCGCGATGAGGAGGCGGTCGGCGCCCGGGGTCTTGTTTTCGCGCTCATAGAGCCAGAAGCCGCCGGCGACAACCAGCATAAAAGTGAAGAAAGCGCCTGCATGGTTGGGATAACCGAAGGAGGAGAAGAACTGGGCGTCGATGGGGATCACCCCGAAGATCGCCTTGCAGCCACACGCCATCTGCACGCAGCCGATGATCGCCAGCGCCGCGGCGTTCCAGATCATGATACGAAGCAACAGGCGCCGCCCAGCAACATCCAGCGCGTGCCGGACCGCCAGGACGGCCACAAGCGCCGGCGGAAACCAGGCGAGCAGTTGCACCGATTCGCGCGTCACCACCCCCGAAGGAAGCCCGCGCCACGGCGGCGGCCCAAACCCCCAGCCCTGACCGCCGGCCAGACGGATCGGCGCGCGCGGGCCGTTGAATCCCTGGAACGCCAGGAAGAGAACCAGTGCCACGCACACGGCGAGGAGCGGGTCGAAGACAAGGGTGCGGGCCACCCGGCCGCGGGCGTCAGCCAGGGTCTCTCCGGTGCGGACGGCCGGGAGCAACACCATCGCTTCGATCACGCCGAGGGTGAGCCAGAAAATCGGCCACAGCCACGCCACGCGCGTCCCGGCAAAGGCCCACGAGGTATACATCACCAGCGCGGCGACTTGATAGACAACAAAATGGCGGATAAAACCGGTCATGATAGACAGTGCCAGAATTCAGGGAGAAAAACTGAAAGCTGAAAGCTGAAAACTGAAAACCGGGGGGGCGGCCATCCCGTCAGAATCCGATTCCCGGGCAGACTCCGTCCCCGTGGAGCATGCGCCTGATACCGGCAATCCCATGCCACAACAACCTTATTCCCAATGGCTTGCATAGTTAAATGCGCATCGGGCCCCAAAAAGGCACAGCCTGCGCATTCAGTTGAGAAAGTATACCGAAACGGACACGATATGGGAAGCAGAGAAAGAGAGGAAAAGCTGAAAGCTGAAAGCTGAAAGCTGAAAAGAATATGCAACGGAGCGTGGCGCTTGCACAAATTCAACGTTCCGTCTGCTTTCTCCTTTTCGCTATTCTGAAACAGAAACCGATGGCGGGGGCCCTTTCAGTTTTCAGCTTTCAGCTTTTCTCTTTCTTGCCTGTCATGCCTGTCTTATGCGATAATCCTGTTTTTAGCACCTGAAACCGAGATGCCGTTTCTACACACGGGGCATGCAACGGGTTTGCATGAGCACCCAGGGTCGGCCGCTTTCGAGCGGGAAAGGGTTTTTAATTATGGCTATTGCCATCGAGGAAGTGCTTGCACACCTCGACCAGTTGCGCGAGGGACTGGTAGAGATGCGAGGTTATCTTTGACATCGATAACCGTCGCGAACGATTAAACGAGCTGGAAGCGCAGGCATCGGCCTCCGATTTCTGGGACCGCGCTGACGTGGCGCGGAACGTGATTGGCAAGACCAACCGCGAGCGGGCTTTCGTCAAGCCGTTCGACGGGTTGTGCCGGGCCATCGAAGACGCCGCACTGATGGTCGATCTGGCCACTTCCGAACCGGAGGGGACCGAGCGTGATCAGGCGTTGCAAGAGGCAGCCGAGATCGCTGCTCGTGGCGAAGCGATCTTTCAGAAACTCAGGATGCAATCGCTGCTGGGTGCCAAGCTGGACAGTTGTAACGCCTTTTTGACGCTCCACTCCGGCGCGGGCGGGACGGAGTCCTGCGACTGGGCCGAAATGCTGTTCCGCATGTACCGCATGTATTGCGAAGACAACGGCTACGAACTCGAGATTCTCGACAGCCAGGCGGGCGAAGAGGCGGGACTGAAATCGGTCACGTTCGCGGTACGCGGCGGGTATGCCTACGGCTATCTCAAGGGCGAACGCGGCATTCACCGGCTGGTCCGGATCAGTCCGTTCGATTCGGCAAAGCGCCGCCACACCTCGTTCAGCTCGCTCGACGTGGTCGCCGAACTGGAGGATGACATCGAGGTGGATGTCGACGAAGACGACCTGCGGGTGGACACCTACCGCTCCGGCGGCTCGGGCGGGCAGCATGTGAACAAGACCGATTCGGCGATCCGCCTGACCCATCTGCCGACCGGAATCGTTGTCGCCTGCCAAAACGAGCGCTCGCAGCACAAGAACCGCGCGCGGGCGATGAGCATCCTCAAGGCGAAGATCTACGAGCTGCAAGTCGACAAGCAGCGCAAGGAGATGGAGCGGTTTTATGGGGAGAAGGGCGAAATTGCCTGGGGCAGCCAGATCCGCTCCTACGTGCTGCAACCGTATACGATGGTCAAAGACCACCGGACCGACGAACAGACCTCGAATGTGCAGGCGGTATTGGATGGCGCCCTGCAACCCTTTATTGACGCCACGTTGCGGATGAATGCGACGAAGCAGGTGGCGGGTTGACCGGTGCGGCGCGGGGGCCTCGCATGAACCTAAAAACGGCAGTTCACACCACGAAGAACACGAAGAGCACGAAGGAAGTATTTGGAATGGAAAGGGATGAGTCCAAGGAGTTCGTAAGAATCGGGTTCACCAAATGGTGTCAGATTACCGTGCATCCTCATCTCCTTTCTCCCCTCATTCTTCTTATCTCTTCGTGCACTTCGTGGCCTTCGTGGTGAATTCAACTGCCGGATCTAGCATGAACACTCGCATGAACAGGAGAGCCGCATGACGCTTGAACGCGCCACGGATGTATTGAATCGTAACGGGCAGGGGCAGGTGCTCCGGTTCTGGGATCGGCTGAACGGCGCGCAGCGTGAGGCGTTGCTGACGCAGATTGCCTCGCTCGATTTTGACAGCCTCACGCGTATGCGGCGGATGCTGGAAGCGAAGCACGACGCGGTGCCGGCGGGAGAGCCGTGTCCGGCGGACGTGGTGACGCTCACGGCCGCGGCGCGAGACGCCGCCGTCGCGCGGGGCGAGGCCGAATTGCGCGCGGGAAGGGTCGGCGTCCTGCTGGTGGCAGGCGGACAAGGCTCGCGCCTGGGGTACGACGGCCCGAAGGGCGCCTACGCGATCGGTCCCGTGAGCGATGCGCCGCTCTTTTACTATCACGCGCGCAAGGTACTCGCCCTCTCCCGGCGGCATGGCGTGCGGATGCCGCTCTACATCATGACGAGCGACGCGAACGACGCCGCGACGCGGGCGTGCTTCGAGCAGCACGGTTTTTTTGGCCTGTCACGCGCGGATGTGTTTTTCTTCATGCAGGGGATGTGGCCCGCGCTTGACGCCGCCGGCGGAATCATCCTCGACGCCCCGGGGCATCTGTTTATGAGCCCGGACGGCCATGGCGGCACGCTCTCGGCGTTGGCGGCGAGCGGCGGTCTGGCCGATATGGAGCGCCGCGGTCTCACCACGGTCTTTTACTTCCAGGTCGACAACCCGTTGGTGGAAGTCGCCGACCCGGCTTTCATCGGACTGCACCTGCTTGAGACGGCCGACATCTCGATCAAGGTCTGCGCCAAACGGGATCCGCAGGAGGGGTTGGGCGTGGTGGTGACGCGCAACGGCCGGTGTGAAATGGTCGAATACACCGAACTGACCGCTGAGCAGAAGAATCGGCGCACGTCCACCGGCGACCTCACCTTCAACTACGGCAGCGTCGCGATCCACGTCTTCAGCCTCCCCTTCCTCAAACAAGAGGCGACCCGTCCCCTCCCCCTGCATCTGGCGCACAAGAAAATTCCCACGTGCGCCTCCGACGGCACGGTGGTCAAGCCCGAAACCAACACCGGCACCAAATTTGAAAAATTCATTTTCGACGTGCTTCCCGATGCCCGAAAAGTGGTGACCCTGGCTTTCGACCGTGCCGAGGAGTTCTCGCCCGTGAAGAACGCCACGGGCGCCGATTCGCCCGCGACCTGCCGCCGCGATCTGCAGGCCAAATGGGCCCGTTGGCTGATGCAGGCGGGGGTGACGATACCGACCGACGCGGCGGGCCAGCCGGCGTTGCGACTGGAGATCGATCCGTTGTATGCGCTGAATGCGGAGGAACTGCTGAAGAAGCTGAAGAGAAAAGCTGAAAGCTGAAAACTGAAAACTGAAATTTTAACCACGGAAGACACGGAAGAGAGAGAGAGAGTGTGTGTGTGGGAGTGTGTGGGTAATGGCTTCCGATCATAATCTTAATCATAATCATAATCATAATCCGTTCTCCACCAGTGGATTAAGATTAGGATTAGGATTAGGATTAGGATTAGGATTAGGATTAGGATTAGGATTAGGATTAAGATTAAGATGGCAAAAGCACCTTAAGTAAGTGTCGTTAGGGTGGGTGGGTGTGGGTGAAACGTGATGTGGAGGAGCTGATGAGACCGGTCGCTATCATTATTCGTGACGGATGGGGTCTCAACCCCCGGGAGTTGGGGAACGCGGTGTTTGCCGCGCAGACGCCGAACATCGACCGTTACCGGACGCGCTATCCGTGGACGCGGCTGGCGTGCAGCGGCGAGGCGGTGGGGCTGCCCGAGGGGTATCAGGGATCGAGTGAGGTGGGCCACCTGAACATGGGCGCCGGGCGGGTGGTCATCCAGGAACTGAAGCGGATTGACGACGGGCTGAGCACGGGCGAGCTGTTCCGTGCGGCGAAGTGGCAGGCGTTGGTTGCCCAGTGGCGGAAGAACAAGAGCCGGATGCATCTGTTCGGACTGCTGCAGGACGAGGGCGTGCATGCGCACCAGGAGCATCTCTTCAAAATCATGCGCCGCGCGCGCGAGGACTTCCCGCAGGGGGAGATCGTCATTCACCCGTTTCTCGATGGGCGGGACACGCCGCCGCGGAGCACGCTGGAATACCTCGGCCGGTTGGAGATCGAAATGCAGGCCGTCGGCCATTGTCGCATCGGCACGGTGATGGGGCGCTACTATGCCATGGACCGGTCGAAAAACTGGGCGCTGACCGACATGGCCTACCACTGCCTGGTCTGCGCCGAAGGCCGTCGTGAGGCGACCGCCGTCGAGGCGGTGCGCAAGTCGTATGCCGCCGACCGCACGCCGGACGGCCAGGAGATGGGTGACGAATACATCCCCTGCTGCGTGATCGGCGACTACGCCGGCATCTCTGATGGCGATGTGGTGATGCACACCAACTACCGCCAGGACCGCGCCATCCAGCTCACGCAGGCGTTCGTGCTGGACGCCTATGCGGGAACGCGCAAGGCACGGCCGCAGATCACCTATCTCGGCTTCACCCGGTATTGGGACGAGTTCACCGAATACCTCCTCGGCGCCATGGGCGGTGATGGCGGCATGGAGCATCTCCTCGGCGAAGTGGTGAGCGCGGCGGGTCTGCGGCAGTTGCGTATCGCCGAAACGCAGAAATTCCGTCATGTCACGAGTTTCTTCAACGGCAAGTCGACGCACCCCTATCCGGGCGAAGATCAGGTGGACGTGCCCAGCCGTTTCGATCCGGCAACCTTCGCGCTCCACCCCGAGATGGAGGCGTACACCGTGACCGAGGCCCTGCTCACGCGACTCGAAAACAACCCCTATGGCCTCATCGTGGTCAATTACGCCAACTGCGACATGGTCGGCCACACCGGCGTACTGGATGCCGCGCGGCGTGCGGTGGAGATCGTGGATGAATGTGTCGGCACGGTCGTGGCGCGACTGCTGGAGCTGAATGCGCACATCCTCATCACAGCCGACCATGGCAATGCCGAGCAGATGATCGACTACGTCACCGGCATGGTCAAGACCAGCCACACCCTCAACGAGGTGGAGTGCATCTATGTGGCCCGGGAGGCGCCGGAGGCGCAACTCGCGCCGGCGGGCAAGCTCGGCGACATCGCGACGACGGCGCTGGCCTTGCTGGGCTTGCCGATCCCCGCCGAAATGACCGCGCAAAACCTGCTGGCAAGGAACGCCACGAATGGGTAACCGATGGCCCAGTTTCCGGGCGAGTGCCCTCTCATCCGTCCCTGTAGACGCGATCGTCGACCGCCGTCGGCCGTTCAGCGGCCGCCCCTGCACGCGGCCGCACCCGACGCGGAGCGATTTCCCGGCAGGGAACCGGCGACGGGCAGCCCCCGGCCCGTTTCGCCTCGTGCGGCTCGCCGGCATCACGGCGGCCGCATTCGTCGCCTGCGGATTCACATTCAGCAACGTCTATCGCAGTCCGCGCAACAGCGAACGCGAAGTGCGCAAGAGCACGACGCTGATCATCCTGCATACCACCGAGGCACCGGCCAAGAGCGCCCTGAGCAAGCTGAGCGAACGCGGGGAGATCCACTACGTGGTGGACACCGACGGCCGGGTCTACCGGATCATTGACCATCGCCGCGTCGCGTTCCACTGTGGCCGCAGCATGTGGGACGGACGCACGCGGGTTGATGATTTCTCGGTCGGGATCGAAGTGGTCGGCTACCACAACAAACCGATCACGACGAAGCAAACAATCAATCTGGCGGCCCTGATCGGCGAGATTCAGAGCATCTACAAGATTCCGGACGAGCGGGTGATCCCGCATTCGATGGTGGCGTATGGCGCGCCCAACCGCTTTCACAAGCGGAGTCACCGCGGTCGCAAACGCTGCGGCATGCAGTTCGCCACCTGGGCGCTGCGTCAGAAGCTGAACCTCCAGACGCAACCACGCTTCGACCCTGATGTCCGCGCGAAGCGGCTGATCAATGCCGACCCGTATCTGGCACAGGTGCTGTACGGTTCGGCGCAAGAGCAGGACAAGGCGCTGGCGAAATACAAAACCGAAGAGAGCACGGTGATCGGGCCGGGACGCACGGCGTGGGACATCGCCCGCGACGCCTACAACAGCCAAAGCACCCTCTACGTGTTTCCAGACGGATCCAAACGGGCCGGCAACACGATCGAATCCTGGACCCGCATTCCGGCGGGGACAACAGTGCTGTTGGATGATGCGCTCGGTGATGACGGAGCCGTGGAATCCTTCAAAATCATCGGCACGGACGGCAAAACCGCCGCGGATCTCGCCGGCGAGGAGACGGGGCTCGAAACGACGTATTACATTTACCCGGCAGGCGGAAGCTTCAGCGGCGCCGAACTGAGCGCGAAGGCGATCGCCACGCTGCCGCTCGGAACCAAGGTCCTCGTCGGTTACAAGCGGGCCGGGCCCATCACGAGCGGAACCCTGGTCTACGAGATTTGCGGATCGAAGTGGAAAGCGGCCGACACCTATTTCCTCTATTCGCACGGGTTGCTCAAGCCGGGCGACGAGATGGACGAGGGCAAGATCCCGGTGGATGCGTATCTGTTTTACAAGAACTGACTTCAAACCTTGTCCC
The DNA here is from genome assembly GCA_964580075.1 of uncultured Akkermansia sp. Lineage (GTDB taxonomy): Bacteria > Verrucomicrobiota > Kiritimatiellia > RFP12 > JAAYNR01 > VGWG01. The sequence continues at coordinate 2,195 of CAZOJL010000066.1, read as the reverse complement.
GTGGCGGGTTTTCTGGCATAATGATCTTTTACTGCACTTTTTTTCACACCAGAAGCGGAGCACGCTATGTCTCAAAGTTACGAAATGATCGGTACGGTCAAAGTGGTGATGGAGCCGATGACCTTCGCCAGCGGTTTTACCAAGCGGGAGTTTGTCATTACGACCGAGGATGACCGCTTTCCGCAAATGGTCAAATTCCAGACCGTGAACGAGCGGTGCGCACTGGTGGCGGGACTGGTTCCGAACGACCGTGTTAAAGTGCGGTTCGATGTCCGCGGTACCCTGAGCACCAAGAACGGCGAACGGTATTTCGTTGATCTTCAGGCGTTTCAGGTCGACAAGATGGACGGCGACGGCTCATCGGTGAGTCGCGACGAGGCGCCCCCGATGCCGATCGAAGACGAGCCGATGCCTTTCTGAGACGCTTTCAAAACCTCCGGTTTGTGAAAGCGGAGGGTTCAGGGTTCGGGGTTCAGGAGGCGTTTTTGGCCTGAACCTTGGCATCCTGAACCCTGATTTTCGGCGCTTCCAAGGGTTTTGCAAGCGCCTCTTTCTAATAAAGGAGTCACGCGATGGACACGCCTGCTTTACATGATTTGACGCCGGGAACGCTGCGGATTGATCCAATGACGCTGTTTGAGAAGCAGTGGTTTCTGCTCACGGCAGGCGATTTCGCGACCGGCCGTTACAATACCATGACCGTTGCGTGGGGCAGTCTGGGCACCGTTTGGAATAAACCGTTTGCACAGGTTTTCTGCCGGCCGCAACGCCACACGTATCGGTTTCTGGAGTCCTTCCCGACGTTCACGCTGAGCGCCTTCCGTCCGGCCTACCGCCACGCGCTGCAACTGCTGGGAAGCAAGTCTGGAAAAGACAGCAACAAGATCGCGGAGTCGGGACTGACGCCGGTGGCGGCCAAGACCGTTGCGGCGCCGACCTTTGCCGAGGCGGAGTTGGTGTTTGAATGCCGCAAGACGCATGCGCAGTTTCTGGATCCGAAGTCCTTCCAGGATCCGGCCATTGAGTCCAACTATCCCACCCGGGATTATCACTGCGTCTATTTCGGCGAGATCTTGGCCGTGCGTGGCATTGCGGCATACGCAGCGACGTGATGCGGGAACCGGCAGTCCTGGGATGAGGTGCGATCACGAACGGGCGACGTGAAAGCCTGCCTGATGCAGGCGAAAAGGCGCTGGCGGACCTGCTCGAGGCGGGCAGCGCCTATCTGGAGCGCCATGGCGTTCCAGATCCGCGTGTCGTCTGCGAACTCCTTGCCGGACGGCTGTTGAACCGTCCGCGCCTCGACCTCCACCTGCGGATGTCGCAGCCGATCGGCACCGTGCGCGCCACGGCGTTGCGTCGGGGGCTGACACGCGTGGCGGCGGGCGAACCGGTCCAGTATGTGCTCGGCGAATGGGACTTCCGGGGTCTGACCCTGAAGGTGGACCGCCGCGCGCTGATCCCCCGTCCGGAGACGGAACTGCTGGTCGACCTCGTTCTGGGCGCGCAGGAGCTCTGGCGCCAGGAACGGCCGCAGGTGGTCGACGTGGGCACCGGCAGCGGCTGTATCGCGCTCAGTCTGGCGCAGGAGCGCCCGCAGGCGCGCATCACGGCGGTCGACACCAGTGCGGCCGCACTTGAATTGGCCCGCGAGAACGCGACGCGCTGCGGCCTCGCGGATCGCGTGACGTTCCACGAAGAATCGGGGTGCGGCACGTTTCAAGCAGGCAGCATTGACGCCATCGTTTCCAATCCCCCCTACATCGCCAGCGGCGTGGTGCCGACGCTCGACCGCTGGATTTATGAGCACGAGCCGCTCGCGGCGCTCGACGGCGGGCCCGATGGCCTGACCTGCATCCGCGCGATCACCCGCGATGCGGCGATGGTGCTCAAACAGGGCGGGTGGCTGTTTTACGAAATCGGGGATGATCAAGGCCCGGCCGTACGCGAACTCCTTGAATCACATGGGTTCGCCGACGTCCGGATCGGCCATGACTGGGCGGGTCAGGTGCGTTTCGCCACGGCCCGCATGCGCGGGCTGTGAGGCTGAAACTCTGAAAACTGAAAACGGAAAACTGAAAGCTGAAAGCTGAAAGCTGAAAGCGAGAGTCAGTGGGGACAGGGAAAGAGAGGGGACCACGTCCACATCTGGCGGAAGCGCCGGCACCCGGTTCATGGCTGCTCCATCGTCGATC
>CAZOJL010000065.1:0-17773 GCA_964580075.1 uncultured Akkermansia sp. | reverse complement strand
TGCAGGCCGCATGGGGTAATCCTGTGGCCCAGCCGGCCTGTTGGCAGAGCCAGGATTTGCCTGTTCCGGACTCGCCAAGCACGAGGACACATTCGTTCGGGGTTCCCGTTTCCTTGCCAGCCGCCAGCAATCTAGCCCGCTCCATATGCAAAGCGAGACGACCGGATACGATGTCAAGCTGGCCGTCCAGCCCCACGACCCGCTCGGCTAGCCGGTTGCGGATCGTCTTGGCTGGCAGGGGGGTCGGCGCAGCGATGTCGGATTGATCCTCCGGGTCGGACTTGCGAGCAGCCAGACGTTGCGGGGTCAGGACGCCAAGTGAGGATTTTCCCCCAGCCAGCCACTGGACGGCTTTGCCGAGCGGCATCAGGCCGACATTCCACAAATAGGGGCCGGCTGGCACAACCCGCAGCAGGCCATCCATCGCCATCTGGCCAATGCCATGCCGGGCGGACAGCAAAGCCGCCCCCGGATTTTGACGGGTATCCATCACAGCCACCGCCATTTCAGCCATGTCAACGTGGGATCTTACAGGCTCTCGCAGGAGACGGCAGGCCAGCACAGCCATCGTCCGCAGGCGCAACCGCCGCTCTGCGTCATCCTGTCCCTTTTCTTTCAGGCCAATCTGCTGGCGGGCTATCGGGTCTGTCATGACCAGCGCCAGCAAACGATCCTCCAGATCGGCATCCTGCGGAACCGTCGGAGAGGGGCCGTTGATGCGGCGGCTCCTCGTGCCGTGCTGGGCAGTCAGGGCAACGCCGAGCTCCATAATCAAGCCTTGGACCGCCAGTTCGAGATTGTCATTTTTGGCCATATTTACCACGGCATTTCGCTTATGGTCACACAGGCACAGGCATTCAGTGAGCATTCGTTGAACGGAGCCCTGGGTACTGGGTTGCACGGGTCGAGCGGTTCGTCGTCGTCCGGATCATTTGGTTTTGGCGGGGAAGGAGGCTCTGGCGGCTCGGCCTTGCATCTGGCCAGCACTTCTGGCGGCAGTCCGATTGGCGGGTTTCCTTCGTCAAAAACAGCCCCATCCCAGAGGGCTAGATCCATCCCTATTGCGCCCGTGAAGTCGCAGGCGGTTATCTCGATATTGCGGAAATCGGTGCCAGCATCCATGCGAGCCCCACGATAGCAGACATTCTTGCCGCATCCCAGTTGAGCCCCCTTCAGGCTAGCCCCCTCAAAATCCGCATTGTCGAGCGAACAAAGCGACAGGTCAATCCCATCCAGGATGTAATGCCTCCGCTTCAGACGGCGGAAGTCGAACATGATGCCAACCGGCGGAGGTCGCTCGCCGGGAGCCCAGATCGTCGGCACCAGCTCACGTCGGCCCAGCGCCTCCACAAATTCGTTCCAGGAACTGACATTGAAATGCTGCAGCAAAGACCGGTCGAATTCAATCATGACCTGTTTGGCTGTCCGATCCGCTTCGTAGTCGTACTCGTTGTCTGCTTTGTCGTTCATGGGGTCTCCAAATCAAAGTAAGCCTGCGCATCATTGGCAATTTTGTCGATCATCCGCCAGTCGCCTTGAACAGATCCGAATGTCCGAAGGCCGCTTGTGCCGTGACAGGTGTCAAAATAACGAGCCACGTCCAGTTTGGTGAAGGTGGTTATTTCCCCATCCACCTTAGCCGTCCATGTGTTTCGAGTGTTTCGGGTGTTTCGGGTCGCTTTCACGGGATTCTCGCCATTACCTTTGTCATTCGCAGAACCTCGATGGCCTGTGGTATTCATACCAGTTTTGCAGCCTCTCCCTTATTGCTGAAGGTCATGCCCTTGGAGCAAGGCCATGTGATCCCGCCGTTGGGCCAGCGGACGCCGATGCGGACGCCTGTGCAGCCTACCGTTCGGCAACGACGAGTTTTGCCGATGGTCTTGCCGACGATGCCGCCCGTGCGGGACGTGACTTTCATTGGTAAGGCGAACATGGATTACCTTTCTTGATGAACTTGGCAACCGGCTGGAACAGGACGCCGATTTCCTTGCGGGAAACCACGGCGTCTTCCGTCTTGCCCTTGCCCTGTGGCACTTTTTGAACCTCTCCGGCATCAGCCCCCTCCGTATCGTAGTCAATCACGATGACATCTTGTCCAACCAGCTTCGGTTCATCGCTGGAGATGCCTTGAACGAGGCCGCCTTCGATGGTAATGACGATCATGGCGTCTCCATTTTGGCATCGGCGGTGGGAAGCACCAGACGGACGTGCGAGTTATCCCGCTTGACCCAGTAGCCAAAATGGGCTGATCGGTTACGGGGACCCTCAAAAGGATTGAGTCCCTCGCCAGCTTCGCCCCGAGCCGAGCAAATGACTTGGACATCAAATGCCGCCTTGGTCAAGTCCTTGCCGGTCGCCTTGGCCAGCAGTTCGACCAGTTTTTGGCGGGGCAGACCGTCCGGGTGAGCGACGAGGATGTCAAAGCACAAGCCGTAGGCGCTGCCTGACCGCTTGAACGGATTTCGGTCTACATGGGGCCATTTGCCGGACTTGGACTTGGCCTTGGCGGACTTGCTGGATGGCTTCGACTTGGGCGGCTTTCTGGCTTTGCTGACCTTGCCAGTATTGCCGCCAGCCAGTTTGTTGGCGGCCAGCAGGGCGTCCACGTCGGGCATCAACTGGCGGAATTTCTTGGTCAACGACGAACTGACTGACCCCTTATAGCCAAACTCATGTGCGAGTTGGGTCATGCTGGTCAGCTTTCCATCCTCAATGGCCTTTCGGACGAACTCCTCCGTGATTTCGATTTTCGACTTGCGTGACATGTTTGCCTCCTGCATTTGTTTGGGTGGTCCACCGGTGTTCGACGCAAGGAGCATAGCAAGAAAAGGGCGTGGAGTCAAGTGATGAGTAAGTGTAAGTCGTTTATCCAGTGAGTGTTACACAGTGGCTTGGATTTCGGAGGAGGGGAATCTTGGCTAAAGCGCTGGCTGGCGGCTTGGCTTCTTTTGGAAAGAACAATAGGCTGCTGACGAGAATGTTCCAATAGCGGCAATTTTTTAGCGTCTCTTGACATTTTCCCGAACTTCTACCATAGTACCGCCATGACATCGTTTCCCATTACTGGTGCGGACGTGAAAAGACTCACGCTCGGGATGATGGTTCTCGCGGCCACGGTACTAACCGGCATGGCTGAGGCGGAACAGGGCAAGGCGGAACAACCCCTGCGGCTGGAGCTGAACCTGGTAGATGGCTCTCGTATCATCGGCGCTCCCAGCATCGAGGCAATACCGGTGGAAACGGCCTATGCCAAGATGAATGTGCCGCTCAGGCAAATTCGAACCATGAAGATCGGCGCCGACCACGAGACGGTAAGCTTCGATTTGCGGAACGGCGATAAGTTGAAAGGCGTCATGAGTCTCCCGCCAATCAAGTTGACGACCGTCTTTGGAGAAATGGCGATCGACGTCTCGCTTGTCGCTGGCATTTCGGTATATCCGGGGGGCACAGGCACCTTCCCGGCCATTCTCCAGGAGTTCCTTGTCTTGTACTACTCATTTGACACCGATGAAGGCGGCACGGTCACCGACGCCAGCGGAAAAGGACATGACGGCAAAGTAGTGGGTGCCACATGGACACCCAAAGGCAAGGCGGGAGGGGCCTATCGATTCTTGCGAAGTAAGAACAGCCAGATTGACATTCCGTTCCAGCCATCCCTCGGGGATCAATCTTTTTCCATAGTTCTTTGGTTCAATATGAGTGAACATCCGCAATATAACGAGTATGCCATGATCGCTTGGGGATCGCAGTCACGAGGGAAATTGGCAGAAGCGGGACTTCGTTGGGAAGATAATACTTTCCAATTCCATTACGCGGGAGACAATTCTCCAAGAACAGCAGACCGGAAGGATGACGGTCAATGGCATTTCGGAACGATAACTTATGATGGCAGGACTGCAAAAGTTTACATCGATAGTCAATTGGCAGATTCTAGAGAAGAAATTCTAAACATTGGTCCCGGGACGACATCCGTCGGCTATAGGAAAGCCTATGGTGATTGCTATTATGACGGATTGCTCGACGAGGTCCGCGTCTACAGCCGCGCTCTGACGGCGGACGAGATCAAGCTGTTGTACGATGCCGAAAAGTAGTCCTTAATGTTTGTAACCTCCATCGCATACTCAACGACGATGACCCTGATGCTTGGAGCGTGGCTATGCCGAGGGGGCTGCGGTTCGTTCAGTTCAGGCTATGGGAGGCTGGTGAGCGATTTCCCGGAACCCCGATCCCTGTGTTACCAGAGTTTGGAGGAATAGAATGAAACAATGCGCATGGGGAATGGCGGTGGGTCTCGTGTATCTGCTGTCAGGATTGGCTTTTGCAGGCGACCCGGTGGTGGCGACGGTGACGAACGTCCCGCCGTCGGGCATGGTGCTGATCCCGGCGGGCATCAACAGCGGGACTGACCCTGACATCGGATTGTACTCGCTCACAAACCCGACGGCGTTCTACATGGACGCGACGGAGGTAACGAAGGCCAAATGGGACGAGGTATACGCCTGGGGTGCAACACACGGGTACAGGGGCCTTCGCACCGGAGGCGGCAAGGCGACGAATCACCCGGTGCAATCGGTGAACTGGTACGACGTGGTAAAGTGGTGCAACGTCCGCAGCGAGAAGGAAGGCAAGACGCCGTGTTACAATCTGAACGACTGGTCATGCAACTTCGCCGCCAACGGCTACCGGCTGCCGACGAATACGGAGTGGGAATACGCCGCGCGGGGCGGGCTCTCAGGTAAGCGCTTCCCGTGGGGGGACATCATCGACCACACGCGGGCGAACTATTATGGGACGGCCTCGGGTTTTAATTTCGACCAGGGTTATGCGGGATACGACAAGCGATATATCACGGAGGCGTCTCCTCATACGAGTCCTGTGGGTTCATTCGAGGCGAACGGATACGGGCTTTACGACATGGTGGGAAATGTGTGGGAGTGGTGTAACGATGTGACCCCGTCGGGCCAAAGCCGGAGCTTGCGTGGTGGGGCCTGGGCCAATCTAGCGCCTTTAACGCTTTGGCGCCGCCACATCTGGGACCGCGCGACAGACAACTGCTATCTTAACGGGTTCCGTGCCGTCTGCCGTTAAGGATCCCATGCGCTCCTTCAGAACAGGGAGGCCCGACATAAGGTTAGTGAAACAGCGTCAGGATGTAGCGGGGATCAGTAGGTTGGGGATGACTTCTCTGTTTTTGTAAACCGATTGCGTAGAACTGTTTGTTTCAGGCGGAGCGAGGCATATTCAGATGTTGCTAGTGACAAAATGATAACGACTCTGAACTGTTCAAAGAGGTAACGAGTGACCGTGCGAGAGCGGCTAAATAACACGATAGGAGCGATCATTGCGCTGGTCTTGATGGCGTTTGCAGCCTATATGATGGAAGTACAAAGCCGGAAGCATACGATTACGGTAACGAATGCCGGACAGAAGTCGATCCACGCTCTTGTCGTAACCGTCTGCGGGGAAGATTATGCATTCCCAGATATTCCCGTGGGCGGACAGAGACATCTGGAGTATGAGGGAAAGGGAGACAGCGGATTCGAGGTACAAGGACAATTCGCCGATGGACATGTCATAAAGGGAAACTTTGGTTATGTCACAACGAGAAGCTTTCCGTCTGTCGAGCTTGTTGTTCAGGATGATGGTTCCGTGATCGGCAAACAGTGAAAACTGCCAAGGAGTCTGACATGAGGAGACTGCGGGGCTAGGAAGTGAAAGGGGCTAGGCGGCGATCCTTTTGCCACGTCTCTTGACATTCCCCGGCGCTTTTGCCATCGTACGGCTATGACATCGTGGCCCATTACTGGGGAAAGCGTGATTTTGGCAAGTTGGGGCCAGTGTAGACCGAAAAGTGCTTTCTTATCAATAAGAGGAACCATGAGAATCAGAATGTTGTCGGTGACGTGCCTTGTTGCGCTCTGTCTCTGCGCGACGGTCAACGCCCAGGGATACCTCGAGCCCAGCAAAGGCAAGCCGGTCCAGTTTCCCACCTTCGGAGTTTCGCTGACTCCCGCCGAAGGCTGGGTCAGGATATTCGAAGGCGGCGCCGGGCACATATGCCGTTGGGCGCAGATGGACGCCAAGACCAAGAACGTGAGCGTGCTGGTTGTTGCCGAAACGGTGCCGGCATCGGGGAGGTCATTTGACGCCTATGTCGAGGAACTGAGGAAGAATGGGGGCGGGCGCCTGGAGGAGAAGAAGGCCCTGCTCGACAACGAGCCGGCGTCGGTAGTCTCGGCGGAAGCGAAGACCAAAGGTCTCGGATTTCGCCGGGGGATCATCGGACATCACGGGGACAACTTCTACACTCTTTCGGTCTTTGCCGCCGACAACGCGGATCATGCCGCCGAGTTGGAAAACTTCCGCGCCGGATGGAAGTGGATGCCGTTGGAATCGCCCACCAAGCACCTCGATCTTCTCGAAGGCCCCGTGCCCATCGGCTACGGGCTCTTGACCATCAGGGTCCCGAAGGCCATGAGACCCTACCCTGCGGACAAGGGAACCTCTTGCCTGGGAATTCATGATTACACGAAGAAGAAGTCCGTGTTCTTCCTGAACATGGCGTCCCTTGCCAAACCGGAGGAATTGTCCGCGGAGGTCTTCACCACCAGGCATGCACAGGCCCTGGCCGAGAAACTCAAGTTGGACAAGCCGCCCGTCTCGGCGGACCCCAAGTGCAAGGTTGATTGCCGGATGCTCGAAACGCTGAAGATCGACCCTGCGGCGTTCGGGGCTCAGGGCGGTGGACCCGCCATGGCCACACGGTACGTGCTGGTCTTTCCCGACCCGAAGACAGTTGTCCAGTTCACCTTCACCATGGAAGACAAGGACACGGAAGCCGGCGTCCTCTATGGAGCGCTTGTGGAGCAGATAGTCCGGTCGATAGAGAAGCCCGCAAAGAAAGAAACACCGACGAAGTGAATCTCGACAAGCCGCAAGCCCGCCGCCCTAAACGCCGGCGGGTAGTCCATCGCACCAGTTGCTTGCGCCCCGTCGTCTCCAAATGCATCTCGACATGATCCTTGACTGCGTTTCGGGTCAGGTCATACCAGTTCCCGTGGTAGGCCGTAAGCATCTCTTCGCCCGCATCTTTTTTTTAAACGTCAGGTTGCCGATACGGGTTGCTTGGTTCAATCGGCGGCGAATCGAAAGAAGGCTGGATGAACGTCGGGCGGAATCGCTACAGGCTGGGATTCAAGCGATTGAGAACCTTGGCTGCGTGGGGTTTATTTTCGGGGCTGGAACCCTCCCAAACCCGCTTTCTGCAGTGTCGAATCATCCGGCGAATCATCCGGAACGGGAAAAAGCCCGAAAAGGGCCAATCGGGGAGGATTCTCGGCGATTTGACGAGAAATCTCGGCATTTGCTGGGAAAACGACGAAAAAAATCCCCGACTCCTTGCGGAATCGAGGAAATTTTAAGATGGTAGCGGGGGTAGGATTTGAACCTACGACCTTCAGGTTATGAGCCTGACGAGCTGCCTGGCTGCTCCACCCCGCAATCGTGTCCTATACTGGCGCGCCTGGCAGGAGTTGAACCTGCAACCCTCAGATCCGTAGTCTGATGCTCTATCCAATTGAGCTACAGGCGCGCAAAACAGTTGACACAGTATCAAAGAACCCCGACGGAAGGCAAGCGCGAATTCACCCTTTGCAAAAATTATTCAAAAACCCGTTGACACCTCCCACGCCTTCAAGTATTTTGTTCACATGATTTTGCACCCCTCCAGCAATCGGACTTGCGTCGTCACCTGCACGTGCGGCGGCTTTCTGCTTGTAGGCGTAGGCGTCGTAACGACGGCTGCGGCGGGTGCGGACCGTGGGCGGGTTTAATCACAGCGATTGCCCCCCACAACCCCAGGTACCCACCGCACCCGTACGGGCGGTGGGTTTTTTGTTCAATGGCGAGCGATATAACAGGGTCAGGGTTCAGGGTTCAGGAGTCAGGTTAGAAAACAGGGGAGATGCGGATGAAGAAGAAGGAAACGCAGAAAACGGACGCGCGTAGCGGCGCGCAATGCGTGGTGGACGGTCTTGAACACGCAGGCTGCGAGGTGGTCTTCGGCTACCCCGGCGGCACCGTCCTGGACATTTTCAACGTGCTCTGCCTCTCGCCGGTCCACTTTATCCTCGCCCGTCACGAGCAGGGCGCGGTGCATATGGCCGATGGCTATGCGCGTGCCACGGGCAAGCCCGGTGTTTGCCTGGTGACCTCAGGCCCAGGTGCGACCAATACCGTGACCGGGCTCGCCACAGCCAATATGGACGGTGTCCCGCTGGTGTGCATCACCGGCCAGGTGGCCCTCTCGGCGATCGGCAATGATGCGTTCCAGGAGGCCGATACCATCGGCATCACCCGCGCCGTGACCAAGCATAACACGCTCGTCCGCTCCGCAGACGACGTGCCGACCGCCATCGCGGAGGCGTTCTATATCGCCTCCAGCGGAAAGCCCGGCCCCGTGTTGATTGATATCCCCAAGGACGTGCAGCGCCAATTGACTGCGGCCCGCCCGCCGGAGTCGGTCTCGCTGCGCAGCTACAACCCCCGCACGGCGATCGGGCCGGACGCCCTCGCCGCCCTGGCCGAGGCAATCAACCGCTCCGAACGCCCCGTCCTTTACGTGGGCGGGGGCGCCATCACGGCCAACGCCTCCGGCCCGCTCACCGAGATCGCCCGCAAGGCCAACATCCCCGTGACCACCACCCTGATGGGCCTGGGCGCGTTTCCGGAGGATGACCCCCTGGCGCTGTGCATGCTGGGCATGCACGGCACCGCCGTGGCCAATCTCGCCGTGAGCCGCTGTGATCTACTGATCGCCCTCGGCGCGCGCTTTGACGACCGCGTGACCGGCAAGATTTCCGAATTCGCCCCGGAGGCGAAGATCGCGCACATCGACATCGATCCCTCCTCCATTGGTAAAAGCGTCCGGGTGGACTTCCCCATCCGGGGTGACGCCCGCGAGGCGATCGAAGGACTCCTCCCGCTCGTCCGGCCGCATGACCATGCCGCCTGGCGCGCCGAGTTGGCGGCGATCAAGCAGAAGTACCCGCTGAAATACGCCGCGAGCGACACGGTGATCCAGCCGATGTTCGTGCTGGAGGAGATCGATCGTCTCCGCAAAGGCAAGGGGATCATCGTGACGGACGTGGGGCAACACCAGATGTGGGCCACGCAGTTTATTCGTTACGTTCAGCCGCGCTCGTTCATCTCGTCGGGCGGCCTCGGCACGATGGGCTTCGGCCTCCCGGCGGCGATCGGTGCCCAGCTCGCCCGTCCGGGCGAACTGGTCGTGGCGATCTGCGGCGACGGCGGCATCCAGATGAACGCCCAGGAGCTGGTGGTGGCCGTGGAGCACGCGATTCCGGTCAAAACCATCATCCTGAACAACGGCCACCTCGGCATGGTGCGGCAGTGGCAGCAGATGTTCTACGGGAAACGGTATTCGGCCGTGGTGCTGGGATCTTCCAAGCGCCCCACCAACGAGCGGATTACGCACGCAGGCCCGGCGGTCTACCGACCCGATTTCGTGAAGCTGGCCGAGGCGCACGGGATGGCGGCGGCGCGGATCACCTGGCCGGCCGAGGTCGGACCCACCCTCGAACGCGCCTTTGCAGACCCGCATCCGTGGCTCATCGAGTGCATCGTCGATCCGGAGGCGAACGTGTTTCCGATGGTGCCGCCCGGCGCCCCGGTGTCGGCCATGATCGTGGATTGACGCCCGACCGCCTGGGGGCGGCCGGGAGGGGAGACAGGGGACAGGGGACAGGGGACAGGGGACAGGGGTCAGGTTTCAGGGTTTAGGGAAGGGAGACAAGCATGAAACACATCATTACCGCTCTCGTGGAAAACAAGCCCGGCGTGCTGGCGCGCATCGTCGGGCTCATTTCCGGTCGGGGCTACAACATCGAAACACTCAACGTGGGGCCGACGCAGGATCCGGCGATCTCGAAGATGACGCTGGTCGTTCCCGGGGATGACCATGTGCTCGAACAGGTGACCCTGCAGGTGGGCAAGCTGGTTGATGTGATCAGCGTGACGGACGTGACCGGCGCGCGCCACCTCGACCGTGAGCTGATCCTCGTGGAAATCGTGACCGACTCGGTGGCGCAACGCGCCGAAGTCCTCGATCTCGCCTCGCTATTCAAGGCGGCGGTTGCCGGGGTGACGGAACGATCCGTCTCCCTGCAATTGGTCGGCTCATCGGAGGTGGTGGCCGACTTCATGCTCCTGCTCAAGCCCTACAAGATCCTCGACCTGTCGCGTTCGGGACAGATCGCGGTTGCACGCGGGGAAAGCTGAATACGGAAAGCTGAAAGCTGAAAGTTGAAAGCTGAAAGTTGAAAGTTGAGATTGTGATGCAGGCTCGTCGGTTTGCGGTATTTGGTCATCCGGTCGCGCATTCGCTGTCGCCGGCGATGCACAATGCCAATTTCCGCGCACTGGGCCTGGATGCGGTCTACGAGCGGCGCGACGTGGTGGAGGCGGATCTCGCCGTCAATCTCCGCGATTTCCGATCGGGCGGGGTGAACTGCACCATTCCGCTGAAGCGTGCGGCCTACGACGCCTGTGACCGGCTCGACGAATCGGCGCGGCGGTTTGGCGTGGTCAACACCATCCGCTTTGATGATGACGGCGGGTTGACCGGTTTCAACACCGACGGGATGGGGTTCTTGCGCGATTTGGATGAGGCGTTGGGTTGCTCTCCCGACGGCCGGTCGGTGTTCGTTTTTGGGTGTGGTGGCGCGGGGCGCGCGATCGCCATCACCTGCGCCTATTCGGGCGCGCGTGAAGTCGTGTTGGCCAACCGTTCAGCGGAGCGGATGGAGCCGCTGGCGATCGAACTGTCCGGCCTGGCGCCGCATGTGCCGGTCCGCCTGACTCCCAGCGAGCCGCGGGCGTGGTCGGCGGCCTGCAGGCGCGCGGATCTGGTCGTCCAATGCACGTCGCTCGGGCTGCATGAAGGCGATCCCTTTCCACTGGGCGCCGACGCCTTCCATCGCGGTCAGAAGGTTTACGATCTGGTCTACACCATGCCGGTCACGCCGATCATGCGCGCCGCCCAGGCGGCGGGCGCGGCCACACAGAATGGTCTCGGCATGCTTGTCCATCAGGGCGCGGCGTCGTTCACGATCTGGACGGGAGTACAAGCCGATCTTGCGGCCATGCGCGCCGCGGTGGCGGAAGGAATCTACGCCGTGCCGCAGGCGAAAGGGAAAGCGGAAAGCTGATCTGAGACACCAGGTTTCGGGTTTCAGGTTTCAGGGAACACAACTAACTCATGAACAAGGACTCCCAACCTGACACCCGAAACCTGAAACCAAGTCTCACGCTCTGATCCATCTGGCGCCACCGCGTCAGAGGCCCCACTGAAAACGGGAATAGAAGAGGCTCTTGCAAAACCCCTCCGGGGTGTTTGCAAGAGAGAAGTCAGAAGTCAGAATGACAGTGCATCTAATGTAGTTTTATTTATGCGCGGTCATATAGCGAATCTCCGTATGGTGTTCCAAGATCCGCCCGTTCGTTCTTCTAACCGAGAGTTTTCGGTTTGGCCATTCTCATGCGCCGTCTTCTCTATCTGACGCCTCCGGCGCCCGACTGCCGTACGAAACGTACCGTGGTTTCAGTGGCGACCACAAACGAGTCGGCCAACCGATCCCCATGACCAGCCAGTAACCGGCGCAGGATTGCAAACTTGTTTGCTGCCCGCTCGTCGTCGAGACGAAGGAGAATGACCCCTCGATGGATCCGTCTGTCCCGGAACACCTTCTCGCCGAAATCCTTGTCATTCGTCACCAACAGCCAGTCCTCGGCAACGGCCTTGGCAAGCACGTCGTCGTCATCCATTCCCCGTGCCTGGTCGAATACGGAAAAGACGGCATGACCTTGCTCGCGCAGCCAAGCGGCAACGGCCGGTCCGGTGCACTCATCCACAAGAAAGCGCATCAGGCAGGCTCCGCGATCAAGGGCGCGAAATCGGTCGCTTCCATGGATTTCGTCGCAAACAGGATACAGGCTCGGATGTCGTCCCGGGTCAAACCCCGGTACTCACCCAGAATCTCGTCTTCAGTCGCCCCATGGGCGAACAGATTGAGCACGAAATCCACGGTCAGGCGGCTGCCGCGAATAGTGGGCTTTCCCACCATGACCTTTGGATTCAAAACAATGCGATCCAGCAATTCCCGATCACTCATAACGCGTCCTCCTCCTTCAACAAAACATTTCTGTTTCCGATTCGGAGTTTGAATCTCCTGTCTGATTCTGCTACTTTTCCGAAAAATCGGCCACACACGTTGAGCCGGGAACGGAGACGACGAGACCCTCGTCCAGTTCCAAAATGACCATACACCCGCCACGCGCCCGCGTCTATCGTTTTTTTGAGTTTAATCTTCTATGGAACAGACCTGTCCTTCACGTACCAGGTGGAAGGCGAAGAACGAATCGGCCGCCGCGTGTTCACAATACAGCCGCCATTCCGAACCGTTGATGCGAATTGTCCGGATCAGAACAGTTCGGCCTGTTTCGGGACGGCGGGGGGTGCGGGGGCGACAAGCAGGCGCGCCTCCAGGTCGGCCTCGGAGAGGATGGGGATGCCGAGGTCGCGCGCTTTATTGTATTTGGAGCTGCCGGGGTTGTCGCCCGCGAGGAGGAAGGTCGTGGTGGCGGTGACGGCGTCGACAACCCGGCCGCCGGCGGCCTTGATCCGATGGGAAACGGTCTGGCGCGGGGCGGATAGCGTGCCGGTGATGACCACGGTCGCGCCGGCGAGGGGACCCTCCGGGGCGGGCGCGGACGATGCGGCGCGAACGGGGTCAATGCCGAGGGCGGCGAGGGTGGCGACAGCGGCGCGGCCAGCCTCGGATTCGAAAAAGACGACGAGGGCGCGGGCGGCCTCTTCCTTAACCGTGGTGCTGTATTTGGGGGGCCGGGAGGAATCGGTGGCGCGCCGGGCGGCGTTTGCGGCAACCAACGCATCGCCCAGGTTTTCGACGCGGGCACAGGCGACATCAAATCGGCGTTGCAGATCGGCTCGCGCGGTTTCGTCGCACGCGCGATTGAGGGATCTGCGCGGGTTGGCCTGTTGCGCCTCGGCAAGCGCGTCGTAAAGACCGACGGTGTCCCGCAGGACCTGCGACGCGGGAAGCTCGGAGAAGCGCGCGTGACAGGCGGCGACGGTTTCGGCGACGGTCGCGCCGATCTGCGGGATGCCGAGGGCAAAAATCCAGCGGTGAAGCGGAAGCACGCGGGCCGTTTCGATGGCCTTGAAAACCCGTTCTGCGTTCTTGGCGCCGAAGAGGCGTCGCTTGCCCGGTTCGGCAAGATCGAGGGCGGCGAGGTCGTCGCGTTTCAGCCGGAAGAGATCGAAGGGCGAGGTGATGAGCCCGCGGCGTACGAGCGCTTCGGCGGCCCCCCCGCCGAGGCGCTCGATATCGAGTGCGTCGCGGCTGGCAAAATGATCAAGGCGGCAGACGAGCTGCGCGGGGCAGGCGGGGCTGGCGCAGCGGAGGGCGACCTCGCCTGCGAGTCGAACCACCGGGCCGTTGCAGGCGGGACAGGCGTCGGGCATGACGAAGGGTTTTGCGGCGCGCGGCCGTTTCTCGGTGATGACGGCCTCGATGGCCGGGATGACGTCGCCGGCCTTGACGATCCAGACGGCGTCGCCGATGCGAATATCCTTGCGGGCGATTTCATCGGCGTTGTGCAGGGTGGCGCGGCTGATCTGCGAGCCAGCGAGGAGGACCGGATCGAGCTCGGCGACGGGGGTGAGGACGCCGGTGCGGCCGACCTGGACGGTGATGGCGGTGACAACCGTTTCGGTCCGCTCGGGGGCGTATTTGTAAGCCCGGGCCCAGCGGGGGCTCCGAGCGGTGCTTCCAAGGGCTTCGTAGCGGGTGCGATCGGCGAGTTTGACCACGGCGCCGTCGATCTCGAAGGGGAAGTCATGGCGCTTCAGCTCCAGCGCGTCGATCGCGGCGAACACCTCGGGGATATCGGCGCAGAAGCGGCGCCAGGGGAGGGTCTTGACGCCCCAGGCGCGCAGGGACTCGACAAACGCCTGATGCGTGGGGAAGTCGATGCCGTTCAAGGCGCCGCTGGCATAGATCATGGCGTCGAGCGGACGCGTGGCGGCGACACGGGGGTCAAGCTGCTTGAGCGACCCGGCGGCGGCGTTGCGGGGGTTCATGAAGGGGTCAATGCCCTCAGCCTCCTGGCGGGCGATCAATTCCAGAAATTCCGCGCGGGGCATGAAGACCTCCCCGCGGAGTTCGACGGTGGGCGCATCGGTGGGCAGGGACAGGGGGATCGAGCGGATCGTGCGGACGTTGGCCGTGATGTTGTCGCCGATTTCGCCGTTGCCGCGCGTGGCGGCGCGGTCGAGCCGGCCGGCGCGGTAGAGGAGGCTGAAGGCGACGCCGTCGACTTTGGGTTCGACGACATACGTCGGAATGAAATCGGGGAATTTCCGGCGGACGAACAAATCAAAATCGAGCAGGTCCGTCTTGGAATGGGCTTTATCCAGACTCATCATCGGCGGATCGTGAGTCACCTGGGAGAACCCGTTTTCCAAGGGCGAGCCGCCGACGCGGTGGGTTGGGGAATCGGGATCGTCGAGTTCGGGGTGGCGTTGTTCGAGCTCCTCCAGCTCCCGGTAGAGGCGGTCATAGTCGGCATCGCCAATCTCCGGCCGGGCCTCGACATAATAGAGACGGTCGTGTCGCGCTATTGCCGCGCGGAGAAAGGCGGCGCGCTGGCGTGCGGCTTCGGTAACAGCGGGCATGGCGGCGTTCCTGTGAAAGGACCGTTTCTAGGTTCATTCGGCGGCGAGGAGGGTCAGGGCGCCGGTGAGGGAGCCGGACGCGGCGGCATAGGGTTGGGCGGCTTCGGCGTTGCCGGTCTCCAGCAGGCGGAAGCAGACCGAGGCGGAGAGTTGGGGCGTCAGGTTGGGGCCGAGCAGGCGCACCTTCTCGGCGTCGGAGATGCTGGCGATTTTAAGGGTCACGTGGCGTTTCTGCTCCGGGAAATAAACGACGACCTCCCCATCGGCGACCGCCTTCGGAACCACACGGCGGTTCTTGCCCTGGAAATTCAACATGATTTCGGTTTGGACAATCTGTTCGAGGGCGCGGATTGCGAGGGCGTCCAGGGGCTCGACGGCGGCGAGGGCTTCTTGGATGGCTTTGAATTCGAAGTGGGTATACCCTGCGGCGAGCCGGTCTTTGACAACGGACTGCATGGCCGTGATACCCCCCGTTTGGTAGGCTCCCGCCAGCTCACGGTGGAAAGCGGCGTCAGGCGGCATTGCGGTCACACGGTTCTCAAAGGTGCCGACGGTCTGCGGGGGAGGCGGGAGAGGCGTGGTTTTTTTAGGGGGGACGGGCGTGGATACGACGGGCGGTGTGACGCGCGCCGGGGGCTGCGCCTGTCCGGGGGTGGGTTGGGGTTCGGGGGTGCGCGCACGGAACAGGCTTTGCACGCGGGGGTAGAGACCGGCGGGGTCGCCGAAGCGGTGATTGGCGAGCGCGGAAAACCAGAGGAAAAGAAGCAACCAGAGGACGCGGCGGGTCTGGCCGCTGCGGTCTTGCGCATCGGCTGTCTCCAGGCGTTCCGTATTTTTCAGAGGCGAGACGAGGGTTGGCGGCGCGAGGGTCGAAAGTCCGGTGCCCAGGACCGGATGACGCCGGATGGGCTTGCCCTCCAGCAGTCTGTTGATGTCGGCGATGACCTCTCCCCATGACGAATAACGGTCTTCCGGGTTTTTCATGAGCAGGCGTTCGATCAGGGCGCACACCGAGAGCGGGGTATCCGGGCGGATGTCCCGCAGGTGGGTCAGCTTGTCCTCGACCTGACTGCGGACCACCTGTTCGGGCGGCAGATCCCCGAACGGAAGCCGGCCGGTCAGCCCGAAATAGAGAATCAGGCCGAGTGCGTACATGTCGGTCCGGCAGTCGATCTCATGCGTATGATTCACCTGTTCGGGGGCGATGAAATTGGGAGTGCCAACGATCTCGCTGCTTGCTTTTTGATCGTCTACGGCGCCGATCATCGAGAGCGTTGCCATGCCGAAATCGGTAAGCTTGGCCGTGCCGGCGGGCGTGATGTGTATCGCCGTAGGCTTGAGGTTACGGTGGACCAGCCGGTCACTGTCCCACGTTTTACCGAGCGCATCGGACAGATTCAGCGCGTAACGAAGCATCTGGCTCACGGAGCCCCGCGGCGTGGCCTTGATCCGATCAGAAAGGGTCTGCCCGGGCACATCCTCCATGACCACATAGTGGACATCATTCGCGCTGTACACGTCATAAATCTGGCAAAACGCCTCGGCCTTGATATGGGCGATGGAACGCGAAACCGAAACAAACTGTTCGACCAGCTTGGGATCCGATGCGGCTTCGTGCAGCAGCAACTTGACCATCACATGGCGGTCGAGCGAACGCTGGTACGCGCGCCATGTCAGGGTCGTGCTGGTCTGCGAGATCGGGGCAAACGATTCCAATCCGGGTATTTCAGGATGAGGAGGCATGATGGAAAGATAGCATAACTTCGCTGCGGGCGACAATTAGTAATTCAGCAATTCACACACTGGGCCGATTGACAAAGATGGGGAGGGCGAGCCTCCCGGCGAGCCGCGATCTTGGGATTAGCAAGAGGGACGGCCTGCGGTGCAATCTTTGTCGTGATCGTTGTCGGGGTCCATCTTCGTCGTTATCCTTCTCCGGTCTTTGTCTCCGATCTTCGTCTCGAGTCTTTGTCTTTCCGCGGAAAGATTAAGACTGGAGATTAGGACCGGAGATTAAGACTCAAGACAACGACACACTGACTCTTGTCCGCTGGCACCTCGCGCCCTTGGCACGCCGTAGCCCCGACTCCCCTGCGGGAAGTCGGGGGGAAGGCGCCTATCGCATCATGATCACGGTGCCCTTGTGCGGAGGGAACGAGGGAAGGCCCATAACCCGTCTCCCTAGGCGAGCCCCAGTGACTGGCGTGCGCCCTTGCGGAAGGAACGGCAGAGGGAACGCGCGCACAGCGCCGTGGAATGATCCGCGGATTCGCCGGGGTAACGGAAATGCACGGCGAAGTCAGAAAGATAGGCCAGATCCGAGCGATAGGTTTCCCATAGCGGCTCGACCGGCAGGAGTTTTTCCAGCAGGGCGGGGAGATCATGCACCTTCTCGACATGAATGCCCGCCTCGCACAACCGCGCTTTCAAATACTTTTCGGCGCATTGTTGCGCGTGAAAGCAGATGCCGTCGTAACTGGGATTCTTCCGCGCTCGCGACTCCCGTTCGACGATGGCGAAGTCCCCCTCCGCCTTGGACACCCATTCAACGACCAGGGGCTTCATACAACACTTTTCCCCGGTCAAGAATGTCACGAATAAAACCGTCGCCAACGGCCAGACGTTGACGGATTTTTGCGGGCGTGCGAACCAGCAGATCAACAGGAAACGGCGGACGAAGTTTGAGCCTCATCTCCACCGATTTGTCCACCGGGTTGCCGGTCAATGGCATGACAACGAGTAAATCAACATCCGAGTCCGGCCGGGGATTGCCATAGGCGTAGGATCCGAACAAAACCACTTTCCGCGGCTTGAACTCTCGTCCCAGCCGTCGTCCGAAGTCCTTGATCTGTCTTTGCGTTGTCATCGCTTGGGATGCCGTCAATGTCTAGGCATATCCGAAACAGTACCACAACAGCCTTCCCCTGCCAACACCATATTGACTCTTGGACAAGGATCGGGACAACGCATCGCCCGTACTCGTCGCCCGTAATC
>CAZOJL010000064.1:12309-17892 GCA_964580075.1 uncultured Akkermansia sp. | reverse complement strand
TACGATTATGATTATGATTACGAATCAACGACCCCAACAG
This sequence comes from uncultured Akkermansia sp., assembly GCA_964580075.1. Lineage (GTDB taxonomy): Bacteria > Verrucomicrobiota > Kiritimatiellia > RFP12 > JAAYNR01 > VGWG01. Next base: position 17,852 of record CAZOJL010000064.1, on the reverse strand, counting down.
AACTGCCATGCGCCCCCCCCATCCCCAAAATTACGATTTGCTTGGATTATCTCCCTGTTCTGACGTACAATGCACCCGTCCGTCGAGTACCGTTCAGGGGAGGTTTTGGCCATGATATGCGGTTTTGTGCCGGCGCTGCCGCTGGCCAGTCTGTGGGATGCATTCTGGACGTCGAGTCTGATGGGTCAGACCATCGTGGTCATTCAATTGATCGGATCGGTTTTTGTCTGGGCCATCATGGTTGGCAAAGGTCGCGAGCTGCGCATGATGGAAGCCGGTGGCCGACGCTTCCTGCAGGCGTTCGTGAGAGGGCGTGACGTGATCGATCTCTATCTGGAACAGTCGCGGCGTCGGGAGCAGACGCCGCTCGACGCGATCTACCAGCGCACCTGCGAACGGCTGATCAAGCTGTTCGACCGCGAGACGCGGGCCGCCCTGATCGGCCGGATTGCGGCCAAGGAGAACGCGGCGCTGACCGGCAAGGAAATCGAGCTGCTGTGCGGCACGGCCGAGCACACGCTGGCCGAACAGGTGGTGCGGGCCGAACGGGGGATGAGCGCCCTGGCGACGGCCACCACGGCCGCGCCCCTGATCGGCCTGCTGGGGACGGTGTGGGGCGTCCTGGACGCCTTTCAGGTGATGGGTCTCAAGGGGGCGGTCCAACTGGGCGAGATCGCCCCGGCGCTTTCGTCCGCAATGCTCACGACGGTGGTCGGGCTGTTGGTGGCCATCCCGTCCGGCGTGGGCTACAACATGCTGCAGGGGAGCGTGCGGCGTTCCGTGATCGAGATGGAGGGGTTCGTGGACGAACTGACCGGCCGCATCGCCTGCGAATTCCAGGGCAAGGGGGATTGAGCCATGCCGCTGCGTTGGAAAAAACGGCGCCAGCGCGAAATTCCGCAACGGATCAGCGACGTCAACCTGACACCGCTGATCGATCTGACGTTTCTTTTGCTGATCACGTTCATCATTACTTTTCCGCTTCTCGAGAACAGCATCCAGATCAAGCTGCCGGTCGGCAGAGCGGACAAGTTGCCCGAGAAGAAGCCTCAGAATGTGACGCTCGACGCATCCGGAGGGATCTTTCTGAATGATCGGCCGGTATCCCTCGATGCGCTTGAATCGGGGCTGCGCGAGGCGGCGCTGTCAAACCCCGATGTCGCGGTGCTGATCCGGGGGGACGAAAAGCTGGACTACGGCAAGGTTGTCGGCGTGATGAAAGTTTTGTACAAACTCAAGATCACGCGGATGGCACTGGTCACACAGGCCGATTGAGCGTCGTCATGAGCGAAAATTTCAACAGGTCTTTCAGGCAATCGGCGGTCGGCCACGGGGTCGCCCTCGGTCTGGCCGTGGTGATTTCGTTGTGCGCGGGCTGGGTCAAGCGCAAGCCCCGTGAGATTCCGCTGGAGTTTACCGTCGTGCTGGAGGAGGCGCAGGCGGATGCCGCCAAGCCGCCCGACTCCCCGACTCCACCCGCGCCCACACCGACGCCGCCGCCCACGCCACCCGCGCCCACACCGACGCCCACGCCGACGCCTCCGCCTACGCCGACGCCTCCGCCTGACGCTGTCGTGCCGATCGACAAGCCTCCGGTCAAACCGATCGAGAAGCCCAAGCCCCCTCCGGACACGTCAGCGCAGGCGAAACCGAAGCCCGCGTCCGATAAACCGCCGCCCAAGCCGTCGACCAGCAGTTTTACCAGGGGAGAGCGGGTGGTGCGTCAGACACCTGTGCCGTCGCTTCAGCCGGTGAAGCTGGCGCGTCAGCCGATGCTGAGCGCGGAGGAGATTGCGCGGATGCTGGCTCTCGGCGCGAAAGCCGGCGAGGAGAATGTGATTCCTCAGGACGAGGTGCAGCGCTGCTTCCTGCTCGTCAAACGGGCGCTGTACGATGCGTGGGAGCGTCCGTCACGCGGCGACGCCGGCCCGCGGCCCGCGCAGATCGAGCTGACCTTCGGCACCGGCGGGACGATCACCGGCGTCAGGCTGGTGCGTTCTTCGGGCAGCGCGATCCTCGACCGTTCCGCCGAAACCGCAGGCCGCGCCGTCGGCCGTGTCAGCGGCCTGACCGGCCGCTTCCTCCGCGAGTACCCCCGCGTGACGGTCGACTTCGAGTTGGAATAGCGGGGCGCCAGCAATTCTATTTTTGGAGAGGGGACCATCGGCGTCGGCGTCGGGGTCGGGGTCGGTATCGGTATCGATAAAACCAACGGAAATTCGACCCCGATTCCGATACCGACCCCGACGCCGATGGTTACATCTCCATATTGAGAATTGCCCCCGGATTCAGGGCGAACGCATCTAAATTCTTATGTTTTTCAGACTCTGGATCAGGGCTTGCCCTCCAGCTTGGCGCGTGGCGCAGGATTTCTGGAGTGCGGCGGCAAGCGGTATCCCGCGCGACGCCGCTTTTAGAGGGGCTGCCCTTTAAAAAGCGGTGTCGCGCTGCGCTTGCCACCGCACTCCAGATCACGCCAGCCCCGGATCCGGCCTTTTAGACAACAACAGGTGCCAGGAGAAGCAAAAAAGAGAGAAATGAGAGAAAAGAGAGAAATGAGGGTCGAAGGAGATGCGTTTGTCCTGCTATTTCATGGACGCGCCGCCTCGGAATATGAGATAATTCACATGCGGGTACCAGGAGTTTCCTGAAACCATCCGCTTTCGTGTGACGGCCACGAGACAGATGCCGGACGCCATCCCCGGATGCTTTATGATAAATGATCGGACAGCGCGAGCGTGGAATCAGATCCATCGTGGAATAGCGCCACGGGTGTGTGCGGTTACGCTGCTGCTGGTTGCCGGATTGACAGGCGCAGCCCGTGCGCAAATCGGCTCCGGTCGCCCCTCGGGGACGAAGCCAGACCCGGATGGGGATGCCCATCCGAATACGATCCTGGTCGGATTCCGTTCTTCCGTAAGCGCGACCTCAAACCGGGAGCAGGCGCACGCGGCGCTGGGAGCCAGTTGCCTGCACCGGTTTAGTCGTATTCCAGTCGATGTGGTGCGGATCCCCCCGGGAGCCAAACGGGCGGATCTGATCAACGCGTACAAGAAACGTCCCGATGTGGCCTACGCCGAGCCCAATTATCGAATCAGAATCGCGTCAATCCCGAATGACACCTGGTTCGGCGATCAGTGGGCGTTGCGCAATACCGGCCAGTCTGGCGGCACGGCGGGGGCGGATATTGCGGTGACCGATGTGTGGTCATCCACCACCGGATCTGCGGCTGTGGTTGTCGCGGTCATTGATTCGGGGATCGACTACACCCATCCCGATCTAAAACTCAATATCTGGTCCAACACGGCACCGACCTTCGGCGATGTGCATGGCGCCCGATGGACGGACGGTGATGGCACCCCCACCAGTGGCGACCCGATGGATGGGTTCTGGCATGGCACGCATGTCGCCGGGACGATCGGAGGCGTGGGCAACAACGGCGTCGGCGTGGCCGGAGTGAACTGGCGCGTGAAACTGATGGCGCTGAAGTTCCTGGATGACGCAGGTGACGGTTGGACGGCCGATGCCGTTGCGGCGATCGAGTATGCCGTCGCAAAAGGGGTTCGTATCTCCAATAATTCCTGGGGGGGCGGCGGCTATTCACAGGCACTGCGGGACGCGATTGCCACCGCAGGCGCGGCCGGACACATCTTCGTTGCCGCAGCCGGGAACGCCGGAACCGACACCGATCAGACGCCCTTCTATCCCGCCAGCTATGATTGTGACACCATCGTGGCTGTGGCGTCCAGCGACCACAATGACGCGCGATCGTCATTCAGTTGTTATGGCGTCACGCGTGTCGATCTCGCCGCCCCCGGTCAGGACATCCTGAGCACGTACCTTTCTAATGGTTATGCGTGGGCGAATGGCACCTCCATGGCCGCGCCGCACGTCAGCGGAACGGCGGCGTTGCTTCTGGCCAATCACCCGGGCACGCCTTGGGTTGAGCTGAAAGCCTGGTTGTTGGAGGGCGCCCGGCCACGTGCGGCGTGGGCCGGATATACCGTCACCGGGGGGCGTCTCCATGTCGGGGAAGCCTATCGCCTGGCTAATTTGCCGGCCGGAAGCGACCCCGTCGGAAATTTCAGCGCCACGGTCGGTGAGGATCCATCGCAGGCGATTCTCTCCTGGAGCAACCCCGACGTACCGGGCTTCCAACAGGTTGTGGTCCGCTGCAGTTCAAGTGATTATCCGGCGCGCTGGGATGACGGTGACGCCGTCTATGCGGGCACCGCCGAGAGTTTCACGCAGGGAGGCGTGACCGTTTCCGGCAGCGTCTACTATTCCGTCTGGGCGAACTACGGCAACGGGGTCTATTCAGCCCCCCGTTATTCCTCGGTGTCGCTCGTGGGCAATATCACGCCGCGTCTTCAGATCTCGCCGGCCGCGATCATGGTCAACGCGAGCCTGGGGCAGAGGACCGAGCGTGTGTTGCAGGTTTCCAATGCGTCCGGCGCGAATACGAACCTCCAGTTTTCCCTCAGCGCGTCGGAGACGTCACGTGCGATTGCTCCTGCGGCCGTGCTGGAGACATCGGCGCATGATTTCACACAACTGGCGAAGGATGCCGAATACCGCAGCGGGGAACTGCTGGTGCGGTTCGATGCCGCCGTCTCGACCGGGGCGCAACGATCCCAGGCGCTCGAGGCGGTTGGGGGCGGCACGGTGAAGCGGGAATTCAAGCTGGTTCCGGGGTTGACGGTCGTGACGCTTCCCGAAAACATGGGAATGCAGACGGCGCTGACCCGTCTGAACCAGACACCGGGGATTCGTTACGCCCAGCCCAACTATCGCCAGAAGCTCCTGCGCACGCCCGACGATCCGTTGTATTCCAGCTTGTGGGGGTTGCACAACACGGGACAGACGGGTGGCACGCCGAATGTGGATATCGATGCGCCGGAGGCGTGGGACGCATCCGTGGGCGGCGAAGCCGTGATCGTCGCGGTCATCGATACCGGCATCGACTATGCGCACGCAGACCTCGCCGCCAATATGTGGCGGAATCCCGGCGAAATCCCAGGCAACACGATTGACGACGACGGCAACGGCTATGTTGACGACGTCTACGGGTACGACTTTTTCAACGGGGACCCGGATCCGAAGGACGACCATGACCACGGCACGCATGTCGCGGGAACAATCGGTGCAGTCGGCAACAATGGAGTCGGCGTGGCGGGCGTCTGTTGGAATGTCAAGCTGATGGCGTTGAAGTTCTTGTCGGCCGCCGGCGAGGGTTACACGGACGACGCGATCACCTGCATCCAGTATGCGGTGGCGAACGGCGCGCGCGTCCTGAACGGCTCGTGGGGCGGCGGACCCTACGAGCAGCCGCTCAAGGACGCGATCGACGCGGCGGGCGCCGCCGGGGTGCTTTTCGTGGCGGCTGCCGGGAATGACTATAGCAACGATAACGACGCGGATCCCGCCTACCCGGCCAGCTACACATCCGACGCTATCATCTCGGTGATGTCGGTGACCCGGACGGGTGAGATGTCCGTATTTTCCAATTTTGGGCAGCAGTCTGTGGATGTGGCGGCTCCCGG
>CAZOJL010000064.1:0-12209 GCA_964580075.1 uncultured Akkermansia sp. | reverse complement strand
AGATGTCCGTATTTTCCAATTTTGGGCAGCAGTCTGTGGATGTGGCGGCTCCCGGATCGGGCATTCTCAGTTGCAAGCGCGGCGGCGGGTATATTTCAATGAACGGCACGTCGATGGCCACGCCTCATGTTTCGGGGGCCTGCGCGCTGCTCTGGTCGATCAACAGCGGGTACTCCGCGCAGCAGATCAAGGATGCGTTGATCTCCTCCGCCGATGCATCGTTGCCCGGATTATGTGTCGCGGGCGGCCTGATGCGGCTTGGAGCGGCTGTCGCGGCGGCTCCCGGCTGGCTGCGGGTTGATCCTGTTTCAGTGTCGGATATCGTACCCGGCGCCTCCACAGATATCACGGTGACCCTGGATGCGGGAACCTTGCCTGCCGGCACGTATCAGGGGGTGATCCGAGTCGCCAGCAATGATCATTTCATGCCGGTCACGAATGTTCCGGTGACCTTGGTCATTCTGCAGGATGCACTGACGATTCAGGCGGGGGATGGCCTCGTGTCGAGCGGGGATACGGGTGGCCCGTTCACGTCGTCCAACACCGTCTACGCGCTGACAAATGCGGGAGCGTACACGCTGTCATGGTCGGCGTCTCACGCCCAACCCTGGATCACGGTTTCACCGGCAGGCGGATCGCTCGCCCCCGGACAGGGAGTCCCGGTGACCGTGGCCTTGAACCTGCAGGCCGGTCAACTCGCGCCCGGGTTTTTCAACGATTGCGTGAGCTTCAGCAATCTGACGTCGATGGCCGTCCAACGTCGGAATGTGGCGCTGACGGTTCGGGAACGGGTTCTGGGGCGCTTCGCGTGGGACTTCATCGCGTCCACGCAATATGTCGGCGCCCCGTTCGGCGTCACCGTCACGGCTCAGGACACCCACGGCAACCTGCTGGATGACTTCACCGGGCCGGTTCCGCTCGGGGCCTTCGCTTCGAACCCGTCATCGCGCGATGTGGTGACCGGCACAAGCGCCTGGTACTTTCCCTTCGCGTCATGGTACCACGACGCCCGCACCCAGGTGATCTATCTGCAAAGCGAGGTCGGTGGGACTGCGCTGTTGACCGGACTCTCGTTGCGTGTGACTCAGATTCCGGGTCAAACGTTGAATGCGTGGACGATCCGCCTGAAACACACCCCGCAGAGCGCCTACGCCGGGAGTGTGTGGGAGGGGGATTCCTGGGTGGTGGCCCTCCAGACGAACATCACCCTCACGGCTACGGGATGGGTTGATTTTGCGTTCACAACGCCCTTTTTCTACAACGGCACGGACAACCTGATGGTGGACTTCTCTTTTAATAATTCGAGTTACACCGACGACGGGCTCTGCTGGGTTACGACGGTGAGCTCGAATCGTTGCCTCATCTTTGAAACGGACAGCCAGTATGCCGATCCGCTCAACTGGACAGGCACGTGGCCTGCCGGATCTCTGACGAACCGCGTGCCGACGATTCGGTTGGCGGCCGTTGCGCCGGTCGCGATGTCGCCGGCGCTCTCGGGCGATTTTGTCAACGGGGCCTGGAGCGGCGATGTGACGGTGCTGCAATCCGCATCCGGCACGGTCCTGCGCGCTGACGATGGTCTGGGGCATGCCGGCGCCAGTGTACGGTTCGACGTTGTCACGCTGGATTTGGAGGAGGCGTTGGATAACGCGTCCCTGACGTGGACGACAGGTGGCGCGGCTGACTGGGTCGGGCAGACGACTGTGACGCAGGATGGCCTCGATGCCGCGCAGAGCGGCATGATCGGCCATCGCGAGACAACGTGGATGGAGACGCAGGTGACGGGACCCGGCGAGATCTCGTTCTGGTGGCGCGTGTCATCAGAGGCCAACTGGGATTGGCTCGAATTTTATGTGAACGAGGTTTTGATCGATCGGATATCGGGGGAGACCGGCTGGTTGAAGGAGAGCGTGTATCTGACAAACGGCACGCATACGCTCCTCTGGTGTTACATGAAAGACGGCTTGGATCTGGATCTGGTGGGGGAGGATCGCGGCTGGGTGGACCAGGTGGTCGGGCCTTGGGTCAGCGTCATCCCTCTCGCGTGGCTGGATCAATATGGTTTGGCGCGGAACGGCGCGGACGACTTCGTCGACACGGACCACGATGGCTTTACGACCTGGCAGGAGTGGTTCGCGGGCACCGTGCCGACGAATGCGCAGTCCCTCCTGCGTTTGGAGGGCGCCACGCCTGACCCGGGCTCAGACGGTTTTCGGGTCCGGTGGCAGAGCGTCATCGGCAAACGCTACTGGGTCGGGAGTTGCACGAATCTCCACGTCCCACTCCTGTTTGACCCGTTCGTCTCGAACGTCTGGGGCGAGGTCGGCGGGGTCACCGAGATTCTCGACACCCGTCCATTGCCGGGCCCATCCCGCTTCTACCGCGTCGGCGTACAGAGTGAGTGAGGCTACAGGATCTTCCGGATTCGCCGCATTGCCTCTTCGACGTGGGCCCGGCTGTTAAAGGCGCTGATGCGGATGTAGCCTTCGCCGCAGCGGCCGAAGCCCGATCCGGGCGTGGTGACGATCTGTGCGCGGTTGAGCAGGCGGTCGAAGAATTTCCAGGAGTCCTTCTTGCCGGTCTTGATCCACACGTAAGGGCTGTTGACGCCGCCTGTCAGAGAATAGCCCATCCCCGACAGGGTCTCGCGGATGATGGCGGCGTTGCCCAGATAGAAATCGGTGAGCGCCCGGATCTGCGCCTGGCCGTCATCCGAATAGACCGCTTCGGCCGCGCGCTGCACCGGGTAGGAGACGCCGTTGAATTTGGTCGTGTGCCGGCGATTCCAGAGTGCGTGGAGCGAGATGGCCTCACCGGCCTTGGTGTAGCCCATCACCGACTTGGGGACGACGGTGAACGCGCAGCGGGTGCCGGTGAACCCCGCCGTTTTTGAGAAGCTGCGAAACTCGATGGCACACTCACGCGCGCCCGGAATTTCATAAATACTGTGCGGAATCGCGGGGTCGCGGATGAAGGCCTCATAGGCGGCATCAAAGAGGATCAGCGCCCGGTTCTCGCGGGCGTACTGCACCCAGCGGGCGAGTTGCTCCCGGGAGGCGGTGGCCCCGGTCGGGTTGTTCGGAAAACAGAGGTAGATCAGGTCAACCGGCTCCGCGGGGAGATCCGGCACATACCCGTTTTCCTCGGTGCAGGGGAGGTAGGTGAGCCCCTTGTAACGCCCCCTGACGGATTTTCCGCTGCGGCCTGCCATGACGTTGGTGTCGACATACACGGGGTAGACCGGGTCGGGAATGGCGATTCGGATCTTGGGGCCGAACAGCTCTTGAATATTGGCGGTGTCGCACTTGGCGCCATCGCTGACGAACACTTCGTCAGCGGCAATGGAGGCGTCGCGGGATTGAAAATCATGGCGGCTGATCGCGTCGCGGAGGAAATCGTAGCCCTGCTCGGGTCCGTAGCCGCGGAAGGTGGCTGCCGATGCCATGTCGTCAACCGCCTGATGCAGCGCGGCAATGCAGGCGGGGGGGAGCGGTTCGGTGACGTCGCCGATCCCCAGACGGATCACCGGCTTGTCCGGATGGTCGGCCTGATAGGCCTTGACGCGACGGGCGATGTCGGCAAAAAGATAGGAAGCCTGCAAATTTCTGTAATGCTCGTTAATCAGTATCATGCGAACGCCTCGAACTCCTCGAACTCCTCATGGAATGGGTAACGGCGACATTATTGCGGGTCGGCCGGGGCTGGTCAATAGCAATCGGCATAAATCAGGTCAGCCGCAATGGCGCCCTCGCGGAGCAGGGAAACGGCGTCGACGGTGACGCGCACGACACTGCTGGCGACGCCGCCGGGCGAGAGGCCGTCGTCCACGACCAGATCTGCCTCCAGGCCGATGTCGGCCAGGGCCTGCGCGGCACTGACGGCGGGTTGGGCACCGCTGAGGTTGGCGCTGGTGACCCGGAGCAGACCGCCGCAGGCCGCGAGCAGATCGCGGCAGAACGGGTGATCCGGGACACGAAACCCCTCGGACACGCCCCCGCAGTCAAGCACGAGCGTCAGGGCGCCCGGCCAGAAACGTTCGGCGAGCCGTTTTGCGGTGGGAGGAAAGACGGCTCCCGAGCGGCGTACCGCGTCGGCGTCGGCCGCGAGGAGCGCAATCGGTTTCCCCGTGGGGCGCCCCTTGATCGTTCCCAGGCGGGCCACGCTTGCGGCGCATGCGGGATGGGCCGCAAGCCCGTACACGGTATCGGTCGGGATCACGACAATGCCTCCCGAGACGAGACGCGCCGTCGCGTCTTGCAGGATGGCGTCGTGTGTGGCCGGGGTGAGCGTCAGGTGGACGGCCATGATTCCTCAGGCGTTGAGCGAGGCCTGCAGTTTGACATCGGATGCGATGACGTTCTCGGCCATCTTCTTCTTGTACGCGTGGAACGCCGCACGGAGCGCGGCATCGCGACCGCCGAGAATCTGCACGGCGAGGAGGCCGGCATTGGTCGGCCCGGCGCTGCCGAGCGTCACGGTCGCCACCGGGATGCCCGCCGGCATCTGCACCATCGCGAGAAGCGCGTCAAGGCCGTTGAGCGCGCCACCCGCCACGGGAATGCCGATGACGGGAAGCACCGTGTGTCCCGCGACGACCCCCGCGAGATGGGCCGCTCCGCCTGCCGCGGCGATGATCACCTGCAGACCGCGTCCCTCGGCTTCCGCCGCATAGGCGCTGGCGATTTCGGGCGTGCGATGCGCCGACATCACACGCGCTTCGTAGGGGACGCCGAAGTCCTTCAGGACTTCTGCTGCCTTCTGCACGAGAGGCCAGTCCGACTGGCTGCCCATGAGTATACCGACGAGGGGAGCGTTCTGCATACGTGTTTCCTTTCTTTCCGCGATGATCCGATGGCTAGTGGGTGAGTGTTTTGTCCTGTCGTTCCGTCAATGCCCGATGTGCGATGTCGGTGCGGTAATGAGCGCCGTCAAAACGGATTGCACGCACACCGGTGTATGCGTTGGCGACGGCCGAACGGAGATCCGCGCCGGTGGCCGTCACCGCCAGCACACGTCCGCCGGCGGTCACGGCGTTTCCGTTCCCGACGGCCGTTCCCGCGTGGAACACGATCACGCGGTCGCCGGCATTCGCCGCATCGAGGCCGCTGATGGGAATCCCCTTTGCATACGATCCCGGATAACCGCCCGAGGCCATGATCACGGTGGCGGCTGGATCGGGAGTGATGCAGACCTTTGATTCGTCGAGCGTGCCGTCGATGCAGGCCTCAAAGAGCGGCAGGATGTCGCCCGCCAGTCGCGGCAGAACCACCTCGGTTTCGGGATCGCCGAAGCGGGCGTTGAACTCCAGCACCCGGATGCCGAAGGGACCGACCATCAGGCCAGCGTAGAGGATCCCCTTGTAAACGATGCCGCGTTTGCGAAGTTCGGCGACCACCGGCTCGATCACCTGGGAGCGGATCACGCGCAGCAACTCGTCGGTCACGACCGGCGCGGGGGAGTAGGCGCCCATGCCACCGGTGTTGGGCCCTTGGTCGCCGTCGAAAACCCGCTTGTGGTCCTGCGCGGATGGCAGCAGTACGATGTGTTCACCATCGACACAGGCGAGAATCGAAGCCTCCTCGCCATCCAGATATTCTTCGATCAGGACCTCGGCGCCCGCGGCGCCGAAGGCATTGTCAACCAGCATCGAACGAATGGCCGTCACCGCTTCATCGCGGGAGAGGGCGATGATCACCCCTTTGCCCGCCGCCAACCCGTCCGCTTTGATCACCACGGGGATCCCGAAGCTTTCGAGGGCGGCGCAGGCTTCGTCGGCCGAGGTGAAAGACCGGGCACGGGCCGTCGGTACGCCGGCCGCCATCATGACGTCCTTGGCAAACCGCTTGCTCCCCTCCATACGGGCTGCAGCCCGGCAGGGACCGAACACGCGAAGACCGGCCGCTTCGAGTTCGTCCACCAGGCCGGCGCAGAGCGGGGCCTCCGGGCCGACAACGGTCAGATCGGGACGATTGTCGCGTGCCCAGGCGACCAGGCCCGGCACATCTTCAGCCGCGATCGGCACGTTCGTCGCAAGCGCGGCAGTGCCGGCATTGCCGGGAGCACAGAACATCTCGGGACGGCGCGAATCCTGCGCCAGCTTCCAAACCAGGGCGTGTTCACGGCCGCCGCCGCCGACAACAAGAACTTTCATGTCAACACAATAGCCAATAATGACCCCATTGCGCAAGGCAGGATTACCGGAACCAGGGCGAACGCGGTCGCGCGCTACCACGCATCCGACCGGAATGGCGACGCCGGGAAGCCCTCGGCGTTGTAGAGATTGGCGCCATCCGGATTATCCGCCCAGGCATAGCGCACCGCCATGGGTGTCGTGACGTCCGGACAGGACACCCGCACCGTCTCGCCCTCGATCACCGCCTGCGCCGGGAGGAAACGGCCGTTATCGCCGGCCAGAACAAACGTCCGCAGCTCGCCGCCTTTGCTCACCAGCCCGCCGCCGACATGGCAGAAGCGCACGCGAATGCCGCCCCGTTCGATGGTTGCGCCGGCAAACAAGGGACCGCACGGCACGCCGGGCAAGCCGTGCGTGCGCGTCAGCGCCCACTGCGCCAGACGACGGCCCACGTCGCGCTTGTTCTGCGGATGGATGTCGGTTTCGTCGCCGATGTCGAGGGTCACCGCCACCCCGGTCTCCGGGAGTTCGAGCGACTGCATCTGCCCCTCGCGCAACACGGCCCAGGTGCTGTTGGCCTGGTAATCCTGCGGCGCCTGGAAATTTGCAAGCTGCACCGTGAGGAACGGAAACGCACCCCCGGCCCACACGTGCCGCCAGTCGCGGATCATCCGCTGCAGCAACGCGCCGTAGCGAGACGGATGATCCGTGTTGCTTTCCCCTTGATACCAGAGCGCGCCGCGGATGCCGTAGGGGACCACGGGCGCAATCATGTTGTCGTACAGGATCCCGGCGGTCTGCGCATTCCCGGGCCCCAGCATTTGCATCGCCGCCACCTGCACCTGGCCGAGATTGTGTTCCACCGCATAGCGCCAATCCCCTGTCAGGGAGAGGCCGGCACCCTCGGCCACGTCGTCCGGACGGAGTTCCATCCGGTCCTTCGGACCGATCAGCCCGCCCTGGTAGATGAAGGAGTAGGCGCGCACGGACACCCCATTCATCCCCGCTTTCACCAGCCGCCCGGGCACGCGGTAGACACGCGGCACATTCCAGTACTGCTGCTCGAAATGCTGTCCGGTCGCCCCCACCTGCTCGCCATTGAAATAGGTGGTGTCCATCTTGTCCACCGCGCCGATGCCCAGCAGCAGATCCTTTCCCGCCCAGGCTGCCGGCACATCCACGTGCTTGCGGAACCAGAACACGCCGCTGTACGCATGTCCCGCGTTCTGCCAGACCGCCGGCAGCGTCAGGGTCGGCCAGGCGGCGTCGGCGAAATCCGTCCGGGCCCAGCCCGCGGCCACACCCCGGTTGCCCGGATCAGCCGGATAGCCGCCCTGTTTTCGCTGCAGGTAGGCCTGACACTGCGCCTCGTCCCGGAGGTCCTGGGGATCGACCTCCGCCCAGAATGCCGTGGAATGGCTGGTGGCGTCGCACCGCTCGATCTCCAGACGCAGTTCGGGGTCTTCCACGAGCGACTCGCGGCTGATCCACGCCTCGATGCGCGTGCCGCCCCAGGACGAATCAATCAGTCCGACCGGCACGTTGTCGAGGCACTCCTGCAATGCGCGCGCAAAATGATACCCCACGGCCGTGAAGGCGCCCGCGCTATCCGGACTGCACACCTGCCACGCGGTCGCGACGTCCGCCTGCCGTCCCGGCAGGACCATCCGCGGAATCTTGATGGCACGGATTCGCGGATGATTCGCGGACATCATCTCGCGCAAGCCGTCCCGGCCGGTTTGACAGAGCGGCCACTCCATGTTGGACTGCCCCGAACATAGCCAGACTTCGCCCACGAGCACGTCCTTTACAACCGCGCGCTCCTCCGTATCCGGCGTGTGAATTTTCATCGTAAACGGTCCGCCGGCCGGCATCGGCGGCAGCCATGTGAGAAAACGACCGTCCGTTCCTGCCAGCGTTTCCGACTGAACATCGCCCAGGGAAACCCGTACCCGCAGACCCGGCTGGGTCCATCCCCAGACCGGCACCTGCCGGTCCCGCTGCAACACCGCATGATCACCGAACATCGCCGCCAGTTTCATTTGTTTCTCCTGTAAAAATTCGCCAACATGAGAATTGCCGGCTTCCTCTCGGCGCAGAGCGCGTTCAGAATCGGTCCCACTGAACAAGTTCGTCCAGAGACTAACGATTCTCCCTCAGTGCGGGCCAGTATGCCAGTTTGCGTGTGAGTCATCAAGACAGATCATGGAAGAAAGCTGAAAACAGAAAGCTGAAAGCTGAAACTGAAAACTGAAAATATACAGGTACCCCCTTGATTCGCGCGCCCTCAATGGTGAACAGACCCCGTTTGCATAACCGATTGCGTTCCAAGCCATACAGCCTCACGGTCTTCTGCCCTCTTTAGGATCAATCATCTTTTTTGTTTTACGAGTTGCAGAATACCGCGCTAAGATAGACCCAACAAATGAACTGGTTACGCAAACGCGGCAACAACAGTGCAAGGATCAGCAAAAACCGCTTAATGACGTGTTCGCCGAAAGGAGACAAATTGAAACATTCAGCATCTTTGCCGCGCAGAATGTACTGGTCCACCGATGTCGGCGGCACCACCACCTGTCCGGAATGCCGGGGCAGGCTGGATCAAGAGTCACACGCCTATGTGCTCGGCGCCCGACAGAACGGGAAGCCCACTGTATCCGTCGTCGGTAACGACGGCGGGCACTTCTGCAGCAACTGCCCGGTTGTGGTGCTTGACCACGACGAGTTCGCGGAGTTTTCCCGGCTTGCCGTGCGCGGCACGAATGACGTTCAATTTGCGGTGCTTGGACTCGTGGACTTCGACGCCGTGCCAAGCGAGAAGCGCAATCGTCCTTTTGTGGAGCCTGATAACCCAATTCCCGTGGTCAGGTTCACCAATCTGTCTCACCCCGCAAAGCCACCCACGGCTCCGCTTCCCCGGCGGATCAGCGGCAACAACTACTGTCCGTGCGGCAGCGGCAAAAAGTTCAAGAAATGCTGCGCGCTGAAGATGAAGGAATGAACCTAAAAATGGCCATGCGGTGCCACAGGTCGTATACGAGCCATCCGTCGTCGTTCAGGGTGGATTTGCCGTTTTCGCAGGCGGCGAAGAGCGGCTTGCGGTCAAGCACCGTCATCGTGATCATGTAGAAGGCCGGGATGCGGTGGTCCCGGCCGGGAAAACGGATCCCCTGCAGCCTGTGAACAGGCTGGGCAGAACGCGACGGCGTATTGCCGCCTGTGTTTACACAGGGCATCATCATTATCCCCCCTCCACCATCGTGATCTCTTCCGGCGTGAGGGCGTAGAGGCGGTAGATGAGGGCGTTGAGGGCGGACTCGCGGTCGGCGAGCGTCTGATCGAGGGCTGTGATTTCGGCGTCGAGGGCGAGGAGGCGGTCGCGGAGCGGGGCTTCGGCGGTCGTGCGCAGATCAAGCAACAGCCGCTGGAGGCGCCGGGCGTCGAAGGCCTCGGTGACTCGCTGGTCACGCAAGGCGTGCCGCCACTGGGCCGCGATGAAGGGCGTGTCGGGCCGGTCGTAGAGCCGCACCGCCTCGCGCCCGCCGATGCGTAGGACGACCTCGCCGTCGCCCTCCCCGACCTCGAACCTCACGTCGGGCTGCAACAGGGCGTCGAGCGCATCGTGGCGGCTTTGCAGCGCCTCGGCATGACGGGCTTTCGCCCAGGCGGTCAGGTCGCGGCCGGAAAGCCCCGCCGGGGCTTCGGCCGCGCGTTTCCATGACGCGACCGTGCCGACATCGGCCCAGAGCCACTCCGGGCCGGGCGCGGGCGACAGGGAAACGGTCTGCGGACTGCGCAGCCGGTTTTCGAGCTTCTCAACCAAGTCCCGGCGGCGAGTGTGCAACTCCTGCAACTCTTGCGCCCGCCGCCCCACCTCCGCGCGCGCTTCCAGCGCGGCGTCGGGGATGGGGAGAGGGGCGATGAATTGTTTGTTGGCCTCGAAGTAGCCGTTATCCTTCGGTCTGGCAATCCGACGGAATACCCAGTCAGGAACAGGGCTGTTTATTATCCCCAACAGAAACCACCCCGTATCTCCACTGGGCACCAGTATTCCGCCAACTCGAACATTGTTGAAGCAAAACTCTCCCCGAAAATCAAAGAAAGCGTGTAGATTCTGAACGGTCTGCGGAACGCCGAGCTTTGCCCTATTTTGAAGATCGAGATTCATCGGTCTGGTATAGCCATACCAACCCGCCGTCCTGTTCATTGCGCCACTATCCCTTGCTCGAAGATCATGTTCGTTCTGTGTGAACCAAGCCATGCAGAGAGGATAATTCGCTGCCAGTTCTGTGACAGAGATGAGCGCGGCTGTTGACGACCTTATCTGGTATGGAAAAATCGTATGCCGAACGGGCTTTGGATGTGTGTATCTCTTGGCATCTTCTGAAGATACAAGCTTTCTCATAATCGTATCATCAAGGTGGATATCGACGCCGCGCATATCTTTTCGGGCACCGTTCTTGACCCCGGCATATCGGTTTGGCCCAAGTCGATCAAAATGAAAGAACTCATCTGCCCCTGATTCGATACCACGAAAGCCAACGGCATTGTCCGCAGCAAAGGCAGCCAATGACGGATTACTTGAAAGCAGTTTGGAAAGAAGTTCCTTTTCCTGCCGTGGAGCAAACACCCAGGCATCCTCTTCCGGCAATTCGTCATACGGGATGCGGTTGGCCGTTGGCCAGTCGACGGCGGAGGCGTTGCCGTCGGGGGCGAAGGCGCAGGTGATGGCGTCGCGGGGGGTGCCGCTGAAGAATTGAAGGGCCGTATAGGTGATGGCCTCGTCGAAGATTTGGTGGCTCTTGAAGTCGAGCCAGCGGTCGAGGGCGCGGGTGCGGTGGACGAGGCGGCGCAGGCTGCGGCCGTATTCGTTGACCATCCAGACGTTGGGGGCGATGTAGCCCATCCGTCCTTCGGGACGAAGGAGGCGCAGCCCCTTTTCGATGAAGGGGAGGTACATGTCGAAGTTGCCCGAGCGGGTGCTCTCGTAAAGCGGGCGGCCGTCGGGGTTTTCGGCTTCGAGCAGGTAGTCGGCGACGTCGGCCTGGGCGCGGCGGAAGTGCTGGAGCTTGATGTAGGGCGGGTTGCCGATGACGCAGTCGAAGCCGCCGTGGCTGAAGACCTCGGGAAACGCGGCCTGCCAGTCGAAGGCATTGATCCGTTCGCGCTCGCTTTCGTCGGCCTGTTCGAAGAGCGTCTCGTGCTTGCGGCTGTAGAAGGCGGCGAAGTCGGCGCCGACGAGGCTGTTGCCGCAGCGGATGTTGTGATCGAGCGAGCAGAGGGGCTTGCCGGGGGCGGCGGTGTGCAGCCAGAGGGCGAGCTTGGCGATCTCGACCGATTCGGCGTTGATGTCCACGCCGTAGATGTTGTGCGCGAGGATCGATCGGATGATCTCGTCCTGGTCAAAGAGACCGCGCTCGCCCTCGATGCGCTCCTGCTCGGCGACGACCCAGCGGTATTCATCGACGAGGCGGTTGAGCGCCTGGATGAGGAAGGCGCCGGAGCCGCAGGCGGGATCGACGATGCGCAGGCGGTCGAGGCGGGCGCGGTAGGCGCGGAGCGCTTCGAGGCGCGCGCCGGCGGCGCGGGCGGTGCGGCGGCGATCTTTTTTGAAGGCTCGGTATTCGGCCAGCGCGGCGGCGTCGAGCGGTTGCAGGACGGCGAGGCCGGTCTCGACCCTGATGGCGTCGAGGCGCGCGCCGAGGGCGTTGTCCACGAGGGTGCGGACGACCCACTCGGGGGTGTAGTAGACGCCGTCGCACTTGCGCTTGGTGAGGCGGTTGAGGGAGAGGCGGCCGTCGGCCTCGGCCTCCATGATCTCGAGTTCGGTGATGGACTGCTCGAAGATGCGGCCGAGGGTGTAGAGGCTGATGGCGCGGTTGCCGGCGTCGGCGGTGAGTCCGAAGTTGTAGGCTCCGGAGAAGTAGAGCAGGGTGCGGGGGTGGTCGAGGATGGCGGTGGCCTGGCCGGGGGCGCAGAAGACCTTGGCCGGGATGCGCAGGGCGTCGAGTTCGGGGTCGTCCTCGAAGAGGCCGCCGTTGAAGCGGTCGATGGTGTGGGGGCCGAAGGTGCCGCC
>CAZOJL010000063.1:3830-17931 GCA_964580075.1 uncultured Akkermansia sp. | reverse complement strand
ATACACAAAGCCCCGGTTGAGCAACACGAGTTTTGATTGATCGAAGTATGGCGGATTAGCCCTGCGCATCCACCCGACCTTTCGCTTCGCCCCGCACCCGGTCTTCCGTCTGGCAAAGCGGCGTGCGACTGAAGGCCACGAGACTCTCGACATACGCGAGCGGCAACCCGATGTCATACCGACGCCCGTGAATCCGGACACCGACGAAACCATCGTTGCGCCGCAGGGAGTCGAGACAGGTCGTGAGCTGGAACTCGCCCCGTTCGCGGAGGTTGAGGCGAATGCTCTCCGAGAGCATGTCGAAAATGGCGGGTTTGAGCACATAGATGCCGAACACGGACAGGAAGGAATCGGCTGCGAGCCCTTCAACCGGCAGGCGCTCGCGCGCGTAGTCGGCGGTCGGCTTCTCGGCGAATTCGGAGATGTCGAGCACCTCTCCGGGGTGCTCGCGGCGCCACACGCCGGTCACGCACCCATAGTGGTGGACTTCGGCAACGGGAGTCTCCAGCAGTCCCACGGCGCTTAGCCCGGTGCGGTCGAAGGCGTCCAGGACTTGACGGGCGCAGCAGGCGGCGGTGTCGGAGGTGTAGAGGTGGTCGCCCAGAAGCAGCAGAAACGGCTCCCCGCCCACCCACGCGCGGGCACAGTACACGGCATGGCCGAAACCCTCCTGTGTTTCCTGGGTGAGCAGCGTGACGCGACGACCGATCGCCATCAGCCTGTCGCACTGCATCTGATCTGCCTTGGAAAGCTTGTGGTAGTGATCAGCGGGCGGCGGCGTGTGGAAGAGGTCGCGGAACGTCTCCACGTCGCGCGCCTGCACCAGGATGCCGACTTCTTCGATCCCCGCCGCCAGTGCCTCTTCCACAATCGCGAGGATCACGGGCCGGGCGCGACCATCGGCGCCGACAACCGGAAACAGCTCCTTCTTCACGGCCTTGGTGGCGGGAAAGAGGCGGGTGCCGAAACCGGCCGCCGGTATGACGGCTTTGCGGACGCGGACACCGGAACGAAGCGTGAGGGGGAGCCCGGTCATGCCCAGGTCATGGTCAATGATGCGGATGATCGCTTCCTGGGCTGCGGCGTCGCGGGCAATGAGCTGGGCCGACCCGTCCCCCTGCGAGCCGACGCCCTTGCCGCCGTAGATCAGCGGTTGAAGCGGAGGATGGCTCAGCAGGCGATGCAGGACGGGCGCGGTGAGCTGCGCCGGACAGGCGGGCGCCACGTGCGTATCGAACCGCCGCTGCACGCGGGTCATCAGCGCGCCGAGTCCTTCGGCGTCTCCCTGCCGCAGCAGTCCGGCGGCCTCGGCGACAATCTCGCAATTCTCGGCACCGAGGTAGCGCTGAACGTTGCGCGCAATGTCGGTCTCGGCAAAGGGGTAGCAATGGTTCAGACTGTTGAGAATCTCGCGCGTGTCTTTGGTGGCGTGGAGGTCGACGACCACCAGGTGAATGTCGCGCCCGACGGCAAGCTCCTCGACGTCGATCCGGTCACCGTCGAAGGCCATCAGGATCGGCCGTTCCCCGTAGGCGCACCCCTGATCCATCCGACCGCAGCGCGAGGGAGTCGTGATCTCGCCGAGATAGGCCAGCTCCATCTCGCCGCGAACGGTCAGCTTGAGGTCATACACGCGGTTGAACGCACGGGCGACCAAAACGGAGACGGCGGCGCTCGAGCTGAGCCCCTTTTTGACGGGGAGGTCGGTGCGGTCATTGTCGATGATCAGCCCGCGCACCCGATAGTTCACCAGGATCTGATAGGCGACCCCCGCCGCATAGCTGTAGAACCCGCCTTCACGGGCGGCCTCGAGCAACGCCGGCGCGCACATTTCGACTGACCATTCGGGGAGGCGGGTTCCGTCGGTGAGAGTGGTGCGGAGGATCAGACGGGTCGGGTGTGGCGCAACCTCGGCATGAACCCCCTGGTTGGTGCCGGTGATGATCGCCGCGCCGGCCGGGATCTCGGCGTTGATCCGGCGGTAGGTGCCGGCCCAATCACTGTGCTCGCCAAACAGGCAGATGCGTCCAGGCACGGAAATGCGCATAACGAGGCTCCTTAACTGCGGGTGATTTCAAGGCCGGTGTGCGAGATGGATACCTCGACAAAACGGGCGCGCCCGTTCGGCGGGTTATCCAGCAGTTCCTGACGCAGGCGCGCACCCTTCTCCGGCGTGTCGGCCAGCAGGATCATATAGCCGCCGCCGCCCGCGCCGGTCAGCTTGACGGCGGCAAGCCACGGGGACACGCGATCGATGATCGCCTGCACGACGGCGGGGTTGGTGCCGGCATCGAGCATGCGGTTCAAGAGCCAACTGCGACGGATCGCCTCGACAAACCCCGGCCAGTCATGCCGTTGCAGCGTCTCTGCGGCGAAGTCGGCGTTCAGGCCGATCGCCTCGATGGTCCGGATGCGTTCGGCATCGTTGAGGAAAAGGCCCTTGACGATCTCGCCCAGAATATTGTGGGCCACACGCGTTAGCCCGGTGTAATAGAGCTGGAAACGCCTATCGGCGATGGCGGCGTCAAGCATGGGCGTCGGCAACCAGCGGATGACCGGTTTCTGCTGCAGCCCAGGGGCGCTTTCGATCTGCTTCAGGCCTCCGATGATGCCACCGACCTGATCCTGCCACCCGCCCCCGGATGTGAGGATCTGTTCCAACGCCAGGGTGCGGATGAAGAGGTCCTGCTCGTTCCATCGCAGGCCGGCCAGGTCGCCGAGCGTGCCGAGAAGGGTGGCCGACAGAATGCTGCTGGTGCCCAGGCCCGAACCCTTGGGAATCGCCGCAAGCATGGAGAGTTCGATGCCGCCGCCAAACGTGTCCCGGAGAAACCGATCCAGCGGCGCGCAGCGGCCGGTGGCGTTGAAGGCGGGGTCAAAACCGGCCAGACGGAGGGCGGCGCGGGCAATCCCGAAACCGCTGCCAAGCCGTTCCTCGGCCAGCAGATCTTCGGTCGTCTCGATCACTTCGCCGACGCCCAGGTCGATGCTGCGAATCACCAGGCACGGCTTGCTGCAGACACGCGCAAACACCTGCACCGGAGGCTGGCCGTTGAGGGTAACCGCCAGATTGACCACGCGCCCGCCGTGCTCGAGGCAATAGGGCGGCGTGTCGGTCCACCCGCCAGCGAAATCCAGACGGGCCGGCGCACGGCCCCAGACAATCTGATCCTCGCCCACCGCACGGCGGGGCGCCGCCGGCGCAACGGCCAATTTGGCCACCAGCAGGTCACGCAGACGGCTCATCGCGCGGTTTGGACGCCCGGCGGCGGGTGCGAGCCGATCCCGAAAAGCGGCGTCATGCACAGCCGCAAGTTCGGAGACGTTCCCGGCTTCCAACGGCGCTGGAACGGCTGGCGATTCCCCCGCCGCACGGCGCGCCACGGCTTCGAGATCAAGCAACAGACACCGCTTCTGCCAGGCTTGCGCAGACAGGCGGACCAGCGCGGCATCCACAGCGGTCGCACGGCTGGCGGCTCGCATTGCCGTGTCGGCCCGGCTCAACAAATCGGCCGCGGAAACGCGCGGCGTGTCGAGCCAGAGCCGGAGCGAGGCCGGGTCGTCCTCGGGCCGGCGCGCCATCATCCACGCGAGCAACGGCCCGCACCCCGGATCGTCCGGCGCAAGCCGCGGGAACAGCGGCGCGTCTTGAATATCGGCGTTCGGGGCGAGTCCCGCCTGCTCGCAGGAGAGACCGCGCGCCGTCAGCCAGTCGGCAAACGAACGCTCCATCCATGTCGTGGCGGGATCGGAGAGCGCCCCGCGGAAGGGATCGTCAAAACCGTAGACCCGCAGGCAGAGGCCCGCGGCATCGCGGAGGCCGATGCAATCCAGGCAGACGCCGGCGGGGAGATCGAGGGTCCACGCGTTCTCAGGAATGCCGGTGAGGATATGGCGGTCATGCAGCGTCCAGGTGGCGGGTATGACGGCATTCTCGATCCACATCAGACGGTTCGCCCCGTTGAGCGGCACACGCACGTCGGCGTTGAGAATCAGGCAGTGCTCGTGCGCACGAGCCGACCCCAGCCCCACGGCATGGGCGTGCTCCGAGGCGAGGGCCAGCTCGACCGAGGAGGTGACGATGCTGCGACTGGTCCCGAAATGAAAGAAACGTCCGGCGGGCAGCGGCATCACCGCCGCCGAGAGAGTCGAAATATCCGGATCGGGCGAAACGGACGCCGCGCCGAGGGCGAGTCCAAAACGATCGAACAACTCGTAGTGCGAAGGGGTGCCGTCGGCATACTGCTGGAGGTCGGAGGACCAGCCGCACTTGCTCAGGAGCACCGCCACGGCCCGCGCGCTCAACAACCAGACACCGGTGTCGAGATAGAAACTGTGGGAGTCGGCCAGCAGGCGGGTCTTTTCGGCTGGCGGTTTCTGCAAAAAGAAATCGAGCGTGCCCGTCGCCGCGTCGCGGCAGAATAGGACACCGTGGCGGCTTCCTTCGTCGGGAGTGGACCGCATGCCGACGATCAGCACATCGGCCTCGGGGAAGGCGGGTGTGAACGACTGGTTTGTCAGCAACACGTCCCCACAGGCGATCATCACCCGGTACGAGGCGGGAGCATGACGGAGGATGCGGCAGTAAGCGGCGAGTTGGAAGTCGATGAGCCGTTGATCGGGCGCCTGCCCGACGACGGCCGGCAAGATCGGAATGGGCAACAACGGTTTGCCTTCGGCGGCGTAAGCCGGAAGACGGCGGCTCTGGCCGCTGCCATGAACGATCAATTTGCGCGAGGCGTCCAACCAGGCGTCAAATCCGCTGGCCTGCCGCGCCTGCGAAGCCTGCCATGCCTGGTGAAGCACGTGAGCCGTCCCGCCGCCCGAACCGAGCTGACTGCCCGGCGGATCGGAGGTGACGAAAAAACCGGCCGACACCGCGTTCCAGGGTTTAAAGCCTATGACGCCGGCGGCGGGAAGCGAGAGCAGACAATCCGTGGATTCCTCAACATGCATACGCGCAGACCTCTGACATCCCTTGCTGATAGCGGGTTTCGAATGAATGAAAGAATAGACTAATCCGGAAGAATATTCAACCTGAAAGGAGCAATGAACAGTGATCAGTGATCAGGTGTCAGGTGTCAGGTGGATGCCAATGCCAGTTGCATAATCAGGGGTATCACCATTTGGTGCGAAGCCCACTGATCACTGATGACTGATCACGGGGCACTTAGGGCGAATGGTAAAGCTGAACTGCCGGATTTAGGTTCAACCTGTAACCGGCAATTCTTCAGCAATTCTAACACTGGGGTCGTGATAGAGGAGGCTCTTACAAAATATCACGACGTTGTCGATTCCCGGGCCGGGTAATGGGTCAGTTATTGGGGGAAAAGGGAATAGGGGTGTATCCCCTCTCTTTCTCTGTCCCCATGCCTCTCTGATCTTGCCCCAGACGTGTTCATTTGGGGCTGGCCAGAAGCCATTTCCAGGCCGGGAGGATGTCGATGGTCAGGGAGCCTTCGCGGACGGTTTGCTCATGATGCAGGGTGAGTATAAGGCGGCGGGACTGCTTGTCCGTTTCGAGCAGGGAGCGGACTTCGCGTTGCAGCGTTTTGGGGTCGCTCACATCGGCGCATACCTGAATGGCCAGCGGATGCCCGTCCGGTTCGTGGACAACGAAATCGATCTCGTGCCCCTCGGAGGTGAGCCCATACGCGGGTTGCATCCCGCGGCGTTGAAGTTCGGTGAAGACCAGATTTTCCAGGGCGTTACCTTCGCCCCAGGCGCCGCCGGCCGGTACGGACGCCCACACCAGGCCATGGTCGGCCGCATAGATTTTGCGGGGGTTGACCATGCGGCGCCGTTCGGATGGGGTATCCAGAAACACGTCGGAAAAAAGGAACGCATCCTCCAGATGTTGCAGATACTCGTGCAGCGTGTCCTTGCCGCAGTTCAGACCCTGGGATTTTAGTTCATTGTGAAACTTGTTCACGCTGAAATGGCACGCGCTCGATGCGAGCAGGCGCCGCGTGAGATAACGGAGCACGGTGATCCCGGTGACGCCGTGGCGTTCAACGACATCCCGAAGCACGACCGTGTTGACGTAGCCCTGCAGGACTTGGCGCCGGTCCAGATCTGACACGTTCAGCGTCGCCGGGAACCCCCCGATGCGCAGGTATTCCGCAAACGCATGCTCCAGCAGGGCGCGTTTCTTGTGGCCCACTAGGCCGGAGTCGACTGGGATATCCAGCTCGCGCGTGTCCAAAAACTCGGCGAAGCTAAACGGGAAGACGCGGGTTTCTAGTGCGCGCCCGCGCATGGCGGTGGCCACCTCTCGGCTCAGCAGGCGCGAAGAGGACCCGGACAGGTAGAAACGCACGTCGTGGCGATCCAGGATGCGGCGTACGAAAAGCTCCCAGCCCGGCACGTACTGGATCTCGTCGAAGAAATAGTAGCTGACCGCATTGTCCCTAGCCGGAAATGCCCGAAAATAGGTTTCGTCGATGGTTCTCAGAATGTCCACGGTCACATCCCCGAGCCGCTCGTCCTCGAAGTTCAGGTAGAGCAAGCGCTGTCGATCGACACCCTTAACTAGCAGTTCCCGCATCTTCTGGAACATGCGGTAGGTCTTGCCGGTACGCCGCATGCCGATGACCACGGAGGCGGCGTCTGGCAATTCGGGCAACGCGCCCCGCCGGGGCGTGAGTACGGGTATTGCCAACTCCATCGAGTCGGCGATCATCTGACGGACAATGGGTTCCATGGTTTTTTCCTGTTTCACATTGAGCAACCAGACAACTTTGCCTCATTTTATCCTCACGCGCAAGGATAATATGGCGTAGAAGATGGAAAAACTGGGGACAGCGAAACAGTGACAAGAAACAGTGACGCGCTCGGAAAACGGCGGATCGTCAGATCATCCGCTGGCGAATACCGGGACGTCGGCTCATGTGCTGGTCCCGCGTGGCGCTTGAGGGAACGACTTCATTGCGCTGCAATAGCTTGTGCCACGACACATATTCCCTGATGTTCATCATCATACTCTCAGGCGTTTAGGACGTGGCCGACGGGATGCGTCAGGGATGGGGCTCAAAAAGCGTCACTCGCCGCGTGTGAGAGTGGCGCACGCCGGACCAGCCGCGACGCGGCCGTGTGGCGCCTTCCTGTGCGTGCAATAAAATCCTCTATTTCCGGAATATAGAGATCCCGGGGTGTCAGACCGGCCAGCGCCAGACGCTGCAGGGCGAGGTTTGAGTTGAGGATCTGGGAACGATGATGGGAGTCCGAACCGATCACCACCGGCAACCCGCGATCGGCCGCAATCCGGAGCATACGCACCTCCGCCGTCTCGGGCGTATTCACGTTCGAATTCAGCTCCAGCGCCACGCCGCGTTCCTCAACCCACCCGAGCACGCGCTGGATCGCGTCGTCAGGAACAATCCCTTTGTTCACATGGGCGATCCAGCGGAACGGATGCGACAACACATCCACTTCGGGCTTGTCGAGCACCGCGTCCATGTAGTCGAGCCACGCCTTCAGGCGCGCGTCTTCCGAATCCAGGTTCTCGATCCATTTGGCGAAGTGGACGCCGCACAGAATCACGTCAAACGCGTCGGTGAACTCCGGATCGTGCGTCAACCGCCCATCCCGCATCATGTCGGTCTCGATGCCGATGAACACGTCGGGGTTTTCCAGTTCCCGGACGCGCTGGATGGCCTCGCGCAACCGAGCCTTGCCGATCTCCCGCGCCGCATCGAAATGCGCGGGCTCCTCCATCCATCGCGCAGACCAAATGAGCGCCTCGTCCTGCACGAAGTAATGCATGAACCCGTGATCGGTGATCACCACGCGCCGCATCTCTTCTCCCAGCAACCCGGCGTACAGCGCGGGTGTCAGGTCGGACTCGCAGCAGGGATCCACGTTCGTGTGACAATGATAGTTGGTCCACGCGCACACTTGCATCATGTCGGACACCGTCGCCTCGTGCTTTCCATTGAACGTCTGGCTATTCCGAAGCCGGGACACGCAACCCGTCCCCTACTGGACTCCTACTGGACTTCAAGCAATCCTCGCCACTTTCTTGACCAGGCTGACCGAGGGGATGGCGATCAGAAAGTACGCCACCAGCCATGGCGGCATGAGCAAGGACGGAATGCCCGGAACCACGCCCAGAAATTTCACCGGCCGCATCTCCGTCCGGACGCTCAACACGGGTTGTCCCGCAGGATAGAGCGTCACATCGGGCAAATAGACGCGTTGCCCGACGAGCAGTTCTTTCTGCACCGAGTATGTCTTGTAGCGAATCTCGATCTTGTAGGGATCCGGGCTGGCATCGGCCTGCACCTTCCAGGTCGCCACGGCGCCCACGGGGGCACCCGTCCGGGGATCGCGATCCTCGACAATCGGCTGGATCCATCGCGCGCGCCCCCCGGTTACCTCCGGGCTCACTTCGCGCACCCCGGGTTGGGGCACAATGTGGGCTATTTCGCCGACGGCCGAAACCGGAAAACAGGCGCTGATCGACAGGGTCTCGCCGGTCTGCGGAGGCACAAAGGCCAACCGTTGGAAGCACCACGTCCCCAGGATGGCAATGGGCAGGAGGGTCGTCAACAGCGGCCAGCCCTCCTGCCGCATTTTCGTCATGCCGATCATGCCCAGCGTGGTACGGTAGCGCCTGACGGCCGGCTTGTCCTTGCGCCCTTTCGCCTCGCGCATCAACTCCTTGATCCGTTTCGTGTCCCGATCGCACCGTCGCAAAAGATCCTGATCGGTTGTGAACAACCGCGAGCACGTGATGACAGACCCGGTACCAACGCCCACGATCAGCAGCGCCCAATCCACGGGCAGGCGCAGCAATCCGTTCAACACCGGGTCGGCCAGCGTCAAGATGGCGTTATTGATCCAGTCAAGCATACCGAATGCACCTCCCCACTCGTTGTCAGCTCTCCTTCACAATGCTCACGACTCCCCGGTTTCCATCCACCCGGATTTTGCTGCCGTCCTGAATCCGTTTGGTGGCTCCCGGACAGACCACGGCGGGGATGCCGAAATCGCGCGCGACAATAGCGCCATGGGAGAGGACGCCCCCCTTCTCCACGATCAGCCCACGGGCGTTGACGAACAACGACGTCCATCCCGGATCGGTCGACGGGCAGACCAGGATGTAGTCGTTGCCCAGATGACGGCGCTGGCGCGGATCGAAAACGATGCGGGCCGTGCCGGTTGACACCCCGGCTGACACCGCTTCGCCGTCCAGTTCCGCCGCACTCTCGTACTGACGCGGAAGCCCGAGCCGAACCAGATCCCGCGAATCAACCACGTCCGGCATATCCAGGCGCTGGAGCGATTGCCAGCGGATGCGGCGGGCGGCCGCTTGTTCCAGCAGTTCGTCGCGCCGTCCTTCGAAGTGCGCCAGCTCATCCGCACGCAGGAAGAAGACCTCGCGGCCCAGGTCCCAGCGGCGCGCCAGTTCCAGGATCGCCAGACGAATCAGCTCGTACCCCATCATCAGGTAGTGCTTGCCCGATTCGCGGTAGGCCAGCAGTTTCTGCGTCTGGCGGACACTGATTTCGATCTGCTCGCGGAATGACGTGCCGCCCCAGTGGGCCAGCCGCGACGGCAGCGCCTTCTCGGCCTCGACGCGGTCATTCGCATGCGCTTCGTGCATCTGTTCCGGCGAACGGTCGGCATGCCGCATGGCTTCGAGGATCGTGTCGAACTGGCCCGGATTTTCGCGGTAACGGGCCTCGAGCAGCTCCATTTCGCCCACGGCGCGGTGGCCGTAGTCCTCCAAAAACCGTTCCAGCGTGGTCTCGCCCTGTGCGACCCGGTACAGCATCTGGTTCTGGGCGACCGTGGTGTCACCCTCCAATCCCATGGTCAGCGCACACGCCATCTGGCTCCCGTCGACGTCACCCATCAACTGCATCAACAAGCTGCGCAGGCCCGTGAACGCAACAGAGCCGAAGTAGCCGGGCTTGAGCGATTCCTTGCCGAACTCGTCCAGCACCCGGATGCAACGGGACTGCAACTCCGCGCACACCTGCGCCGTATCCAACCGCGCAAGATCTTCGACGCGCTTGCAGCGCACATAGTCGAGGTACGGCGGCAGCACAGCGTGCGTGAAGTGCTCGCGAACGGTCCCTTTCAACCGCGCGGCCGTTCGCGACGCGCGGAGCATCGTGCCCACGATCCCGGGGAGACGGGCAAAAAACAGGCCGTCGGCCTGCTCGGGCTCAAAATGGGTCGGCGCCTGCTCCAACGTGGCGTGGTCGCTGGCCAACGCATCGAGGTCGTAACGGAACGGGCTGTCGCCCCAGAAAAGCTGCGCCATGCGGTCCGGATCCGCATAGATGCGGGAACCGATCAATTCGAGAAATCCGTCCGCGCAGACCTGCGGCGACGGCCGGTATCCCAGATCGCGGTGAAAGCGGCCGAACCCGCCGTTGCCGCTCATGAAACGGCCCACAATATCCCACGTGAGCGGCGTTGGCGCGCGCAGCGTCTCGCTCAGGTTGTGCGTCACCCAAACCCGGCGACGTCCGGCGGAAAGCGTTTTCAACCGCTCAATCTCGGCCAGCCGGCCGACCTCCACATCGCGCGCGACATCCAGTCCGCGGATCGACCGAGACTGGAGCAACGCAAAGCGCCCGTCGGCCCAGCCCCATTCGATGTCCACGGGATGGCCGAAATAGGCTTCAATCCGCAGGCCGATCGCGCTGAGTTCCGCGATTTGTCCGGCGGTGAGACTGGCCGCCCGGGTGTCGCGCTGGATCGTGTTGCCCAAAGCCGCCACCCGGTGGCTCTTGTCGCTCAGGAACGCCTGGAACGCGCCAAAGTCATCGCGCGGCACCAGAAAACGGTCTGGCGTCACGTCGCCGGAAACAACCGCCTCGCCCAACCCATACGACGATTCGAGCACCATGCGGTTGGCGGGCAAGTCGTTCGGATCCTGCGTGAAGAGGACCCCCGAGATTTCAGACGGATACATGACCTGCACATTGACCGCGGTGCCCACGACGCCGCGGATGTCGTTGCGCAGGCGATACGCCGCGGCGCGATCGGAATTCCAAGACCGGAACACGGCGCTGATACACGCGTGGAGCAGGAGCCACGGATCGGTTGGAAACGGACTGCCTGTCTGCTCGCGATAGACGCGCAGGCAGGTTTCAACCGACTGACGATCGGCCTGGTGAACCGCGGCTGCTGCCCCGAAGGCTTCGGCAGCAATGCCGGCGACCGTGCGCGCAAACATGAGGATGAACTGGGTATAGACCGGCCAGAAATCAGGGGGCTGCCCCATCTCATCAAACAGCTCGGGATGGAGGCCGCAGTTCAGGACGGTATCCATCATGCCGGGCATGGAAACGGCAGCACCCGAGCGGACGGAAACCAGCAACGGGTGGCGGCCGTGCCCGTACTGCCGGCCGACCGAATCCTCGAGCTGCTTCAGATGGGTCTGGACCTGCGCTTCCAATCCGGCTGGCCACTGCTCGCCGTTATCGAAATAGGCCCTGCAACACGCGGTGGCGATCGTGAAGCCCGGCGGCACCGGCAGTTCCGCATGGCTCATGGCGGCCAGGCTGGCACCCTTGCCGCCCAATACATCCTTGCCGGGCTGGTCCACGCCAACCCGACCGGGCCCGAAGGGATAGACCCAGTGCGACTCGCCTGACGTGTTCGCCGTTACTTGCTTCTCAGGCATATCAACCCCTTCTTGTCTGTGGCGATATAGACGCGGCTGTCGACCATGATGGGCGCGCACGTCAGCCGTCCCAACCAGTCGATCTTCATCCACGATCGCGGCTCGCCGTCCGTGACCGGGCAGACCATGAGATTGCCCGCGCCCGCGTACACGAACGCATCCGGAGCCGCCAGAGGCGGAAAGCCGGGAAGCGCGCCCGAGACCATCTTCTCCATCTGCCCGCTTTCGCTGTCGAGAATGACCAGTTCCCCTGCCGCCGTGGTGTAGGCGAGCCGGTTCTTCGCCAGCAC
This sequence comes from uncultured Akkermansia sp., assembly GCA_964580075.1. Lineage (GTDB taxonomy): Bacteria > Verrucomicrobiota > Kiritimatiellia > RFP12 > JAAYNR01 > VGWG01. Next base: position 5,997 of record CAZOJL010000063.1, on the reverse strand, counting down.
CAGCGGTGCGCCGGGCATGCCTCGCGGCGCATCCCAGAGGGACTCGCCATCGGCCAGGCGCCACGCGGCGACACCCGCCGACGTTCCCAGATAGATGACGTGCTTCCGCATCACCGGCGCGGCAGACGGCGCGGCGTCAAACGGCAGACGCCAGAGTTCACGACCGCTCGGTAGATCCAGAACACACAGACCCGCCGGTTGATCGGTCGCCACCGCCACATACGCATCGCGGATGACCGGCACGCCGAGCACGCGGCCGCAATCGGTCTGCCAGAGCACCCGGCCTGCCTCGCTGAAGGCCGTCACCCCTCTCGGTCCGTCTGCGATCAGGCCACCCGCCCCCGTCAACACAAACTCACCGGTGGCATCGGATGCCACCGGCAAGCTCCATTGTTCCATCCCGGCGGCGGCGGCCAGACAGTGTAGACGGCGGCCGACGTCTCCCTGCCGACCGTCCACAAAGTAAACGGCATTCGAGGTCGCCGCCGCCGACAGCGTCACCCCGTTTGTGGCGGTGGCAAACCAGACCTCCTCGCCCCGGACGACCTTGCCATCCGTTGTCTCCCGAAGACACGACAGGCCCTTGCGCCCCCCCTCCAGCGGCACATACAGCATCCCGTTGAGACTGGCCACCGGCGCGACGATCTCAAGCGCCACCGGCTGTTCCACCTGATCCGCATCGGGGAACCGCCATCCGAGCTTTCCCTTTTCGGGAAGCGGCTTTCCGTCGAGATTCCCCCCCCGGCCGGGACCACCGGCAAAGCCATCCCACCGAATCTCGCGCTGCTGTCCGCCCGGGAGCCCCAGACACAACACCCCATCCTGCTCCGAGCCGACATAAACATGCCCGCGGGCCACGGCCGGCGAACTGATGAACGGGCCGTTGAACCCCAGGCGCGCTTCCCAGACGCATTCCAGGTCTTCCGTACGCAACCCGAAAAGAGTTCCCTGCTGGGTAACCACGTAGAGATACCCGCCGCTGATCGCCGGCGACGTGAGAAGCGGCGCGCGGGCATTCCATCTGTTGAGCAGCGTTCCGGTCATCGAAAGACAATACACGTAGCCGTCGCGGGCGCCGAAGTAGAGGCGATCCGTGTCGGCGGCGACGGCGCCAAGGATCGTGTCGGGCACCTTGAACGTCCAGCGCACCTCTCCGCTCTTTTCCGCCAGACACCAGATTTCGCCCCCTGTGCCCAGGTTTTTCTCGGCGGCGGCGATTTCCGCCTCGCTCGTGCCTGCCTTCCGGAGTTCCTCGATTTTCTTGCCCTTGAGTTCCTCGGCCGAATTGATAAAGTCGCCATTTCCCATGCCTATGATGACCGCGCCATTGACCACGGTGGGCGGTCCGAACACAGGATAAGGGGTGTCGACACGCCAGACCGGATCACCCGTCTCGGCATTCAGGCAAATGATCGCCTGGCCGCCGATGCCCAATCCCGCAAACAGGAGCCCATCGTGGGCGGCCGGCGAGGTTTCAGCATCCGGATAGTGTTCCCCCGGCGCGTGCCAGAGAAGCTGCGCCTGACCATCGGCATCGGGTTCGAGGAGGAAACAGTAATAGCCGTCAGCGCCCGCGCCTACATACACGCGGTCCCCGTCGATGCAGGGAGTTGACTCGACATGGCTGCGGGTCTCGTAGGTCCAGAGCATCTTGCCTCGGTTCGTCACATCCATGCAGACCACGCGCGCATTGTCGATCCAGTGCAGACCCTCGCCGCAAACCAGATATTTACCGGCAACCGCGGGAGACGAGAAGGTCGCGCGATAACCTGGAGGAGCCGCCCTCCAGCCCAGGGCTCCCGTATCGGCGTCAAGACAGTAGACCGCACCTTTACCCCCGCCACCGAACACGCCGATGTCGGTGGAGGTGATGTAGACCCGGTTGCCAACCACCGCCGGACTGGGGTAGAACTTCTTGACGTCGGCGGCGTAGCTCCAGTTGATGCCGCCCGTAGTGGGCGGTTCTGCCGTATCGTTTGAGCCGCGGCGCTCGAGTCCGCCCCTGAACATGGGCCAATCCTCGCCCGCCATCAGGCTACTCCCCGGACGCCCCGTGCGCGCAACAGTACGCACCAGGAAAACCATTCCTGTCACGACTCCCGCGAGGATCACCAGGACGATCTTCTGCCGCCACAGCAACTTCAGCAGCGCCAACATGGCGGCCGGT
>CAZOJL010000063.1:0-3730 GCA_964580075.1 uncultured Akkermansia sp. | reverse complement strand
CAGGACGATCTTCTGCCGCCACAGCAACTTCAGCAGCGCCAACATGGCGGCCGGTTTGAGCATGCTGACAATCGCGCCGACGAGCGAAATCAGGAGGGCGGGCAGTATGGCAACAAGCACCTGAAGGGGACCGATAATGACCGGAATGACGGCAAGTGTGTTGAACATCATGGAGGAGCTTCCTGCTTTCCCCGCTCACGCTGTAGGATCGCGCACCGACGGCCGCAAAAGCCAAATTTACCACATCCGGGAGGATGCTGCAACTTTTGCTGATTCATGTGCCACCGAGCGTCCGCATAATGCACGGGGTCACATCGGTCAGGCTGTTCACGCCGGCCTTGAAAGCATCGGCCTCGGGACCGAACACCACAAGGGGAACGGGATTGGTGGTGTGCGAGTGGACGGACATGTCCTCGATATTGCCGTGGTCGCTGGTCAGGATAAACAACAGGTTGGCCTGGCGTGCCATGGCCGCAAGCGGCCCGATAAAGGCGTCGAGGGTTTGCAGGCAGGCGACCGCCTCTTCAAGACTGTTCGAATGCCCGGCCAGATCGCTCTGAAAAAACTCAAACAGGGTGAAATCGTAGGTGATGGCCAGTTGGATCAGGTGCTCGGCGGCCTTGGCCGGAGTGACCACCGGACCGGTGTAGCCTCTGGCGAGCAGGCTCTTGCGCGTAATATCGTGGAACACGGCTTGGTCGGCGAGCATATCCTCTCGGAAGCTGAACACCTGCGGACACGTGAGGCCCATGACGGTCGTGACCGATTTGAAGCGCCGGGCGGCGATCTCCTCGACGCTCTCCGCAGCATAGGCATCGGCGAATTTACAATGCAGCCCATTACGGCGGAGTTTCAAGAACAGGTTGTCCTCATTGAGCAGGCTGCGAAGCGTCGGACCGGGAAACCCCTCCATGTGACGTCCCACGCGGCGGGCCGCGTTGACGCCGGTGTAAAGCGACGCCTGGCCGGTCGCGCTCTGCGGCAGCCCCGGCATGCCCAGACAGGCATCAATCAACCGGCCGTTTGATTCGACCAGTTCGCACACATTCGGGCACACCGCCTTGTTCACGGGATTGTCAGCCGCAGGGCTTCGTATGCCGATGCCATCCACAAATAGGAAAAGCGCTTTCACGTCACGGCGTATTTAAGCGAAAACGGCCCGCCATTGCAAGAGAAAGAGCCATCAGGCCAGTCGTAACAAGAGACGTTGCCGCAGCAGACCCACGCCGTAGAGATAGCCCGCGACGCCGCCCACCAGATGGGCGGCTGTGGCGATCTGCGAACGCAACAACACCGCCTCGGCGATCGTGATCACTCCGAGAAACACCGCCAGCGTGCGCGCCTTCATCCGCACCGGAAAGAACAAGACCAGCACGACCGTCTCACGCCTCGGAAATAAGGCGGCATAGGCGCCGATGAGCGCAAACACCCCGCCCGATGCGCCGACACAGGTTCCGTAAACGCCCGGCTCCGTCCGCAAGGCCAACACGCGTGCCACCGTGGGGGAGGCCGCCGCCATGATCGGCTGCAACGCATCACACGCCACCCACCCCAAGCCGCCGATGGCGCCACCGACCAGAAAAACGGTCCAGAACCGCCTGCTGCCGATCTCCATTTCCACGCCCGCGCCGAACAACAACACGGTCAGCACGTTCAAGCCGAGATGCATCCAACTGCCGTGGAGAAACAGATACGTCACCACCTGCCAGACAAAACCCTCGGCCAGCAGCGGCGCATGAAGTCCGAAACAATAGGTCAACATCGTCCCAAAGGAGTAGCCGTCCAGAAACTCCACCCCCGAGGCTACCCGTTGAATCACGAAGAAGAAGACGCACAAAACAGCCAGCACAACAGCCGCCGGGGCAAACGAAAGCGTGCCGACGATGTTCGCGCCGACCCTGCGCAGGTGTTTAAGCATGCACTCGCCCGATCAACTCACTGGAACTGGTACGCCTTGAAATCCATCCATTGCAGGGCCACCAGCAGACCGTACACGATCAAGGCGATAATCGCACATATGCCCGCAGCCATATAGTTTGACGCCGGCTTGCTTGTTACGACCGGCTCCATACGATGCCGATCAGCGATGAACGCCCCCTGCCTGACACTCTCTCCAGCCGCTTCTGCCATTTGGAACCTCCACTCCCGGCCTGATGAATCTCATCAGACCCATTGACGAGTCGATTAAAACAGATTACAGGCCTTTTTGAAAGCGGAAAGTTGTGTGCATTCTGAAAATTTACAATTGCGGTCTTGTCTCTGATGCGTGCGGGGATGTAAACTGCGGGCTTTACGGTAGACGCCGGCGGTGGCGTGACGGGCGAGGAGTGTGACTGAATGGCTGCGGGTCAGGACGAGTTGACGCCGATGATGCGCCAGTATCGGCGTATCAAGGGCGAGTTGCCGGAAGGGGTGGTGCTCCTCTTCCGACTCGGCGATTTTTACGAGATGTTCTTTGAGGACGCCCGCCGCGCGGCGCCGATCCTGGGCGTGGCGCTGACCCAGCGCGGGGGCACGCCGATGTGCGGCGTTCCGTACCACGCGCTCGACAATTATCTCGCCAAGTTGATCCGCGCCGGGGTGAAGGCCGCCGTCTGTGATCAGATGGAGGATCCCGCCGCCGCCAAGGGGATCGTGCGGCGCGAAGTGACGCGCGTGATCACGCCCGGCACAGTCACAGAAGACGCGATCCTCGATGCCGCGCGCAACAATTACCTCGCCGCCGTGTGTACCGGGCCCGGCGGTTTCGGCATGGCCCTGTTCGATCTCTCGACCGGCGCCTTCTCCGTCGAAGCGGTTTCCGACGCCGAGGCCTTGCGCGAGAACCTGCGCCGTCATGCTCCCAGCGAACTGCTCGTGGGCGCTGAGGCCCGAGGGACCGCGACGCTGGTCGCCGCGCTCGATGACTGCGGCGCGGCAGCGGTGACCGATGTGGACGATTGGACATTCGAGTATGACACCGCTTATGACCGGCTCGTCCGTCACTTTGCGGTGCACTCGCTCGAGGGTTTCGGCTGTGAAGGCGCGCCGTTGCTGGTCGGCGCGGCGGGCGCGCTGCTGCATTACGTGGTCGACGAGTTGCACCACGGGGTGGGGCATGTCAGACGGCTTCAGGTGCGGCATGGCGACGACTTTTTGCTGCTCGATGAGGCGACCTGCGCCAACCTCGACATCCTCCCCGGCCGGGGCCGGCCGGCCCATGCAACCCTCCTGGGGGTGCTCGACAACACCCGCACCCCCATGGGAGCCCGTCTTCTGCGTGCCTGGCTGACCCGTCCGTTGCGGCGGATCGCGGCAATCAACGCCCGTCTCGACGCGGTGGGCCTGCTGATGAAAAACCGCCCCCTGCTCAACGGATTGCGGGAGCGGTTGGCGGCCGTGCGTGACTTGGAACGGCTGATTGCACGGATTGCTGCCGGGCGCGGCAACGCGCGCGACCTTCAGGCGCTGGGCACGTCGCTGCTGCCTGTGCCCGGGTTGCGCGAACGGGCCGAAGGAGCCGGTGATGGACTCATCGCCGCCGTCGCCACCGAGTTGCATCCGCTGCCTGAACTGGTCGATGTGATCGGTCGCGCCGTCGCCGAAACGCCGCCCATCGCCCTCAAGGACGGCGGGCTCATCCGCGAGGGATATTGCGCGGAGCTGGACGAGCTGCGCCGGCTGGCCGGAGAGGGGCACGCCTGGCTCGCCCGCTATCAGGCGCAGGAACAGGAGCGCACCGGGATCAAGA
>CAZOJL010000062.1:0-18291 GCA_964580075.1 uncultured Akkermansia sp. | reverse complement strand
AACAATAGATCCAATAAAGTGGGCACTAACGCGAGGATTGCCTCCTACGCGTAGAACATCGTTCCAGAGTTGTTCGCAGTGTCCAATCGACCAGGAGTAGGTGCGCTGGTAGATGGGCACTGCAAATTGGGGGGAACTCCGAAGAAACTTGAGAAGAGAAAGGGCTTGGGCTCTCATAGTTGTTGATCCAGTGTTTGAAGTTGTGTTTCGAGACGGCAGACCGCGAGATTGAACGCCACGCGGCGGCTGCACTGCTTTTCCTTCGCGGCACGGGCGCGGAGGCTGGTGATTTCACGGTTCAAGCGTTCGTGTTCCGCCAACGCGGTGCGGCGGCGCTCGGCGGCGGCGGGATCGGCAGCGGGTGCGTATTTTCCTGTGTGCCGGGCGGCGGCGTGGGCCTCGAAGTGCTCGATCCAGCCTTGATAGAGCGCGTGCAGGTGCTGGCGCGGCTGGCTGGTGAGGGCTAACGAGGCGAGGAAGTCGGCAACGGTCGGGGCCTGCGCATCCACGGTCGCCGTGATGAGCGGGCCATCCAGCACGGTCTGCCCCGCCTGCCCCTGGGACCACCGAAGGTGCGCCAGCGAAAGCGCAAACCCTACGGGCTGGCTTTGCACGAGGAAGACGGGATACGGAATGGCGCGGTGAATCAACTCGGTGAGGCGCGGGGCCTTGGCTCCGGCGCGCAGAGTGAGCGAGAGCACGGCGATTTCGAGATACTCGCGGATGTCGTCGCGGTAGGCGGGCACGCCGATGGTAGCGGGCTTGAGCGCGGCGTGCCAGTACAACTCCTCGACACCGTCATTGATCTGGCGCTTGTCCGCCGCCGTGGGCGCGCCGTTTTCCACGAGCAGCTTTTTGGGCACGCGCTGGTCCACCCGCGCATCGGCGGGGAGACAAAGGGCGTTGATGACAGTGGCAGCGGTCATGCGCCGTCTCCCGGCAGAATGACCAGGAAAGTCACCACCTCAAAGTCGTTGATCCCCAGAAACTCGCCCTTGAGCGCATGCGTCCCGCCGGGTGTGAACAGGCTGGCAACCGCCCGTTCCTCTTTCTTCCCGATGATGGAAGCAACCGCCGTGGCAAGCATCTCCTGCTCGCGGCTCATGTCCTTCCCGTCTTTCGTCGCCTTGTCGAATCGCGCGCAGGCCCCGGCGTCAGGCAGATCACGGCCGATGCAGACCCTTTTCAGCCGGTCAAGGACCTGCTTGGCCTGCCCATAAGGCAGACATACGGCCCCATCGTCGCCCACGTGCACCACGTAGTGCGGAGCCAGCGGATAACTCGCATCAACGCCCTTCAATGCCGCCGCGCCGGCCGCCCGCAGGCAGAACAAGATGCCCGGCGGTATCCCGCTTTCCGGCGTGGTCGTTACGGCAAACGATCCCAGCGCCGTGCGCTGGAGTTGCTCCGCGTGATCCTTCAGGTATCCCGCCAAGTCCACACGGAAATCCGTGAACGTCAGGTCGGCAATCGAAATGCCGTTGCCCAGGTCCTCCAGGTCAATCACCGCGTCCTGAAGTTTCAGCAACTGCCGCCGCCGGTACTCCAGGTCGTTCATCTGGTTCCCGGATTGCTGCTCGATCAGGTTCTCTTCGCCCGTGGCGGAAATGTCCAGCAACACCATGCGGCCGCTCACCCGCTGTTCCAGGTTGATGTACTCCTCCAACTCCAGATTCGGCCAGAAGTTCACCAGTTGAATGCGCGCATTCGGCGATCCGATACGGTCTATCCGCCCGAACCGCTGGATGATCCTCACCGGATTCCAGTGGATGTCGTAATTGACCAGGTAATCGCAGTCCTGAAGGTTCTGGCCCTCGCTGATGCAGTCCGTGGCTATCAACAGGTCCACTTCGCCTTCACCGGCCATCTCCGCCGGCCGCTCCGTCGAACGCGGCGAGAACGCACTGATGATGCTCCCGAAATCCTTCTGCAATCCCGGCAATGTCGTATGGTTCCGCCCGGTCCCGGTCACGGACGCGGTATGCAATCCGTGTTCATGCAAGGCCCAAGGCGCCAGTTCACCGTACAGATACTCCGCCGTGTCGGCAAACGCCGTGAAGACGAGGATCTTCCGGTTCTCCCCGTTGATCGGATTCCGGGCCTTCTGCGCGATAACCTCCCGCAACTGCGCCAACTTCGCATCGCGCGCCGCGCCAACCTGCCGCGCCGCAGACAGCAGCGTTGCAAGCCGGTTCCGATCCTCGGTCAAATCCTGCTTCCAACGGATCAAATCCACATCGTGCAACAGTACCTTGACCTTCCGCCCAACCAACAGACTCTCGAACGCAGTATCCTCTACGTCCACGTCAGCAATGTCGATCTCGTCCACACTGGCCTCATGCGCCTCGATCTTCCCCAACGTTCCCTGCACGTCAGCCAACTGTCGTGCCAAGGTGGAGGCGAAGGACGACACCGCGCTCTCCATGCGCTTCAACACGTTGACGCGCAACAGGTGCACCAGACTCTCTTCCCGGTCAACCTGCCGAAAGCAACTCTCCCCGCCGCGGATCTTCGTGCTGTACTTCGCATCATACGCCGCCTGTTTGTGGGGCAGGACGTATCGCAACGGCGCGTATGCCGCCAGTTTCAACCGCCGAATCTCGTTGTTAATCGTTCGGATGGCAGGAAATTCCCCGATCCGGTCCACATCCGGCTTGAAGTTGATCGGCTTCAACCGGTCTGGGAACCGCCCGGTTTCCGCCGTGCCGTAGTATTTCTCGATGTGCTTGCGTGACCGGGCAATCGTCAACAGGTCCAACAACTTGAAGTAGTCAAAGCCCAACATATCCAACAACCGCGCCGGTTTCCGGTCAGCCTCCTCCATAGCCATCCACTTGTTGAACTGCAACTGAGCTTGCCGCACGGTCGCCTCGACACTCGAAATCCCGTGTTCAAGCAACGCCGTGTCAACCCCTTCGGTCACGAACGCAATCTGGTTCTTCAGGTCAGCCAAGCGGTTGTTGACCGGTGTGGCCGTCAACATGAGGACCCGCGTCTTCACGCCTTCCTTGATGATCCGCCGCATGAGCAGGTCATACCGCGTCTCGTGTTCCCGGTGCGTCGCCTTGTTGCGGAAATTGTGTGACTCGTCAATCACCACCAGGTCATAGTTGCCCCAGTTGATATGCGCCAGATCAATGTCTCCCGACTTTCCCGCGTCGCGGGAAAGGTCGGTGTGATTGAGCACGTCGTAGTGAAAACGGTCGCCGGCAAGAAAGTTTCGCTGGTCGTTTGCCTTGTACATTGTCCAGTTGTCACGCAACCGTTTCGGCACCAGAACCAGCACCCGGTCATTCCGCAACTCGTAGTACTTGATGATCGCCAGCGCCTCGAAGGTCTTTCCGAGGCCAACACTATCGGCGATGATACATCCGCCCAACCGATCCAACTTGTCCAGGGCGCCAATGACGCCGTCCCGCTGGAACTTAAAAAGCTTCCGCCAGACCACTGTATTCCGAATCCCCGTGGCCGACTTGACAATGCGCTCCTCGTCCAGCGCCTCACCCAGGTCCTTGAACAGGTGGTAAAGAGTCAGGTAGTAGATCGCCGCCGGGGCCTTGTGCTCAACCAAATCGTTCAAACGTTCCAGGATGCCCTTCGCATCATCGCCAGTCGCCGGCAGCCCATTCCACAACGCCGTGAACCAGGAGGCCAGAATGCTGCCTTCGGCCGCGCTTTCCGAGCACTGAATCAGCCCGAACTGGTTACCCGGCGTGAGACCAAGTCCGCCGGTGGAAAAGGCGCTATTGCCCGTGATCGCCTGGCACCCCTCAGTCTTCCCGTCGCTCGCAATCAGGGCTGATTGTGGCAAAGGCCCGGGCGCACCCCGCAACTCGACTCGCTCCTTGATCCACCGTACGCACTCGCGCGCCAGCGCGCGCGCATTCAACTGATTTCGGAACGCCCGATCACCTTCGCCGCCCAGAAGGCGGATATCCTCATTCGCGCCCGTCGGCAGAACAATCCGACACTTCGCAACCCTTTCAAGCAGATCCCGGATCTCCGCGAAGGCGAACAACGAGAACTCGGCCGACGCCACATCTAACCGCCCGAACTCAGAAAGCGCCTTCCGCAACGCATCCACTACCCGGTCATTGCCGCTGTTTGCGATCAACCTCATTGCGGCACTCTCACATCCCGCCCCGTCCCGGCTTTCCCCGCCACGACCCAAGCATCCACATCCGACACCTTAAACCGCCACTGCCGCCCGACGCGTTGCACGGGGATTTTCCGCGCCCGGATCCACCGATGCACGGTATCCGTACTCACCTCTAGGTGTTTGGCGATCGCCTCCAGCGTCACCCACGGTTCCGGATTACTAGTCAAAGAAAAACTCCAGTGTTGCAAATCAATGCGGATTGTTGCATATTGAGCGCGCAGGCGCAAGCGCCAACAACGAATAGGCGAGGCCGATGTCAGCACTGCGAAGTTTATAAGGGATCTTTTAGGCGCACATTCAAGGTCTGCCGTGGGGCAAACACCCCGCCGCGCCGCGGCGTCAGCGCCCCATCGCCGCGTATTTGTCGTATCGCTTCTGGACGAGGGTGTCGGTGTCGAGCTTTTGCAGCGCCTTGATGTGTTTGAGCACCGCCTTCTTCACATTATCGACCGCCTTGCCGGGGTCGCTGTGAGCGGCGCCTTGTGGTTCGCTGATGATCTCATCGATGATTCCGAGTTCTTTCAGCGAGTCGGCGGTGATCTTGAGCGCTTCGGCGGCCTCCGGAGCCTTCTTGTTGTCGCGCCACAGGATCGAGGCGCAGCCTTCAGGGGAGATCACGGAGTAGACGGCGTATTGCAGCATCATGACGACATCGCCGACGGCGATGCCGAGCGCGCCGCCGCTGCCGCCTTCACCCGTGATCACCACGACGAACGGCGTGCGCAGGCCGGCCATTTCGGTCAGGTTGCGGGCGATTGCCTCGGCCTGACCGCGCGCTTCGGCGTCGAGTCCGGGGTAGGCGCCCGGCGTGTCGACCAGCGACACGACGGGAAGACCGTATTTCTCGGCGAGTTTCATCAGGCGCAGGGCTTTGCGGTAGCCTTCGGGATTGGCCATGCCGAAGTTGGCGTGAATATTTTCTTCGACGGACTTGCCCTTGCGGTGACCGATGAGCATCACCCGTTCGCCACCGATGGTCGCGAAGCCGCCGATCAGCGCGGGGTCATCCCCGAACGCGCGGTCGCCGTGCAGTTCCACGAAGTCCTCGCACATCCCCTGTATGTACTCGCCGATGGCGGGACGGTTGGGATGACGGGCGACCTGAACGATCTCCCACGGGGTCAGTTTCTTTGAAAAGTCGAGATCAGTCATATGCACTCCGCTACTCCGTGTGCCGCGTAACGCAGCACCTTTTCCAAAAAGCGCTTCATCTCGCCCCGGTGGACGATATGGTCGATGAACCCGTGCTCGAGCAGATACTCGGCGGTCTGGAAGTCGTCCGGCAATTTCTGCTTGATGGTCAGTTCGATCACCCGGCGTCCGGCGAAGCCGATCAGCGCCCGGGGCTCAGCGATATTGACATCGCCGACCATGGCGTAACTGGCGGAGACGCCGCCGGTGGTGGGATCGGTGAGGACCGAAATGTAGGGCAGGCGTGCCTGCTGCAGCCGGGCGATGGCGGCGCAGGTCTTGGCCATCTGCATGAGCGAGACGATCCCTTCATGCATCCGCGCGCCGCCCGAGGCGGAGAAGAGGATCAACGGCTGACGCTGCTTCAGGGCGGCCTCGGCGGCCAGAAGAATCCGTTCGCCGGTGCCGCTGGCGAGGCTGCCGCCGAGGAAACGGAAGTCCATGATGCCGATCACGACAGGGATGCCGGCAATCCGCGCGTTTCCGGTGAGGATCGCCTCGCCTTCGCCGGTCTTCTTGACCGTCGCTCGTGCCTTGTCCGCATAAGCACCGGAGGCATCCGCAAACTTCAGCGGGTCACGCACCGACACGTCTGCATTGATCTCCACAAACGAACCGCTGTCGCAGATTTGCGTCACGCGCTGGCGACAGGTGAGCCGATCGTGGTAGTCGCAGCGCGGGCAAACCCGCAGATCGTTGTTCCATTCATCCCGCGGCACATAGGCCTTGCAGGCCGGGCACACCGCCCAGATCGCCTCGGTCGACACAGCGGCTGTCTTGTCTGCCGGTTTGGTTAACCACCCCATTGTGTGATCCTTCCTTCTGAATTGATGAACGCCTCGGATTATAGCAGAACGACGAGACCCGTGCATCAATTTTACGCGACACAATTTAAAATGCTGATTCCAGATATTGACAGTTCCTCTGGTTTTCGGCATGCTATTGACCCTGACATTATGGGTTCAGATCGGGTTGGCATGTTTTCGGCCCAAACGGGCCGGTGTCGGCCGGAAGACGGTTTCTTGTCATCTGGCGTGACGATTTCCTGCGTCGTTGACGCAGGAGATGGACGTGCTGGAATGACGCGACCATAAGGAGGCACATCGTTGAGCATCACGACACACTTCACACTGCCCCAAAAGGAAATCCCGACCCACTGGTACAATTTGCAGGCCGATTTCCAAAAGCCGTTGCCGCCGCCGCTGCATCCGGGCACAAAACAGCCGGTCTCGCTGGAGATGATGACGGCCATTTTCCCGGAGAACCTCGTTCGACAGGAGATGTCCACGGAACGCTGGATCGAGATCCCGGCCCCGGTCCGTGAGATTTATGCGATGTGGCGGCCGACGCCCCTGTTGCGGGCGGTTCGGCTCGAACGGGCGCTGCAAACGCCGGCCCATATCTACTACAAGTATGAGGGCGTCAGCCCGGCCGGCTCGCACAAGCCCAACACCGCTGTCGCGCAGGTCTATTACAACAAGCAGGCCGGCACGAAGCGGCTCGCCACGGAGACGGGCGCGGGCCAATGGGGTTCATCGCTGGCCCTGGCATGCAAACTCTTCGGAATGGAGTGCATGGTCTATATGGTACGGGTGAGCTACGACGCAAAGCCGTACCGGAAAATGATGATGCAGACCTGGGGCGCTGAGATTGTCGCCAGTCCGAGTGACCGGACCGAGTTTGGCCGCAAGATGCTGGCGGAAGACCCCCACTGTCCGGGAAGTCTCGGCATCGCCATCAGCGAGGCGATCGAGGACACGGTGAAGACGCCCCACACGAAATACGCGCTGGGCAGCGTGCTGAACCACGTCTGTCTGCACCAGTCGATTGTCGGTCAGGAAACGATCAAGCAGATGGCGTTGGCGGGTGAGGAGCCGGATGTAATCATAGGATGCGTTGGCGGCGGCAGCAACTTTGCCGGCATCGCTTTCCCGTATGTGCAGCGGAAAATCACCGAGGGGAAGAAGTACCGGATCATCGCGGTCGAACCGCAGTCGTGCGCGTCGCTGACGAAGGGCGAATTGCGCTATGACTTCGGGGACACGGCGGGGATGACGCCGTTGATGTGGATGTACACGCTGGGGCACGACTTCATGCCGCCGTCCATCCACGCCGGCGGGTTGCGATATCACGGGATGGCGCCGATGGTCAGTCACGCCCACAACCTGGGCTTGATCGAGGCGGTGGCGTATCCGCAGACGAAGGTATTCGAGGGCGCGCTTCAATTCGCGCACACGGAAGGCATCATTCCCGCGCCGGAATCGGCGCACGCGGTGCGGGCGGCGATTGATGAGGCCGTGCAGGCGCGGGAGGAAGGGAAGAAACGCGTGATCGTGTTCAACCTGTCCGGCCACGGCATCATGGATCTGGCCGCGTATGACGCCTATCTGTCAGGAAAACTCAAGGACTAATCAACTCCAGAAGGAGATCTATCATGAAACGTTATGGAATGCTGTTGATGGGCATCGTGCTGGCGCTGAGCCATCCGGTTGCGCAGGCGTATGATCAACCCGCGGTGAACCTCGGGTTCACGAGCTTTCTCGATGGCGCGCCGCCCGCGGGACCGGGCTGGTACTTCGCCGAATACTTCCATTATTACTACAGCGACACGTTCACCGACGCCGATGGCAGTCGGATGATGATTCCGAACAAGGATTTCTCCGCGCTCAGAAATCCACGTCTGAACGTCTTCGTGAGTCTCAACCAGCTCATCTACCAGTCGAACCAGGAAGTCCTCCTGGGCGGCAAGTGGGGCGTGGACCTGATTGTGCCCATCGTGTCGATCAATCTTGATCCGGATGATATGCTTCTGACCGACAATGGGGCCGGTCTCGGCGACATCCTCATCGGGCCGTACCTGCAATGGGATCCGGTAATCCGCGATGGCCGGCCAGTGTTTGCGCATCGGGTGGAGCTGCAGTGCCTGCTGCCGACCGGGCGGTATGACAAAAAAGAAGCGCTCAATCCGGGCAGCAATTTCTTCTCATTCAACCCCTACTGGGCCGCGACGTGGTTTCCGACCGCGAAGTCCGAGGTGTCGTGGCGCATCCACTACCTGTGGAATGCCCGGAACCACGACACCGGCATCCAGGCGGGTCAGGCGATCCACCTGAATGTCGCGACTTCCTATGCCGTGATTGAGAACCGGCTCCGCGTTGGCGCGACCGGCTACTACCTGGGCCAGATCAGCGACAGTCGGCTTCGGGGTCAACCCATGCCGGACAGCCGTGAGCAGGTCTTCGCGGTAGGACCGGCGGTCATCTACAGTTTCTCGCAGCACGACCACCTGTTTTTCAACGCCTACCACGAGTTTGGCGCGGAGAACCGGCCGGAAGGCCAGCGTGGCATCCTGCGGTGGGTGCATCATTTCTAATAGGGGACTGCGATTCAGACAGTGGGGAGGCGGGCGGCGTGTGCGGGCGGCGTCGAGGGGCAAGCCATTTTGGAGTGCGCGCGGCAAGCGGTATCCCGCGCGACGCCGCTTTCATCAGCTTCGCCACAGATTCAGCCCCTCGCAACGGCGTCAAGCTCCGGAATAGGCGAATGATTAAGGTTTGCGACTTTCCCCTAATCGTTCGCCTTAATCTTCCTTATTTTCCACGTTATCCCTTCGATCATTCGTGGCGAAGTCGGGCGGCTGGTTTACAGTCTCACAGTCTTCTGCCCTTTTTATACTGAATACTGGCTTCTGAATACTGCGTTTGCAGAACCGACGAAAGAGGTTTTGCAGACGTAAAAAAGCGGCGTCGCGCGGAATACCGCTTGCCGCGCGCACTCCAGACGCTGCCGCCAGAGCGAAGGCATCAGACACTGACACCTGACACCCGAAACCTGACACCCGAAACCTGACACCTGAAACCCGAAACCTGAACACTGAACACTCCGCTTGCAAAACAGGGTTTTGCAAGAGCCTCAGGGGATTGTTTTCCATCGGGGGTCGGCCGCAGATCACAGCCGTGACGTGAAGTCGTCGTAACCGAAGCGGCGGACGAGGATCAGGGATCCATCGGGTTGGCGCAGCAGGATGGAGGGGAGATTGATGCCGTTAAAGGTGTTGGTTTTGACCATCGTGTAGTGAGCCATGTCTTCGAATATCAGGCGATCGCCGGGGTGGAGCGGCCGATCAAACGAATAATCGCCGATGCAGTCGCCCGCCAGACACGAGGGGCCGGCCAGCCGGACGGTGAAGGCCTTTTCGCCCGGCTCGCCACCGCAATCGGCTCCCATGGGCGTCGTCGCGCCACCGTCCCACGCATCTCCCCGGTAGACGCGCGGCCGATAGGGCATCTCCAGCACATCGGGCATATGGCAGGTACAGGAGGCGTCGAGGATGGCGATCGGGATTTCGTTGACCACCACGTCAAGGACCGTGGCGACCAGCACGCCGGCGTTGAGGGCGACGGCTTCGCCCGGTTCGAGGTAGACCGTCATCTCGCCGTGCCGCGCGCGAAAATCGGTGATGATGCGGCACAGTCGGTCCACATCGTAATCGGTGCGGGTGATGTGGTGCCCGCCGCCGAAATTCATCCACGTGAAGCGGGGAATCAGGTCTCCGAAGCGGTTTTCGACCGCGGCCAGCGTCCGCTCCAGGACATCGGCCTGCTGTTCGCAGAGGCAGTGGAAATGGAGGCCGGTCAGACCATCAAGCGCTTCGCCCGTGAACGTGTCGCGGCGAATGCCGAGGCGCGAACGAGGGGCACAAGGGTCGTAAAGGGCGGAGTGTCCTTCGCTGTGTTCGGGGTTGATGCGCAAGCCGGCGGCAATCGGACGGCCAGCGGTGTCGAGCAGCGGCCGGAACCGGCGCCACTGGTTGAAGGAGTTGAAGGTGATATGATCGATCAGCGGGAGCATGCCATGGAAGTCCGAATCCGAGAAGGCGGCGGCGAAGGCGTGCACCTCGCCGCCGAATGACTCTCGGCCGAGGCGGGCCTCGTGGAGGGAACTGGCGCAGGTGCCGTCCAGTGTGGCGCGCATGCGGTCGAATGCGGCGACCATGGAGAAAGCCTTCAGCGCGAGGAGGATTTTGCAGCCCGTGCGCGCTTTGACAGCCGACAGAATCGCCACATTACGGTCCAGGGCGGCGGCGTCCACGACGAACGCGGGTGTGGAAATGAGGTGGGGTTTCATAGACTACTCGTCAAGCGCATAGCGGCGCAGGGCGTGGAGCGGGAAGCGCAGCGGGCGGATGAGTTGTGCGGGCAGGGCCTGGAGGTCGGCGTCGATCAGCGGCAGGAGCGGATGGTCCGGGCAGTTGTTGCGGACGACCGGGAGGTAGGCGGCGCTCGCGGCCAGGCGGGTCGACACGCGATTGTCGGGCAAGAACTCGGTCTCGCGCGCCTGGAGCAGGGACGCGCGGAGCAGCGCGGCGAAGGAGAGCAGGAAGGCCTCGGTGTGAGCCTGGGGGTCGGCGACGGCGTCAATCTGAAAGAAGGTCTGGTAGGTTTGGGCGATCATGCGGCAGACGGGAATATCGTCGTCTGGATTGCCGCCAAGCGAAAGCAACCGGGTGGTGTCGGCGGCGAGCTGTTCGTGTAACGTCCTGCCGCCGGCCGCGAGGAGCGGCGAGGGTGTGGGCGGCGCAAAGATGACCCAGGAGCGGAGCAGGATGGCCAGAAGGATGGCAATGACGAAGTGGGGCGCATAGGCCACGGCGAAGTGCCGGATATAGGACTTGGCATGGCTGCGATGCCGGCGCAAGTCGCGGAACGAGAGAATGAGACACAGGGCCGCTGCGGCGAGTGCGGCCAGTCCGCAAATCCGGATGGCGGGCTGCACGCCCCACCAGATGACGCCGCCGGCGATGGTCATCAGGGTCAGGGCGATGAGAAAACGGTGGCGGAAGGGATGGTTCATGAGGGTTTGTTTTTCTCAATCATGTCGAGATGCCAGAGGTGGCGCGCGGTACGGTAGACGGTGATGAACAGGCCGAATAGCGAGGCGGTGACCGCATACGGGAGGGCTGCGGAGAGGTGCGTCTTGCCGAAAATCACCAACAGCACATTGATCACAATGAAGAGGATGCGGATCTCCGTCGGCCCGACACCCAGGTAGGAGATGGCGAAGCGGTTGGTGCAGGCAAACTCGAGGAACGAATGGATCATGAAGCCGGTGAACATGACCAGCGTGAGCAGGATCAGTGTATGGAACGCCGCGGGGAGCAGGATTGCATATCCGAAGAAAACCGCGCTCAGGAAAATAAAATCGAGGAAGTGGTCGACGTAGTACCCCCATTTTACCAGGCCGGTGTTGCGCGCGCGTCCGATGGCGCCGTCGAGCAGGTCGGTGATGTACTGCCCGATGATGCAGAGGTTGACCGCCCAGAGCCAGTGACTGGAGGCGCGCGCGAAGAGACAGAAAAGGGGAATCAGCGCCGACCAGAGCATGGTGGTGAGGGTGAGGTGATAGGTCTCAATGCGACGCGGGACCCGCGGCAGGAGCACCTGCTTGAGGCGCTCCTCAGCGGTGTGCAGCAACGAGGTGCCGTGTTTGAGATGTCCCTGAAATGCCATGGCGTCAGAACTCCTGGCGTTAAGGAGATGGCGTCAGGCCGCTTTTTCGGATCAGCGGCTTGGGTTGCTGGTTGTAAACCGTGGAGTGCGGGGGCACGGAGTGGACGAGCCAGACATTGCCGCCAATGGTCGAATGGTGGCCGATGACGGTCTGGCCGCCCAGAATGGTCGCGCCTGCGTAAATGATCACGCGGTCTTCCACGTCGGGGTGCCGTTTGATCCCCTTGATCGGGTTGCCGTGTTCGTCATTGGCGAAGCTCAGCGCGCCCAAGGTGACCCCCTGGTAGAGCTTGACACGCGCGCCGATGACGCAGGTCTCACCGATCACCACGCCCGTGCCGTGGTCGATGAAGAAACCGGGGCCGATCATCGCGCCCGGATGAATGTCGATGCCGGTGCGTGAATGGGCGTGCTCGCTCCAGACGCGCGGGAGGAGGGGAACGCCGGCCGCGTGGAGCGCGTGGGCCAGGCGATGGACGCTGACGGCGTAGACGCCGGGGTAGCTCAAGACGACCTCCATGGTCGAGCGGGCCGCAGGGTCGCCTTCGTAGGCCGCCTGGATGTCCTCGCGCAGCGCGGCGCGGACGCGGGGAAGCGCGTCGAGCAGCTTGGCCACGGCCGCGTCAGCCCGCACGGAGCAGTCGTCGCAGTCCGTGCACTGCTCAAACGCGCACTGGTAGGCGAAGACCCGTTGGATCTGGTCATGGAGGGATTCCGCCGTTTCGATGAGCGTCTTCCGCAAGCTGTTTTCACAGGCGTCGTACGCGATCGACGCATGGCCGTGGCACCCGGGGAACAGGATCCCGATCAGGTTTTCGAGGACGTCCACCACCGCGCGCTGACCGGGGAGGTTGATCTCTATTTCGGTGTTTGCCAGGGGGCATGAGTTGCATGGCATGAGGTCGCGCACGAGTTTGGGGAGGTGTTCTTCAATCCAGGTTTCCATGGGAGACTCCGGTGTCGGTCGCTGCGTGGCGGGTGGCTGGGGTTTGGGTCGGAGGTTACGAGCTCGGGGGTTGGGTGATGTGGACGATGACGCGGTCGGCGCCCAGGTTGCGGTGGCCGAGGCAGCACAGGAGCCGGCCGATCCGGCTGCGGGAGAGGCAGTGGATCTTTCTCACGGCGATGCCTTCCTGCGCGCACAGGCGGAGGAAGTCGTCGAGGGTGAAGAGGTGGATATTCGGGGTGTCGTACCACTCGTAGGGAAGGGCTTTGGCTTTGGGCATCCGCCCCTGCAGGAGGAGGCTTCCGCGAACCGGGAGATAGCCGAAGTTGGGGAAGGCGACCACCGCTTCGCGGGCCACGCGGAGGATCTGATGGAGCACGTCGCGCGGGCGGAGCACGACTTGCAGGGTCTCGCCCAGCACGGCCGTGTCATATGCGCCATCCGGGATCATCTGCAGCCCGTCGTTAATGTCTTCGAGCAACGCGTTGTGCCCGGCATCGATAGTCCGGACCACACGGCTGATGTCGATTTCAACACCCGTGCCGGCCACCTGGCGCTCGCGTGCGAGCTTGGAGAGGAGGTCGCCGTTGCCGCAGCCGAGATCCAGAACGCGGCTGCCGGGCCGGATCAGATCGGCGATGATGGCATCCTCCGCGTCGTCAAACCGGGTCGAGACCGTTGTGGCGGCGGGTTCCGGAGTTCCCACCCACGGCAGGAAGGCGTGAATCACGCGCGACAGATCCGCGATATGGGTGAGAAAAGCGTCGTGGCCGGCGGGGGCGTCCAGGTGGCAGTACGACACCTGTTTGCGGTTGCGGATGAGCGCGGTGACGATCTCGGTCGACTGTTCCGCCATAAAGAGCCAGTCGCCGCTGAGCGCGACGATCAGCATCCGCGCGGTGACGCCGGCACAGGCCTTCTCGAGTGTGCCGTACGCCTCCTCCAGA
Source organism: uncultured Akkermansia sp. (assembly GCA_964580075.1). GTDB lineage: Bacteria > Verrucomicrobiota > Kiritimatiellia > RFP12 > JAAYNR01 > VGWG01. Next base: position 4,539 of record CAZOJL010000062.1, on the reverse strand, counting down.
TCATAATCGTCCATGGCGCGGGTGATGTGGAGATAGGAATTGGCGTCGAAGCGCTCGACGAACTTCGCCCCCTGATGTTCGAGATAGCTTTCGACCTGGAAATAGGAGCGGAAGGTGCGGCGTGACTCGGCATGGAACGCATCGCCGGCGTTCAGCCACTCGGGACGCTTCTCGCGGCCGAATTTGTCCGCCATCAATTGCTGTGAGAGGTAGGTGACATGCGCGAGCTTGCGGGCGCTGCCGAGACCCTGTTTGGGGGGGCCGTCGGGACGGGTGTAGTAATCACCGTGATTCCAGGCGGGGTCCTGGACGATCGCCTGGCGTCCGATGATGTCGAAGGCCAGGGCCTGGGTGTTGAGGCAGGCCGCGGCGGCGATCACGATGGCGCGACCGACAAAGTCGGGGTATCGGATCGCCCATTCCAGCGCCTGCATGCCGCCGAAGCTGCCGCCGACCACCGCCGCGACCCCCGCGATGCCGATCTGGGTGAGCAGGAGGTGGTGAACCGTCACGATATCGCCGACGGTGATCTCGGGAAACCGTGACCCGTAGGGTGCCCCGGTGGCGGGATTGATGGAAGCGGGGCCGGTGGTTCCCTTGCAGCCGCCGATAATGTTCGCGCAGATGACGTGATAGTGGCGGGTGTCGATGCCTCGTCCCGGTCCGATCATTTGCCGCCACCAGCCCGACGGCTCGGTTTCACCCGGACGAATGCCGGTCACATGCGCGTCGCCGGTGAGGGCGTGGCAGACAAAAATCACGTTATCGGCGGCTGGACTGAGGGTCCCGCAACGCTCGTAGGCGACGTCCACTTCGGTCAGGACGCCGCCTTTCTCAAGGCGAAGCCCTCCCGGCGGCAGGTGCAGCCGCAGCGATTGCGGTTCGACGACTCCGACCGAGTCGGGTATGGGTGTGCTGTCGGACATGCTGAAGGGGTGCTCCCGAAGTCGTGTGTTGTTTGGCGGCAACTGTAGCACAAAACGACGCGTCTGGTAACAGCAATTCTCAATTTGAGCGCAAAATTACGCTTGTTTGCAACCAGCAACCGTCATACACTTGCCGCACGAGGTATAAAACGCTATTCGTTGGGGCGCAGATGAATCGTGCAAAATTCAAACGTGACAACGAAGGCTGAATGGGATACGGTACAAGTATGCCTATAAATGCAGACAAACCGCAGTTATGGAAGGCCGATGTCGAAAGGTCTATCGACTTCTACAACGATTGGTTTATCCGTTTTGCGCCAGAGACTTACCGAGCGCAGCGACGGATCACCACGGAGGCTGTGCTCGAGGCCTTCGGCAAAACCGCCGATCTGACTCGTATCATCCCGAAGGTCCTTTATGACGCTCCCGGTCTACTTCCGATCCTACGAATGGTTACGGCACCTCCCCTTGCGCGTGACCGCCTCATGGGTTTGGCCCACGTAAGCAAGGCTCTCATTAACTCACTTGAAGGGAAGGAGAAAAAACCGCCACAACTGCCGAAGCAAATGTCGAAGACGGTGCTTCTTGAGAACCTTCAGAAGCTATGCGATGTCTTGGCCGAATTGATTGACGACGACTTGATAACGTGGGTTGCGTCCAAAGAGAAACCAACCAAGCAGGACTTGGCCCGTGCCGCAACCGTGATCGCGGATAGAATGTGTGGCGCGTACTCCGATCCGATTATCCGTAATGCACAGGAGAGACGGCAACTGGCAACACTTGGCCGCTGGCTTCGCAGGAACGGCTACAGGGAGATAAGCACCAAGGAAGGCAAAGACCCCTATGCCATGCCTCCTGGGACGTTCGCATTCCGTCTGTCTCTGTCGGCGGGCGATAAGAAGTCATCGGTCAATATTCCGATTGACTGTGTTGTTAAGCCGCTGAACGCCGCCACAAACGACATGCCAATACTCATAGAGGCAAAGTCCGCAGGCGATGCGACCAACACGAACAAACGCAGAAAAGAAGAGGCCCAGAAACTGCACCAGTTGAAGAGAAGATACGGCAATGAAATAACGTTTCTGCTTTACCTGTGCGGATATTTTGAGCCGGGCTACCTGGGATACGAGGCGGCAGAGGGAATCGATTGGGTTTGGGAACATCGCACACGGGATTTCGGGCCAATACTTGCGCCTGAAGGTAAAAAAAAAGCCCAGACAGTGAGAGAAGGCGCGGCAACCTACGGCGTCGCTACGAACGAAACGCAGGAAGATAATCGAGCCGACGCTCAACTGGCAGCCGATGCATCCAAGAGCCCGGAGGAGCGTAACCGTCTGGGACAGTTCTCGACGCCCTTCCCTGTTGCATCTCACATGGTCGCCGGCGCGCTGAAGGCGCTGCCAAGCGATGCGCCAATTGCATTTCTGGAACCGGCTGTTGGATCCGGAGTGTTCTACAGTGCGCTTCTGCGGCAAGCGGCTGCGACGCAGATATCCAGCGCTACCGGCTGCGAGATTGATCCAGTCTATAGCGACATTGCTAAAGCTATTTGGTCTCCTTCCGGTTTGCGGGTTCTGGACTGTGATTTCATTGCGTTCGCGTCCGAACCAGGCAATTCTGGCAGATTCTCGCTCATTTGCACAAACCCCCCCTACGTCAGACACCATCACCTTCAAGCCGAGCGGAAGGTAGCCTTTCAGTCTCTGGTGATGCAACGCCTTGGTTTGCAAGTGAGTGGACTGTCAGGACTATATGTCTATTTCGTACTTTTGGCTGACGCGGTCTTGGCCGACGGAGCAGTTGCCTCATGGCTTCTTCCTGCTGAATTCCTCTACGTCAACTACGGCCGGGTTCTTCGCGATTACCTCACGTCCCGAGTGACACTGCTTTCGATTCACCATTTCAATCCTGACGATGTCCAGTTCGATGACGCACTCGTTTCCTCCTGCATTGTCACGTATCGAAAAGCTGGACCACGAAGCACATCAAGTTGCGCGGTCTCGTACGGCGACTACCTTGATCCTCAGCAGCAGCGGATCGTGCCGACTTCGGAACTTCGGGGGTTGAACAAGTGGACGATGTCGCATTTCGATAACAGTGGCTCGTCATCCGACGCACCACGCCTCAAGGATTTGTTTTCGGTGAGACGCGGAATCGCGACCGGATCGAACGACTTCTTCATTATTGACAGCGACATCGTCGCCCAATACGACATCCCAAGCGTCTTCTTGAAGCCCATCCTGCCAAGTCCCCGCTATCTCCGTGAACCGATTATCCGGGCCACCGTCGATGGAATGCCAGATGTGCCGGGCTTTCGCTACCTACTGGACTGCCATCTTCCCCCAGACGAAGTGCGGCGGCAATACCCCGGTTTGTGGCGATACCTTGAAGAGGGCATAGCGAGGGGTATTCCTGACGGATATCTCTGTGCGCAGAAAGAGGTCTGGTACTATCAAGAACGACGGGAACCGGCTCCCTTTCTGGCCTCATACATGGGCCGGTCCAACGGTAATCGAGAATGTCCGATCCGGTTCTTCGTGAACCTCTCAGATGCCATTGTCACCAATGTGTTTTTGAATCTGTATCCGACTTCCGAACTCGCTGCCTGCCTAGACAGTGATACAGATCGCTTGATCGAACTTGGCGTGGCGCTAAACAACGTCCCAGCGGAGTCCATTCTCCATGCCGGTCGCGCCTATGGGGGAGGATTACACAAGATCGAACCCAAGGAATTGCTTGAAGTGCATTTGGTGTCTGCTCCTGCTTGGGTGCGTGACGCGCTGACGAGGCAACTTGTTCTAATATGAAAAGGCCCCAACAATACGCTGCTCACCTACAACTTGCCCGCAGTCGGGCAAGTTGAGGGAGAGCGCCAGCGTGTGTGCCGGGCATGGCACGTAACGTGTGGGGTGCGAGCCCCCACGCCAGGTGAAGGAGAAGCCGAAGGGAAGCGAAAGGGCAACGCCGTCGCCGCCTGCCTGTGCCGGGCCCGTCTGCCGACAGGCAGACACGGCAGACAGGCGAGGCGGGGTGGGGAGGGGCAGCCCGCAGGGCAACAGGCTGCAGCTTGCCAGCAGCAACGGAGCGCAGCGCAGTGGCAACTCCAACGCGAAAGCACGGGGCAATGAACAAGAACCGGATACAAGGCGAGCATCACGTTGCAGGGGCGCATGTGTGAGGGATTGCGTCCACACCCCCATCCGGGCGCATGGCAGTTCTGTTGAGGGTTATCCTCTCGTCGTAATCGTAATCGTAATCTTAATCTTGCTCGCAATCCCCCAACCCTCGATGATTCGATCCGTAGACGGCTCGCGGCTCATGCACGCGGTCAGGGGATGTGCTGCGGATCAATCCGACCAGCATGGAATGGACGTCGAAGCCCTGTCCAACTGCCCATGGACAGCCCATCCTTTGGGCAGGTTTTCCAAGATCTCGTCGGCCCAAGCGACAAATCTGACCGCCTCCTGATAGACAGTCAACTTCTCATGATCAAATCCGGCATTCATTGGCGATAGTGTATGATCGCATGCATGGACAAAGCAAGATTACGATTACGATTACGATTATGATTATGATTACGAATCAACGACCCCAACAGAACTGCCATGCGCCC
>CAZOJL010000061.1:0-18648 GCA_964580075.1 uncultured Akkermansia sp. | reverse complement strand
CTGGATGGGCGAGGTCAGGCAGCCGCAGAGAGCCGAAGAACTCGGCACTCTCAAGAGAAGTAGGCAAAACCATAACAAATATTTTGGCTTGATGCGTATACCGCCAACGTATACAATATTGACATGACAGAGCTCATACCCGTGCCTGACTTTGAGGGATTCGACTGGACCGGTGGCAATGCCGAAAAGAATTGGGCCGGGCACCAAGTTTCCCCGTTGGAGGCTGAGCAGATATTTTTCAATTCTCCACTTCTGGCAGGGGAGGATGACACACACTCCCAACACGAGAAACGTTTCTTTGCCTTGGGGCAGACGGATGAAGGTCGCGAACTGTTTATCGCGTTCACGATCCGTGGCAGTAAATTGCGTGTTGTCTCAGCTCGGGATATGAGCCGAAAGGAAAGAAGGGTTTACAGATCATGAAAAAACAGATTCCAACATTCAAGAATGAGGATGCCGAAAGGGCGTTTTGGGCGAACCATGATTCCGCAGATTATGTTGATTGGTCCAAGGCGAAGCGGGCGGTTTTCCCGAATCTAAAGCCCTCCACCAAGACCATCTCATTGCGTTTGCCTGAATCCATAATTGCTGCGCTTAAAGTTCTGGCCAACAAGCGTGACGTGCCCTACCAATCGTTGCTCAAAGTATTCTTGACCGAAAAGATTGATGCCGAGTTGCGGCACGGTCATGCAAAATCAGCATGAGTGCACACCAGCGCTTGGCGCATGCCGCGATATGCGTCTGAGGCAGCCGTAGCCCCAGTCCGCATGCAGCGTGTGCGCCCTCCCGCGCCCATTTGTTTGCGTCGCCCGTACTCCGTTCGTTGTCTCAATCGTTGTCGACAATGATTGGGACAACGATTATGACAACGAGGCTGCGGAAGGCCCGTCCCTTGCGGGGTTTCATCGTCCTCGCCCTCGTCCTCGATTTCACGATTCGAGGACGAGAACGAGGACGAGGACGACGACGAGAGGCTCGCGCTGCGCTGGTATGGGCATCAACCCTGCACGATCTCGATCCCCTCGGACGCCTCGACCGCGATGCCGGCCGGAACCACGACTTTGCCGCCGGATTTGGCGTCCATTTCGACCCGGATCTCTCCATGGGGGGTTGGAACTACGCCATTCGCCCAGGCGAGGTCGCCCAACTGAGGGCGTATTGAAACACGTGAGAAGCCCGGCGCGGTCGGCTGAACCCCCAGCACGTAGCGGGGGAGCAGGTAGCTCGCGGTCCCGCCCCAGCCGTGACATCGGCTGATGATCGGTTTGCGCCAGCCGCCGTCGGGTTTCAGGTCGCAGGATTCCCAGCCGGTGCTTGAGCCGTGGTCGAGCATGAACCCCCAGAACGTGCGGATCCCTTGCACAGCCAGGGTCGCCAGGCCGACCTCGAATTCGCCCGCATGTTGCCACATGCGCATGCCGCTCCACTCCGCCTGGCGCGCGCCGGCGGCCAGCGCACGGTCGAGCAACGGGCGGCCGGCCTTGCGATCCATCGCGCCGGAGAGGATGGCAAAGGTGTTGACGTGCATGCTGCCGCTGCCATTGGCCTTGGCCGCCGGCTCGTCCGTGAAGGTGCCGCGCGTCGCGTCCCAGTGTTCCGCCTGAACGCGCTGCTGGACCCGGTCCGCTGTGGCCTTGCAGCGCGCCCGGATTGCGTCATCGCCCCGCAGGGCGGCCAAGCGTGCGCCGTTGCGCAGGCCGGCGATGACCTGCATGAGCATGGTGCCGAGGGAATTCCAACCGTTCCATTCCGTGGCGTATCCGGTTCCTGCGGGGTAGTCATGCAGCTCGTGCACCGCGACCAGGCGTTCGACCGTAGGCCAGAGCAGATCCAGCAAGGCCTTGTCGCCGGTGTGCATGACGTAATCCAGCAGACAGCTCAGGTAATCGGTGGAGTAGTGGATCAGCAGCATCTTGTGCGTGCCGTAGGTGAAGGGGATGTTGGGCATGTAGCTGATCCCCTCGGGCGCGACATGACCGGCATCCGTGTGCTGATGCGCGCCGGCTGCGGCCGCGCAGGCCGGAATGAAGCCGTTGGCCATCTGCGAGGCGGCAAACAGGATCAGCGACCGGCGCGCCAGTGCGGCGTCGCCGAACGGTGTCCAGCCAGCCAGGAACTGCTGGCGGTAGTCGCTGACCCACAGCAGCCCGTCGCGCTTAATCCCGTCCTCGTAGAACCGCTGCATGCAGAGCATCGTCGTGTAGCGGTTGAGGTCCCAGATACGGTTGAGAAGCGGGTCCGAGGACGAGAACGATCCGCGCTCCACCACGGGATAATGGACGAGCGTCATGGCCAGGCTGTGCAGCCGGATGGAAGCATCCGGTGATGCCGTGCGGATATGGACAAACTGGAAGGCGCGCCGGCCTTCGTGGCGGTACGCCCGGGCCGGACCGGCCACGCGGTGTTTGTCCTCGGGCAGGTGGAACCACGAGCAGTTGTCGCAACTGCAATCCGTATCGCACGCCTCCTCGGCGGACTCGCCATAGGTCACGATCATCTCCGCGGACTTGTCCGAGGAGGCCACGATGTCCAGAAATCCGACCCGCTCACGGCCGAAGTCGACGATCACATGCGCAACGCCCGTCAGGACCGCGGGGGTCTGGCCCGTGATGACGCCCTGAGGATCGGCTGCGCCGCTGGCTCGCAGAATGGTCACGGGCGGCACAACGGTGCGCTGAAGTGTCGGTTCCGGCCCCGCTTGGGCGGCGAGAGCCAAATGAGGAAAATCGTGTTTCAGATTCATGTCGATTCCTTTCGTGACCTGTCAAAACCTGTCGCCGGTGGATGAAGCGTTTTTAATCTTCTCATTTTTCGTGCCCAATAGCAAAACCTGTTGCGCAGCCCGACGTCAAAGGGGCGCATCCCTGTTTCCCTGACCTCGCTTTCATTCACCACCCGCTGCGCTGAAGACACGGAAGCACAGAGCTGGCGCAGCCTATCCGTGACCTCTTCCGAACCCCGCAAGAACCCCGCAAGGGACGGACCTTCCCTCACCCCAACACCCAACGCCCAACGAAGACGCTGGCGCGTAGGATTTGCGCTTGTCGCAGGCCGTCAGGCCTGGAGCCGGGGTGCCCTCACCCCGGCCGTTGGCAATCCCAGACACCTGCCGGCCTGAGGGCAGGCCGGCTCCAGGCTGACGCCAACCTCGAACATCCCGATGCAGGGCGGTGGCGTCCCCTGGCTGCGTGCGTATACGAACAGGCAGGCCGCCGCGCCACAGGATCAAGAAGAGGAACCTGGCAAATGCGGATGCCAACGAGTGAAGACCCGTCCCTACTCGATCTTAATCCCCAGCGGAACCCAATGCACCATCATACCGAACTTGCCGTCTCGCAGCCATGCCGCCCGTGATTTTGACATTGGCATACTCCCCTTGCCTGACAGGCCTGCGATCGAGGCCGACAGGCGAACCTCGAATCAGCTCCGCTTGTCCATCCGTTTCGCCAGCTCCGCGAGTTGGTCCACGGTCTTCGGACCGACGCCGCCCTCCTGGAAGACGCCCACGTTGAACGTCACCCCGCCGCCAACGGCCTTGAAGTCGCGCACCACGGTTTCGAGGTCATCCACGGTATAAAGCGGATCCTCCATCTGGTGGGGTTTGGGTGCCACCCAGGGGAATGCCGGATTCTGCCAGTCGTCGTTGAACGGAATCCCGTGTTCCCACATGGCATCAATCGGGATCAGGGCGTGCCAGAGGCAGGTGGGGGGCGGTTGCGGAACATGCGTCGCCGGCGTCAGGACGTCTGTCTCACGTCCGAAGCGGATCTTCCCTTTGAGCAGGAATTCCACCTCGCCGGCGATGTAGTCCTGGTCCGCCATCACCGGCTTGGACAACCCGAGGCAGAACGAACCGTCGTTGAGCGCCACGGCGGAGTCCGGGTTCCCCGCCCGCGCGGCGGCGAGATAGCGAAGCATGGTGTCGTGGTAAACCGGCTCCGTGGAGGCACCATCAAACCACCAACCATCGAGTGACTTGCCCCAGCGTCTGGAGTACTCCGCAATGAAATCGGCGTAGCGCCGCAGGAACTCGTCCGACGTGGCCTTCACCGCGTCGAACCCGAAATGTTTGCGGTGATCCGCGTTGTACTCGCCACCCGGCGTGCCGATCAGTGTGCAGTGCAAATATGCCACCATCCGCTTCCCGAGCTTCTTCACTTCCCGGGCTATCTCGAGAATCAGGTCCCGCTCCGTGCAATGCCCCGGGCCAGCCAGCGCATCCATCACGCGGTTCGGACTGACATATCCCGTGGTTTGCCCGATCGTGAAGATGAGCCAATCGGCCTCGGTCCGGCGGAAGTCCGCCATAAATCGATCAAGGTCGAAGCGGTCGGTAGCCTTGTTGATATCCTCAATACGCTTGCCGAACTGCGGCGGGGTTTTCGGTACGCACCAGTGTACCATCACACCGAACTTGCCCTGACGCATCCATGACGCTCGTGATGTTGACATAATCTTCCTTTCCTAGAACGGTGCACGGTTGATGAGAACACACTCACACACCCACACACCCACACACTCACTGACTCCCTCACTAACCTCTCCTACCCCCGCCCACCAACTCCGGGACCGCCGCCTTCAGGATCGCCAGCGCCTTCTCGCACACGGCCACGCGCTGCGGGTTGATACCCGGCTCCCACGGGCTGACACCGCTTCCCAGCCGGGGGAGCATGGCAGCCAGCGCCGGCAGCAACCGGTTCAAGCGCCGGCGTTCCTGCGCCAGCGAGGCGGGGTTACGGGAGACCCGATTGCCCACCTGCTCCAAGTCCGCGCCGAGCCGTTCCTCGCGGTCAAAGATCAACGCCGAGGTCGCCTGCCTGGCGTAATAGCTGACCCGCGCAATGCGGGTCATCAGCCCCTTCAGCCCGAGCGCCAGCGACGCCGGCACCGCCGGGTCCTGCCGCAGGGTGATCGTGGTTTGGCGCCCCACGTCCATGCGCGGGAGGCGAACGATGACCGTAGCGGTCTGGCCATCGTAGGTCCACCCTTCACGCCCCAGGCGGTCCGTGAGCAAGACTAACCGCGCGCGGCCGCAGACAATGGTATTGTCGGGTGTCGGGATACTGGAGAGATGATTGGTTGCTTGTGTCATATTGCTCTATTCCTTGTTGTGCAACGGCATGTAATGTCCGCGATTTTGCGGCAAATGGCAAGCGACAAGAGATAGGTGGCCGTGCTTTTTGCCCTGGCGGCATGACAGGTGGGCCGGATTTTCCATTTCCGGCCCATTTGCATCCCCAAGGCCGGAACCGGAGTTCCGGCCTACTTCCGTCGTACACGCCACGCCCGACGTGGGCCGGATTTCCATATCCGGCTCGTTTGCATCCCCAAGGCCGGAACCGGAGCTCCGGGCTACTTCCGTCGTACACGCCACCCCCGACGTGGGCCGGATTTCCATATCCGGCCTCCCGTGCGTCCCCCCAAGGCCGGAACCGGAGCTCCGGGCTACTTCCGTCGTACACGCCACCCCCGACGTGGGCCGGATTTCCATATCCGGCCTCCCTCCCGCTTTCCAGACTCTACCGCCACCGGTCGCCGATGCGAGCGGAAGCTTCGATCTCCTCGATCGTGTTGTTTGACCCGTAGATGTACACACCCTTCGAGCCGATCGCCTTGAGAATCGGCTCAATGTCGTCTGTGCTGCCGCCCAGGATCTGCACCGACTTGCCGGCATCCAGGATGCGTTTGTAGATCGGGAACCACCGTTCGTGCTGGCCCGGCTCATCGGTATTCGGCGTCCACTCCACTGCTCGCAACGGCTCGATGTCGAGTATGTGGTCCAGATGGCAGAGGCACTGCGTGCCATCCAGATGCAGTATGGGATAGTCCAGCCAGGCGCACTGCTCGGCCAGGGCCGGCTTGACGAAATCGCGGAACATTTCCGGTGAGATCATGGCGGCGATATCGCAGGTCACGAGGTCGGTCTTGCCGGGACCCCATTGCGAGTAGCCCCAGGACCCCACGCCGCCGTCCGGATCTTTGCAGATGTTGTAGATCCGGTTATAGGCTTCAAAATACGCTTGGTTGATCTCCCGCATGGCCCGGATCACCCACTCGGGATTATCCACCATGTCCATCAGCAGCAGTTGGGGATCGCGGAGTGTTCCCAGGATGTCGAAATTGGAGACCAGGAGCGGCAGGCCGACGAGGTAGCGGCCGGCGCTGAGTTCCTTGTGCCGGCGTCCCTGCGCCTCGATAAGCCGCAACCAGCGGCTATCCCGATCGAGCCGGAATGGCGGGAGTGCATTGACATCCGGCACCGTGTTAAGGGTCGGATCAATCCAGATGGCCTCCGGCGTGAAGCGAGGCTCCGCCCCGAGCAGCAACGCGAGGGTGTTCGGCCCAAGCTGAGTTTCGGCCATGGCCAGATGGTCGGCACCGAAATGGCACTTCCCCAGCCAGGCGAACGCCTGCTGAGCACGCCATTCCACGTCTTCAAAGCGCGCGCGGTCTCCGCCCAGTTCGGTTTCCAGGTGCAGAACGGTTCGTTAATTTGAGATTTCATGTCATCGGTTCTTTCTTTCATATCGCGAAGTCCACCACCTTGCCGCGCCGGAACAAATCCAGATATTGCGCCCGAAAGGATTTGACGCCGTCAGGCTCCGTGACAAGCTCTGCCCAGGGCAAGGCCAAAGTGCGTGAAGCCGTAGTCCGGACAGGTCTGCCGGCGGTGATCCGGGGCGCCAGACGCGCAAAGGCCCGCCCCCAATCCTTGAGTTTTCCGTCGGCCGTGTAGAGCCCGCTGCCACGGCTGAAATCCGAGGCCGTCGGCGTGTCCCGGTAGGGCCAGAACAACCAGCCGCAGACGTCGCCGCGGGTGGCCTTGACCAGCCGGGTGCACCAGTCGGTCTGTTGCTCCTCCGAGCGCCAGGGCTGCTCACGACCGCCGATCGGCACATTTCCGCCCGAGTACCAGCCGCACTCCTCCATGACCAGCGGCTTGCCCGGAATGTGCATGTAGCGGCAGATGGCACGGGCGTGCCAGAGGGTTTCCTGCATCCCGTCCGACGTTTCACATGGGTCACGGTAGAGATTTGGATGCCAGTTGTGGTGCGGGTAGAAGTGGATCGAGGTGTAGTCCAGATACGCGGTCATGCGATGCGGATTGAAGGCGATATAGGAATCTGGCGGATACCAATCGAACGGAACGCTCTTCTGATGCATGCCGATGGTGACCAAGTGCGTGTCGTCGGTTTCACGAACGGCGGTGGCCATGCGCCGGACGTACTCCGTCGCGAGATCCTCGCGGAAACGGTGAACCGCCGTCAGCCATCGTTCGCCCTCTCGAGCTGGCGGCGGAGGCAGGCTCTCCGGCGCATCGGGGGCGTGCGTGGCGCGCCACCGGGCCCAGCGCTGATTCATGGCTGGCGTCGGCAAGGAGGGGGCATAGGGTTCGTTCTGCAAGTCGTACGCAAACAGCGCCGGGTGGCCGCGAAAGGCCCTTCCCATCCCCCGCCATGCCGTCTCCAGTGCGGCCATGAGATCGTCGCGGGCGCAGACTTCGTAAGGCGCGTTCTCGCGCCACCAGTCCGGCTTTCCCTCCCACCCGCTGGGTCCGGACCAGATCACCCGCAACCCTCTGGTTTCGGCCAGCGCGAGCATCTTCATCATCTTGGCGATACCCGCCGCGCGCACGCGCCGGGGACTTTCGAGAAGATTCTGAATGGTGCTGAAGACGCGGATGGTATTGGCGCCAAGGGCCTGTATGTGATCGAGGTGCTCTCCGACTCGAGCCGGGTCGAACTGCTCCCAGATACGAGGGGCCCATCCCGTGGCGGGATCATAGTAGTTGCAGCCCCACGGCGTGAACGTGGTACCCGCGTTCCGCTCCCGGAACCCCCAGCCTGAAGGATGAACCTGAATGATTCTCATCGTATTCATTACCTTACCTACACCTCCCTCGCGTCCCCCAAGGCCGGAACCGGAGTTCCGGCCTACTTCCTCCCGCCTTTCATGCTATTCTCCGCTCCGTACCACCTGAGCATCTGCAACTACTTCAACACCATCACGCCGTACGGCGCAAGCTCGACCACCCCCTGATGCCGCTTGCCGGTCAGCAGGTCTGTCATCGGCCGCGGCAGCGTCACGCTGCCGGGCTTGCGCTCGTATTCGACGAGGACCATGCCCCTGCCCCCCTTGCCGGCGCGGGGCACGACGAGCACGTTCGGCGACGCCTCGGCCACGGGCTTCACGCCCGCTTCGTCGGCAATCTCCAGCAGCAAACGCTGGAGGTCTTCAACCGAAGGCATGGTGCCGAGCAGGATGACTTGTCCCTTGCCGAGACGCCGGCGGGTGATCGCCGCCAACCCGTTCAGTTCGTTGTCCGTGAAAATGGCCAGCGCCTTCGCGCCGCGCAGCTCGAAACCGCTGTGCCAGATCGAGCTCGTGGCTTCGCGGCCGTCCGCCCAGCGGAAACCGAACCCGCGCGGATCCCCCGGGATCTCGTACTGGCAACGCACCCCGCCCCACTCCTCGATGCTGCCGAACGGGGCATGGGTGTACTTGGTCCCGTCGCGCGTGCGCACGTCGGTCAGCGGCCCGGCGATCCATGTGCCACCTGCCTTGATCCAGGCCAGGAGCCGCTTGCGCAGGCCACCATCGTCGAGCGCCGGCAGGTAGGGCGAGAACACGACCCGGTAGGGATCGAGATCCGCCGCCGGATGGATCACGTCCGGCCGCAAATGCGACTGCAGCAACGGCCGGTAGACGGTATGCATCAGCTTGCCCGTGTAGTGAAAATCCTTCACCATTGGCTGGAAAGTGAACATCTCATGGGCATTCGTGGAAAAGTGCAATGCCATGCCGTTGTTGGAGGGGCGCGTGTGGTTCAGGAAGTCCGCCGCAGCGCGGAAGCCGCGGGACACCTCCTGCACCTCGCCAAAGATGTGCAGCGGCCGGCCGCAGCTCGATACGACCGAGCCATGCATCAGTTCCTGGCCGCTCCAGTGGGAACGCCACAGCCAGTAGAGGTTTGCCTCACCGCCGAGCGCAATCGGCATCCAGGAGTTCACCCGGTTGAACCCGGGCTCGCGATAGCCGTTGGCGGCGGTTGACCCGTTCCAGCAGGTGGCCGTCTCGGTGTTCCAGAAGGGGCGGCTCTTGAGCGACCGGAAGTAGTCGAACCACAGCGCCGCTTCCCACAGGTCACCCATGCCGTGGTAGTGGTTGAACTGCGCCACATCCAGGCCGCGGTTCATGGCACGGTGGTCCAGTTGGGTAGCCGGCATCATGTCGGTGCCGATCGGCTGGTTGCGCGTGAGCTTCTTGAGGATGTTGGCCTGGGCCATGACGTAGTCCACGAAGGTGTCGGACTGAAAGGCCACCCACGCGCCCTTGTGGGAGGGATGATGCCATGTGTCGTTGTGCGGGAAGTTGATCTGCTCGAACGATTGATAGGCGAGGCTCCAGACACCCATACCCCAGGTGCTGTTCAGCGTGTCGATCGTCCCGTACTTGGCCCGCAGCCATTCCCGGAACTTCCGCTCGCAAACCGGACAACAGCAGCCGTGTCCCCAAGGGATCGGATAGACCTCGTTGTCGATCTGCCAGCCGATCACGTTCGAGTCGCGACCGAACTCCTCACCCATGCGCGTGACAATGCGGGCGCACAGATCGCGGTAAACCGCGCTGTTTGGGCAAAAGTGGCAACGCCCCCCATGCTGGGCCCGGACTTCGGCCGCATTCTGAACGAGAAGGATCTCCGGGTATCGCTCGGTCAGCCAGGCGGGAGGCGTGGGGGTCGGCGTGCCCATGATTGTTCCAATGCCGGCCTTGCCGAGCTTGTCCACGACGAGGTGCAGCCAGTCGAAGTCGAACTGACCCTCCTGCGGCTCCATGCGCTGCCAGGCGAATTCGCCGATGCGCATGACGTTCATGCCGGCCTTGAGCATGAGCTGGATGTCGTCGTCAATCTGTTCAAGCGGCCAAGCTTCCGGATAGTATGCGGCCCCGAGATAGGGCGGTTGGAGTTTGCGTTTCGTCGTCATGTTGTCTCCTTGTTCTTTTCTATCTGCGGCTGAACCGCAGCGTGCGGATCTCGAAGGGGCGCAGTTCCAGTGCGACCATGCCGTCCTTGATTTTGGCGACGCCCTGCTGCTCCTCCAGCATGTTGACCATCGTCACCCGCTTTGCCGGCAGCGCGCAGGTGAGCGTGCAGGTGGTGGCGGTGCGCATGGCCTCGTAGAGCCGCACGATCACATCGCCGGAGCCATCCTCGGCTGGCTTGACCGTCTCGATGATGACGTTGGGTGCGTCCAGCGCGAAGAGGCTGGCCGCACCGGCGTCGCCCGGCTGAATCGTGACCGGCACGTTGAAGTCGTAGCCGCTCTGCACAATGCCGGCGTCGCGGAAGGCGGCGTTGTTCCAGCACTGGAACGCATAGGCGAACTCCTGCACACCCAGGTCCGCCGTCATGTCCGGCGACATCGGGGCGCGCAGCAAGGTCAGGTTGATGCTGTTGCCTTCCACACTCACGCCGTACTTGCAGTCGTTCAGGACCGCCGCGCCGCGTCCTTCCTCCGCCAGCGCGGTCCACTTCTGGTTGCAGACCTCGAAACGCGACGCATCGTACTCCATGGAGGCGTGCGTGGGACGCCGCACATGCCCGAACTGGATCTCGTGCAAGGCATCCTCGCTGTGCACGGTGACCGGGAAGTTGACCTTCAGGAGCTTGTGCTTCTCCCGCCAGTTGATGCGGGTGCAAAACTCCACGCGCGGCGAGCCGGCACGCACCGAGATCTCCTGCGTCAGCTCCGAGGCGTTGATCTGCCGGGTGACGCGCAACGTCGCAACCAGCGGGCCATTGGCCACGACTTCGATCCGGGCTCTGGCATCGAGCGCCACGGGCTGTAACTTGTAGGGGCTGTCGATATCCCAGGCGTCGAACCAGCTCGGAACGTCCTTGTAGAGTTTGAACGCGTTGCAAGGGCCGGCCGCCATCTCGCGATCGCAGGTCAGGTCCCGGATGCTGGTGATCTCGCCAGCGGCATTGAGTGTCAGCTTGACGCGTTCATTCTCCAACGACCGTGTGGTCGCGCTCACCGCGCTCTTGGCCGGAGCGGCCGGAGCGGCCGGAGCGGCCTTACGCAACGTCAGCCAGCCGCAAGCCGGCAGCTTGGGCGTGCGCGCCAGGGTACAGCCATCGATCACCTGCACGGGCAAGGCTTGACCTGCGGCATCCTGTACGCCGGCGAATCCAGCCGGGAGTTCGATCAGGGCTTCCCGCTCCCAGGAGAGGGAGTTGAACACGGTGATGGCGCCAGACGCCTTGCGCACCAACCCCTGTCGTGCTTTGTCCGCGATGGCGCGCGCGGCGCGAATGACCGCGGCATGCATGGCCTCCGCTTCCTCGTATACGCGGTGGATGGAGGAGCCGGGAATGATGTCATGGAACTGACAAAGGAGCACATCCTTCCACAACTTATCGGCGCGGGCCAACGGATAGTCGGCCTCCGCCAGCCATGCGGCGGCGGCGCCCCAAAGTTCCGCTTCGCGCAGACCAAACTCAGACAAGCGATTCCCCTTCTTGGTCTTCGCCTGGGTAGTGTAGGTGCCGCGATGCACCTGTAAATAAAGCTCGCCCATCCAGACCGGCACCTTCTCACGGTCCGGCGAGTGAATCATGGCGTCGAAGAAAGCAGCGGGCGCTTCCTGTCGGCACTTCGGTAACCCTTGGAAGTCCTGCTGACGCCGCAGGTACTCGAGGTGTTCGCGGGTGGGACCGCCACCGCCGTCGCCATGTCCAAACGGCACGAGCCGGGTCTTGTGCCAGCCCTCCTTCTGCACCCGTTCATGCCAGCGCGCCAGCGTCTTTTCGGGATTGGTCGTGGAGTTGTAGTCGTTGTGGAGATAGGAGAGCACGCGCGAGCCATCCAGCCCCTCCCACCAGAACCAGTTGTGCGGAAACTGATAGCCGCCGCTGTAGGTCCAGGCGATCTTCTGCGTGGAGAAGTAATCAATGCCGCACCCGGCCATGATCTGCGGCAGCGCGGCGGAGTAGCCGAACACATCCGGCAGCCACATCAGCCGACTGTCCACACCGAACTCTTCGCGGAAGAAGCGCTTGCCGTGGATGAACTGGCGGATAAGCGACTCGCCGCCGGTCACGTTGGTGTCGGGTTCCACCCACATGCCGCCATCCGGGATCCATTGCCCCGCGCGCACCGCCTGCTTGATGCGCTCGTAAAGCGCCGGGTAGTTCGTCTTGGCCATTTGATAGAGGTGCGTCTGGCTTTGCAGGAAGCGGTATTCCGGGTATTCCGCCATCAGCGCGAGTTGCGAGGCGAACGTGCGGCAGCACTTCCGCTCCGTCTCCTGGAGCGGCCAGAGCCAGGCCACGTCGATGTGCGAATGACCGAAGGTATGCAGTGTCGCAGCGCTGGTGCCATTGCGCGCCGCCAGCAACGGCTGCAGGAGCTTGCGCCCGGCGCGAACGGTCTTCAGCATCTCGGCGCGCGGCAGCTCGAGGTCCACCACCAGCGACATCGCATTGAGCGCCTCAGTCACTTCCGCGACCCGCAGGGACTCCTTCTCCTGCGTATGCTCGACATACTGCGCCAGCGTCTCGGTGTCTATCCGGAGTTGGAACAGCTCTTCCTCCCAGATGCCAAACGTGGTAACGCCCACCTTGGTCTGCTTGGGTGCAGGTTCCGGGACCGTCTCACGGCCGTGCTCGATGGGGCCGCCGCCACACTCCCACGGTCCATGCCCGCCATAGCTCTCCACCAGGATGCGGAACTTCTCGCCCCCCTTGGCGTTGCGCGTCAGCGTGATTTCGCGATCGCTCCACCCTTTTGCGCCGGTGGCGACGCCATTGACAAAGATCGCCGATTCGCCACCCGTCTCGACGCGCAGCGCGATGCGTTCTCCTTTGGCAGCCTTGGGAACAACAATCTCGCCCCGGAACCAGGCGTATTCCCATTTTGCGCCCCACTCTGTGCCCGCCGGCATCGGCCGAAATTTCTGCTTTTTCGCCTGCTCTGGAGTGATGTGATCCATGGTGCAGAACCCCTGCATGTCAAGGGTCCCGAGTTCGCGATAGAAAAGGCGAGGCATGGTCTCGCGCCACCGACCTACCCGCCGCTGCCAATCTTGATTCATCATAAGAAGGGTTCCTTTTTAAATCCAACAACGCCCAACAACCAACAACCAACAATGACAATCATTCTCCCGGTCTTGTCGCCCAGATCGGCGCCCGCATCCCGCTGAATCGCACGCAGAATCCCCACTCGCCTCCCATCTGAGAGATCTTCAACAGCAGCACATTCCGCCCTTTTTTGAGTCGTACCGGAAACCGGTCGGAATCCGGCTGCACCCAGCGGCCGACCTCCAGATTGGCGCCAACCGGACTGCCATTGAGCCAGACGGCAAAGCCGTCGTCCGATCCCAGCAACAGTTCCGCATCCTGATCCACGGGCGAGTCGAGCGTGGTGAGCGCATACACAAACGAGTCGGTCCGCACGCCGAACACCGACGTCAGGTTGTTCGCCAAACTGTCCAAATCCAGATCAACGGCCAACCAGTTGCCCGCCAGCACGGGGACTGTCGCCGTGAGGGCCGCCTCGCCGCCCACCTTGTCGTCGGTAAAGGGTTTGCCAAACGGACCGAGAAAACTCCAGCGGCCGATGAAATCGCCGTTGTCCACCCTCTCTCCCGTCTGCTCCGTGGGCGACACGACCAGGCGCAGGGTCAAATCCGGCTTACGCATCATGCGTTCGCGCGCACGATCGAGGCGCGGCCCCAGCCGGATCGCCTCCTGATGCACCGGCGTGTTGTAGCAACCTGCGTTTCCATTATTGAGCGCCACCACGCGCCACAGGCGGAAATAGATTTGATCCTTCTCCCGCGTATAGGCATGAACGGTTGCGGCGGCCTTCATGGCGGCGCCGCCACGAAGATCGAGCAGATTGACTCCCTTCTCGAGGTCTTCGCGCGGCACGGACGCACTGCGCGCAGCGCCCATCCGAATGTAAGCCCGCTTCTGCGCGATCCCCGTCACGCGCAACTTCACTTCGTTGTAGGTTTCCTGAAACGGCAGAACCGGCAACACCTTGCGCGCTGCGGTCTCGACGAAGAAAGGGATCCGATCCAGTCGCACCTCCACCGCATCACCTTTCCGAGTATGGCGCACATGCTTGATGCCGATTTCCGACGTTCCTGTCGCACGGCTTGTGGCCAGATCAACCGTCACCTCCTCGTGGCGCGGCGGCACGCCCAGCGCCTGGAGCAGCCCGAAAGCCATGACCAGATGACCGGCCGGGTCTGGATGCACGCTGTCCGGGATCATGCAGAAAGCTGGATCCGCCGCCTTGGCCGCGACATCCACTTCGTTCATCAGCGTATGCAGATCGGCCACCGGCAACTGCTCGGCGGCGGCGAGCGCCAGTACCTCATCGGCCAGCACGCGCAGCGACCGCATGTTGTACTCGATCTTCCGGAGATCCGGATTCACGGACGCATCCACCATGCCGGGGGTCAGCAGCACGACCCGCACGCCCGCCGCCTTCAGCCGGCTCACCAGCTCCCGCATGCCGGTCACGAACGCGTCGCGGACTTCGGGTTTCATCGGGCAGTAGCCGCCGTCATTCATGCCGTAGCAAATCGTGACCACGTCCGGCTTGAGCGCCAGCACATCGCGATCCAGGCGCGCGCAACCGCCGGGCGCCGTGTCGCCTCCCCAGCCGGCGTTAAAGAAAGTCAACTTCCGCTCCGGATAGCGCGACGCCAGATAGGCCTCCACGTAATTCGTGTAAAGCTGCTGCTCGGTAATGGAGTCGCCGAGAAAAACAATGCGATCCCCATGGCGTAGGACAAAGTTGGTCGACATGTTGTTATCCTTTCAAGTTGTGGCGAGCTTTACAGGGGTTCAGGTGTCAGGTTTCAGGTGTCAGGTTTCAGGTTTCAGGTGTCAGATGGCCATCCGGACGGACATAGCAAGCTTTCTGAGTCGTACGGTTCGTGATTTTCAGCCACATGCCAACGCCGGTCGGTGTCCGGCAATTTCCGTTCAAGCGTCTTCTCCAAGCCGTTGAGCATTCGCACACACTCTTGGTAGCGTTCCCGGTAGTGCTCGAATGTGGTCTGTATCAAGTACTTCTTCAGAAACGCCATATACAGATGATGGACGGTCTCACCAGCCTCACCCCGACTGCGGTTGACGCCTTCGATTTTGTTGCGTACGTGTCGATCATCGTTCTTCTCGGCAAGCTGAGAAGGAGAACTGTTTGATGATCGTCGCACTTGACTGCCGAGTTCATAACGCTCCTCGGCCGGCCACTGGTGAGTCAGATCGCACACCTCCAGATGCAACTGGCACAGATTACGATAAACTACCAGATCCTCAACTGCCATGAACGACTTGTCGGTCACGTTCATCTCCTCTCCTGACACCTGAACCCTGAACCCTGAAACCTACACCCCACTACTACCTCAGCGCCTTGGCCAACACCGGCAGGCTGACGTCCAACCGGTAATCCACCGATGAATGGTCATCGGGAAACTCCTCATACAGGTGCGGCACGCCGAGCGACTCCAGCCGGCGATGCAGGCGCCGCGCGCCATAAACCAGATTGTATTGATCGATGTCGCCGCAGTCGATGTAGAGCGCCTTGAGTCGCTTCAGGCCGGCGCCGTGCTTCTCGACCAGCGACAGCGGATCCCACTGCAGCCAGTTGTCCCAGCGCTCCGGGATCAGTTCGCAGGTGTCATGCGTCACCGGCAGGCGGATGCCGTAGGGTGCCGAGAGGTCGGGATCAAAGCTCGCAGCCTGCGCCAGAATCATGATGACGTTGATGTCGGAACCCTTGACCTTTTTCGACTCCCAGAACGTGTCCACCCATTTGCCACAATCAAAGCCGACCTTGGTCAGCTCACGCAGCACCCCCGCAAATTCGTGCCGATAGAGCAACTCGAACCCCATGTCGCCGGAATGCACCGCGGACGCGCTCCAGAAATCGGGATGCAACAGGGCATGCACGATCGCACCATAGCCGCCGCTGGAATGACCGAAAATGCCCCGCTTGCCCACGCCGCCGCAGCCGAACGTGCGCTCCACAAAGGGGACCGCTTCCTGCAGGAGAAAATCGTCCCAGCGCCCCATCGCGGCCGAGTTCACATACTGGTTGCCGCCCAGCCGGGTGAAGCAGTCGGGAAAAGCCACCACGCACGGCGCCATCGCGCCGGTAGCAATCAGGCGATCCAGCCGTTCCGGCACGTTCTCGCCGAAGTTCTGCCAGTTCGTTTCGGCGGGGCCGCCGGAGGTAAAGCCGACGACGTTCACGAGCAGCGGCAAACCGCCGCCGTCATGCCCATGGGGCACGTAAACGGCGATTTCGCGGTTGGTCGGATCGCCGAGCCGATTATCGGCTAGCACGATGCTGTCAAGCTGCAGGCGGTGGATGGCGCCGGCAGGCGTTGTGGGATCTTTCTTCACGTGTTTTTGCCGATGATGTTGCCGTTCAGAAGCGTCACCGGGACCAGCATCACCGTGGGCCGGCCGGCAATCGTGATTTCCAGAACCGCCCGGTTGGTCGCCTTGCTGAGCCGTTCAGCCGTGATGGTGAAATCCACCGTGGTCGCCCCCCAGGGGGACTTCATGATGTAGCCATCCGCGCTGGGCGATATGGACAGCCCCTCCGGCAGGTACCAGTGCAGCGAAAGGTTCGCCGGAATTTTGTCGGTGTTGACAATGGACACGCTCAGCGTCTTGGGCTGGCCGTCGCGCAAGAGCGGGCCTTCCGCACCGTAGTTCACATGCACGCGGAAGAAATCGAAGTCGTAGCGGGGACCGCTCCGGCCGCCCCAGAACTCCTTGCCTTCGTCATAGGCCCAGAAACTGTCGAGGTTGATATCGGTCAGGTCGGTCGGTTCGTCGCTACAGAGATGCTCAGCGCGATGCTGCAGAAGCAATCGGCGGGAAAGCCGCAGGGTGCGGTCCGTCAGGTCGTCCACGGTCTGCGGCAACTGATTGCCGAACATGCCCAGTTCGCCGAGATTCAGGCAGACGGTACGGATGCCGCGGCCAATCGGATCGATCCATTTCTGCGGGACGGCCTTGGCGCCGTGCAGGATGCCCCAGACCGATCCTGCGGTGGCGGCGGTGCAGTCCGTGTCCTCGCCGAGGTTGACGCAGGTGCATTGGACCTTTCCGAAATCGTCGCCGCCGTAGAGCAACCCGGCGAGGGTGAAGGCGATGTTGGAGGGCACATCGTAGCCAGGCACGTTCTGGTAGATGCCCTTGGCCCGGTCTTTCGGGCTGGTCAGGGACGGGTCCCCCGTATGATTGAACAACACTTCATCCCGTGTTTCCAGCCAGGTCTTGCCGGTATCGAAACACTCCAGGGTCGCCCGCACGGCATTGGCAACACCGCTATCGGCGGGAATATAGGAGAGCCCGATGTCAATGACGCGCCGCAAGTCGCCCACCACGAACGCCGCGCTCTCCAGCGCCGCCATGAATATCTCCGCGAAGGTGCCTTCGCCATCGCCATGGTCGAGAATGGCGTCCTCGTACGCAAAGCGGGCGGCGACCTGCGGCAGGCCGGGCGCGATGCAGGCCCATATCTCGGAACGGATATAGGCGCCGCAACTATGCCGGGATGGATTGGAGAAGGTCCCGGAAAGCGGCGGCGGCAACCCCTGGCGCAGGTTGATCTTGCCGTTGCCGTATTCGGCCCAGTGGGGCGTGACGTAAGTCACCCAATACTCCGCCAACCGGTGCGAGGTGACGTTCAGCCCCCGTTCCTCCATGGCGCAGAGCCAGAGCAACTGGATGTCCAGATCGTCGTTGGGCATCGGCGCGCCGTTCAGATCCTTCTGTGTGTAGAACGTGATATTGTTGATTTGGCGTTTCCACTCGAAGGGCGCGCCCACCGTGCCGCCGATGTTCTTGCCTAGCCAGCAACCCAATACCTTGTTGCGATAGTCATTGATGTTCAGTCGCATGGGGTGCTCCTCAATTAGAACCGATAACCGAATGAATCGACGTCACGATAGCCATGGTAGTTGTGTTGAGCCGGAGTTCATCTCCCGTGCTCTCCGGCGGGGTCGGCGTCGGCGCGTTTACGTGCCCCCTCCGAACACAGGGATGAAGCGTCCACGGGGATCGATCCCGACCACGGTATCGCCCTTCCACCGGGTGGTGTAAAGCTCGCCGCCGAGCCGCTCGGTGAGCGTACGCTCGCGCAACGGGTAGAGAACCGAGACCGTGCAGCCGGCGGGGACCTCGTTCGCGCAGACGTAGCGGCTTGGCTGCGGTTCCCAGGCCGTGTCGATGACGCGGCCATCCACCTCCAGACGCACCGCCCCGTCCGGAACCCAGTCCGGAATGCGAACGCGAACCGATCCCTTCCGCTTCATCCGCACATCCAGCCGTCCCTCCGCGGGTTGCGAATCGGAAACCGTGCAGTCCGCGTTGTCGTGGTCGAACAGCAGGTTGACCCGGACCCCGTCCGGCTCCCGTGTGACCACCTGCTCCCAGACGTTGAGCAACCCCAGCGGCAGGTGCCCGCTGCAACAGTTCTGCACGCACATCGCGAAGCGGCCATGGGGATCGAGCACGTCGTTCGGCGCGCCCCAACCGGCCAGGGCGCCGACGCAGCGGCGCCCCACGTCGTTGCGGTCCCGCAGCGCTTCCGGCTCGCATTCAATCCC
>CAZOJL010000060.1:0-18728 GCA_964580075.1 uncultured Akkermansia sp. | reverse complement strand
CCCTGCGCGTGGGTGACGAGGTGCGCCTCTATTACTCGATGTATGACGAACGTCCAGACACCCGGCAGGGGGCCGTCGTTCTCGGCACCGGGTTTGCCAGTGTCAAAGTGGCCACACTGCGTAAAATCGTCGCGGATGCCAAGGCGAAGGGATTGCTAAAAACCGCGAGCCGGGAAGAAATCGAAGCCACCCTCGATGACGCTTTGCCCCAGTCCATGTGGGACGATTTGCAGGGCCGAGTCCTGGCGGCGATCCAGGCGCAGCAGTCAGGCAACGCGGACGGAGAGAAGTCGGCGCTGGCCGAGATCGCCGCCACACGCGCCAAGTTTACCAAGGCCCTCCAGCGCCACTACGCCGACGCCTTTGCGCCACTTAAGGAAGTCGTCGCCCAGTTGGAAGCGAAACATCCCTTGACCGAGCGAGTGCTCTGGAGTCTGCCGGCCGAGCGCAAGGGGAAGTACGGGCCGCAGTTCGAACTGACGGGCTTGAACGTCGCGGCCGGGACTCGTATCGTCATGATCGAGATCGAGGCGAAGTGTGACCGCTTCGGACTCGCGCGGGTGGCGTTTGCGGAAAATGGATTCAGGGGCGAGACGGAGTTCATCGCCGGTTACTCCGGGGTGGAGTACCCGACCCACCGCGTCACGATTGCCACCGGCGGCAGACCCATCAGCGCATTGGGATTCCAGTTCCCCGGCGGAGTGGATCTGAAACAAGTCCGCATCCACGAACTAAAAGGGGAGTAGGTTCCGGTGAAGACCAACGGTGCCGCCGCAGGCGCATTTGCGCCGAAGCTGGACCTGACGTTCCGGCTGGGACAGGGGGTCGGTGCGGGTCGTTTCTTCCGCGGCCTGCTGAGCGACGTGCGCATCTACCGCACGGCGCTCTCCGCCTCGGATGTACAGGCGGTGACGAAGGAGTGAATGGCTGGAAGGATGAAAGGGTTGAGTGGCTGAAGAAGAGTTCCATCATCGCAAGTAAATAAGGAGAGTGGTGTCTTATGATATTCGGTGCACATTACGAAAGATTCCCCAATCCGCGTCCTGAAGATTGGGGCAGCGACCTAAAGAATATGAAAGCAAAAGGGTTAACCCTGGCGCGCACCTGGCTTTTCTGGCGAATCGTCAATCCCGCTGAAGGCGTATGGGACTTTTCACATTATGACCCGCTGTTTGAGCTAGCCTTGCAGCATGATGTGAAAATACAAATCCAGATGATCCTCGAAGATGTCCCTGAATATCTGAGCAAGCAACATCCCGATTGGCATTACCAGAACACGGAGGGAAAATATCAGAAAGCCCTCGGTTTTGACTATGCCAACCCCGGACCCAAAGCCATGGCCGAGGAATATATCGGGCGGGTGGCGCAGCGATATAGAGACCATCCTGCATTCTGGGGATATGATATCTGGAATGAGACATGGCTGGGCACCTCGCTGGACAGTCCCTGGTGCCAGATACAGCGAGCCGTCTTCCTGCAAGAAAAATACGGCACCATCGAGAGGCTCAACAAGGCTTATGTGCGCCAGTACAACTCATTTGAAGAAGTCAGGGACCAACGCCCGGACAACAAGCAGGCGTCCGGCACCAATTACCTCCCCGATATGGATGCTGACGAATTCCACACCTGGATGATCGTCAAGATGTGCCAGTGGCGGGCTGATACCGTTCGCTTGCATGATCCCGTCCATCCGGTCACCAGCCATGGTCTCCAGAGCGCGAGTGATGCGTGGGAAGTCCATAAACCGCTGGATGGCTGGGGGATTAGTCTCCACATCGGAACGATCGGCGGCTACCTGCTTCCTGTGTGCATGTCACGCAGTATGACGCGTGCATGGGAAGAAGAAAAGGCGTGGTGGCTGGCCGAAAACGGCAGCGGCAGCACCTGGTACGGCCTCAACTCGAACCGCAAATCCGTTCATTTCCTGATAAGCGCCGTGGTCATGGGAGTCATGCTTAAAACGACGGGTGTGATGTTCTGGCAATACAGGCCGGAGATCAAAGACGTTGAATCCCCAAATTTTGGCTTGGTCAAGCTCAATGGTGAGGATACGGAACGCAGCCGGGCTGTTGCCAAGTTCATTGCGATGTTCCGCTGCCATGAAGAGTTGTTCGCGAAGGCGGCGGCAGATCCATCGCCTATAGGGATGGTCTACTCACCGGCCGCCTATCGGATGAATAAAATCGTGGATTCGAGGCTCTCGGAGGATTTTTCGGGATGGCATGCGGCCTTGTGCCAAAATGGATATATTCCTGACATTCTGCGGGATATCGACTTGTCGGCCGGCATCCCCGCCCACATCAAGATGCTGGTTCTGCCCATGGAGGCCGTGGAACCGACTGGACTGCGGGACGCGCTGACAGTCTGGGTGAAAGGCGGCGGAATCCTCGTGGCCTCAGGGCAGACATTCCTCAATGATGACTTGCTTTACGCGCAGCGCGAGTATCCCGGTATAGATCTTTTCGGCGTCAATGAAAACGAAACCGACGCGTACGATGGCCCCGTCACCTGCTTTGGCCCGGAGACCGGCCGGAATGTCATGCCCTCGGGCGGTCGCCGGATCGACTGCGTGCTGCATGGGGCCCGGCCGGTGGGAAGCATTGACGGACGTCCGGTCGTGACCGTCCATAACAAAGGGCGCGGCAAAGCAATCTGGTTTGGTTGTGCACCGGGAAGAACACATGACTATACCAAAAGCAATGGCTTGTGTTCTGTTGTGTCAGCATTGATGAGTGACGCCCGGCTTTCACCACTTGTCAAAGCAACTCACGGCGTGGTCACCACGACGTTGAAGAACGGCAAGCAGCGCCTGACTTTCGTGTTGAACCTGACCGGCCGCGATGCGCATTCCTGGCTGACGCTGAATGAGGATATGGTGACCCGCGTCAATGAGCTGATGAACGGACGTATTGTCTATGACGGCCTGCCTACGTCATGCTTTCCGGTTTTCCTCGAATCTGAACAATCTTGCATCCTGTCGTGGGAGGCATGTTGATCAATGAAACAGTTCATGTTAGCGAGTGGCCTGGCTTTGAGCCTGGGCGTTACGGCGCAAGGCGCCAATTACCACGTAGACGGCACGGCTCCGAAAGGCGGCGACGGCTCGGCCAAGGCGCCATTTGCCACGATCCAGCAGGCTGCTGATCTGGCGCAGGCGGGGGATACGGTCTTCATCAAGCCGGGGACCTACACCGAAACGGTGAAACCGAAGAACTCGGGCAAGGAAGGGAGTCCGATCACGTTCCGCAACTGTCCGGGCGAGGAGAAGCCGACGATCTGCGCGGGCGACCGGGTGACCGGGCCGTGGAAAGATGAAGGTGGCGGGATCTATTCGGCGGCGTGCCCATGGAACGTGGGCAGTGCGCGGAACCACGAGCCGGCTGCGCTGACGAACGGCCTGGCATACGCGGGCAACGTGGTTGTGGTGGACGGCGATTTGATGATCGAGGCGCGTGAGCCGAACATCTCGGGTAAGGAACAACTGGCGATGGCCTGCCGGCTTGGGAGGTTGTTCCTGGGCGAGTTTCGTAAGAACGGTGATGTGGTGTTCCGGGGCGTTCCGGGGTGGGACGACGGGTTCTGGAAGGGCGGCACGGTCTGGTTCGTCGGCGGCTGGAATGCCATGAGCGCATGCATCACGAACTCGCAGGCGGCCGGAGCGGATTGCCTGCTCTCACTGGGCGCCAAGAAAGTGGCGTTTGGGTGGCGCACGGAGGGAGGCGGGTGGGCTTTCCTTACCGGCGCCAAGGGGGCGCTGAATCAGGAGAAGGAGTTCTTCCTCGATGAAGCCGCAGGGAGGCTCTACCTGATGGCGCCCGGCGGCGTTGATCCGTCCGGGATGGCGGTCTATGCGAAGAGACGATTCACGGTCATCGATCTGACCGGTCTGAACTACGTGGTGTTCGATCGCGTCAATACCATGATGGGCGGCATCGTCATGGCGACGGCCACCCATTGCGCGCTCCTGAACAGCCGACACCTCTATTCGAGCCATTTCTACTTCTTTACGGGTGCCGGCCACCCCCTGGGCGGCGACATGTCGCGCACTCACCGGGAGGCCGCGGCGATGTATATCTCGGGCGAAGAGAACCGGATCGAAGGTTGTGAGATCGCCTATGCCGCCACGGGCGTGCATCTTGATGGCAGAAACCACGTCATTCGGAATTGCATCATCACGGACATCTACGGCGGCAGCTACTTCAGTGGCATCCAAATCACCGCCCTATTTCCGGTCGACGGAATCGGTCCGAACATCGGTACGAACTACAAGGCCAACGTATCATGCGGCGGCCACCTCATTGAGCGAAACACGATCAGCAGGGTCAGTCGGACCTTCATCGGCATTTACACCGCGACAAGCCCACAGGGGGGAACGACCTACCAGAAGATCCGTATTCTATACAACTACATGTCCGATTACATGCTGAACACCGAGGATGGCGGCGGCGTATATCAGTGGTTTGTCAATGGCGGCGGCACGGAGGTGGCCTACAACTGGATCCATGGGGACCATGGAAACTATGCCTTCAACCCCGCTTTGTATTCGGATAATAACTCCTTGAACTTCCGCTACCATCACAACGTGATCTGGGACGTAAAGTTGGGCATCGGCTGGAACCAGACCTCCGGGTATCTAGAGGCTTACAACAACACCATCTGGGCGCGAGATCTGGGTGCGAAAAACGAGGCAATCAAGGTAACGGTCGCTGTTCCGGGGTGCAAGATATTCAACAATCTAGCCAATCAAACCATCGGTGGCGCCGGACCGGCTTCGAGCCAGACGAACAACCTGGTGGTCGGCGGCGGGTTCGTGGGCAAACCGGACAAGCCGGTCAGCGGCCTGGATTTCCGGCTGGCCACCAACTCCCCGGCAATCAACGCCGGCCTGGTGATTACCGGTATCACCGACCGGGCGGTCGGTGCGCCCGACGTGGGCGCCTACGAGTTTGGCGGTCCGGAATGGGCCGCTGGCGCGGGAACCGAGCCCGTGGCGCCGACTGCGCCGATCGAGTTTGGCGCCACGGCCATTGGAGCGCAGGGTATCCGGCTGGGCTGGACCGATGTGGCGTTCAACGAGAAGGCGTATGTGCTGGAGCGTTCGACCGACGGGAAGAGTTGGACTGCGCTCGCCACGCTACCGGCGAATGCCTTCGCGTATCTGGATGCCGGTTTCCATCTGAAGGCGGGGACGGCGTATCAGTACCGGCTGGCGGCGACGAATGACTACGGCAGCTCCGCCTGGGTGAGCGTCAAGGCTTCGACGCCGCTAGCCGACAATGCGCCGGCGATTACAAGCGCGCTGACCGCCAAAACGATGCAGGGCGTGGCGTTCACGTACACGATCCTAGCGGCGAACGATCCGGCGGAGGTGACGGTGGAAGGACTTCCGAAGGGATTGGCTTTCAATCCCGCGACTGGCGTGATCGCAGGCTATCCGGAGGAGGCGGGCGAGGCGAAGATCAAGCTCACGGCCACGAACGCGAAGGGGACGGACACGAAGATTCTGGCGCTGACCATCGCGAAGTCCGAGCCTGTCGCGATCAAGGGCGGGACGGTTTCGGAATGCGCCGATGCGGCAGGTGTGCGCTGGACGGTGCTCATCTTCACGAACAACGGCGCATTCACGGTATCGGGGGGTCCGGCGGCAGCGGAGGGCCAATACCGCTGAAGACAGGCGGCACGTCGGTTTATCCGCTCATGTTTGCGGGGCAGGAATCGTTTACGGTGAAGCAGGGGAACCGGGGCGGGAACGGTCTTGGCGATAGTTATCGGGGTGCAGGCGGCGGCGGGGCCGGCGGAGTGGGCGGGGATGATGACCGCAGTCCGAGCCAATGCGCGGGCGGCCCCGGGATTTCCTCGACCCTTGGGGATGGCAAGACGGTTGTCTGGTACGCCGCGGGCGGTGGGGGCGGCGGCAATGGTCCCAAGGGATTGGGCGGCTCGGGGATCGGCGGCGACGCCGCCGAGGACGGCAAACCCTTCACCGGCAGCGGCGGCGGCGCCGGCGGCGGCAAGGGCGGCTCGGGGATCGTGATTGTGCGGTTTGTGCGGACGGGGATGTGAGAGAGAAAGTGTTCCCACTGAACACACGGAAAGGCACGGGAAAAGTTGGTGACGTGTTTCACACATTTTCCGTGCAGTTCCGTCTGATTAATGGGACAATCCTGACTTCTGATGACTGGCCGCTACGGCACGCAGACAGAATGGAATCGGTTGGAAAAACGGATTGAAAATGTCTTCTGTGAAAAAACCTGAGATCATGGCCATTGAGGGGATTCCGGATTGGGAGAAGCGGTTGGCCCGGGTGGATGCGTTTTGGGATCGGCAGATTCTCGACCGGCCGGTGGTGTGTGTTTGTGCGCCGAAGAACGATCCCCGGTATCCGCAGCAACCTATAAAGACCTATGCATCGCATCGGGACCGGTGGATGGACTTTGAATGCATAGCCGACTGTGCGCTGGCCGACGTGATGAACCGGGAATATCTCGGTGAAGCGTTGCCGCATATGTGTCCGAACCTGGGCCCGGAAATATTCAATGCCTATCTGGGTATGGAACTTGAGTTCGGCGAGGTCACGTCCTGGTCGCGCCCCAATTTGCATGCGTGGAGCGGCCTGGACGCCATCGCCTTTGATCCGGCCAATGCCTACTGGCGCGCCATCAGCGACTTAACGGACATTCTGTTGGCCAAGGGGAAGGGAAAGTTCTATACCGGATTGACGGACTTCCATCCCGGCGGCGATGCCGCCGCCGCGTTCCGCGATCCGCAGCAGTTCAACATCGATTTGATTGAGTCGCCGGATGAGGCCAAGCGTCTGGTGCGCAAGGTGACGGACCTTTACCTGCGCGTCTTTGATCTTTCGTGGGGCCGGTTGCGTGCGGCGGAACAGGCGATCGTTTCGTGGCCGGGGATTGTTTCGACGCGCAAGTGGTATGTGCCTAGCAACGACTTCTCCTGCATGGTCTCCCCTGCCATGTTCAATGAGTTCTTTCTTCCGGGGCTGATTGAGGAGTGCCGCGCGTTGGAGGCATCGATTTATCATCTGGACGGCGTGAACGCGCTGGGCCATCTGGACAGCCTGCTGGAAATCAAGGAGTTGAATGCCATCCAGTGGGTGTATGGCGCCGGCCACGGCCGGTCGTCCGACTGGATGCCTGTTTACAAGCGCTGTCAGGCGGCGGGCAAGGGATTGCAGTTCTGGCTGGAGCCTGATGAGTTTGATCTGTTTATGGAACAGTTGCGGCCTGAAGGGTTGTTCATCTCGACCACGGTTGGCTCGAAGGAAGAGGGCGAGGCGCTGCTGCGCAAGGTGGCCCGCTGGCGATAGATCTTGGGTTGAACGCTATTTCTTAGGCAAGTAAGGATCAACACACATGAAAAAAGAACAAGGCACACGACCGATGGTTGGCGCCTACTATTTTGACGGATGGGGCGGGCGACACCCGTTGGCGGATGATCCCAGTGAGCCCTGGGCCAAGGATGCGCCGACGCATCTGACCCGGCGGATGGTGGAGGAGTTCCCGGAGCGCGAACCGGTCTGGGGGTGGCGTGCCGATTCGCTGGCGATCATGGAGCGGCAGATTGACCTGGCCGCGGATCACGGTATAGCTTTCTTCGCCTTCTGCTGGTACTGGCAAGACAATGGGCAGGCGATCAACAAGGCGGCCATCCGGGAAGATCCCAAGCACACCTCATCGTTCTAGTCTATGCCTGGAACGAGTTCGGCGAGGGCGGCCATATCGCCCCGACTCAAGGCGATCCGGACGGGAAGTATCTCAAGGCGTTGAAGGCGGTTGTGGATCAGGAGCAATAGTCCTGTACGGTTTGCGGGAGCGTGGATGTAGGGGAAAGGGTTCAGGGTTCAGGGTTCAGTGGTTCAGATCGTTGTCGCAATCGTTGTCGAATGGATCGTTGTCGCGATCGTTGTCGACAATGATTGAGACAACGATTGGGACAAAGATGGAAGATCGACAAGGATTATGACAAGGATTATGACAACGATGGGAGACCGGTGGACGATTACGGCGACGATTACGGTTAACGCGGAGAGGCAGCCAATCGTCAACCGTAATCGCGTGCCACGGCGTAGCGCGAAGCGCGAAGACGGGGCGCCGTTATCGTCAACCGAAAAGGAGAACAGAAAGATGCAGATGAAACGATTCATGTTCGCAAGCGTCCTGGCTCTGAGCTTGGGCCTGGGTATGTTGTCGGCGCGGGCCGATGTGACGTTGTCGACAATCTTCTGCGATCACGCGGTCTTGCAGCGCGATCTGCCGGTGCCGGTCTGGGGCACGGCGGAGCCTGGCGAAAAGGTCACTGTCAAGGTGGGGAATGCCCAGGAGACGGCGATCACCGATGCGCAGGGCAAGTGGATGCTCAAGTTGCCGGCCATGAAGATGAATACCGTCGGGCAGGAAATGATCGTCACCGGCAAGAACACGGTCACGATCAAGGACGTGCTGATCGGCGACGTCTGGCTCTGCGGCGGGCAGTCGAACATGGAACTCAACCTGAAGGACTGCGATGCGAAGGAAGATATCGCCACGGCCGATTTCCCCCTGCTGCGCTGCCTCATGACCACCAACATACCCTCGCGCAGCAAACCGCGGAGCGATGTGGCCGGTGTGTGGAAAGTCTGCACGCCGGACACGGCGCCAAGCTTCACCGGCGCAGGCTTCTATTTTGCGCGGCGCATCCTGAAGGAAACGGGCGTGCCGATGGGGCTGATCGAAGTCTCCTTCGGCGGCACAACGATTGCCGCCTCCATCGCGCCCGAGGGGTACGATCTGGAACCCTGGTTGAAGCAGCAAGGGAGCTATGATGCCATGTTGAGGCAGGCTGATCACGTCGCACTCTCGGCGGTCTACAACAGCGACGTCAAACCTTCGGCCCCCTATGGCATCAAAGGCGCGCTCTGGTATCAGGGCTTGTGGAACGGCGGCGACACCGCCTACTACCGCGAGATGCGGGCCCTGATCGGCGGCTGGCGCAAAGTCTGGAATCAGGGCGATTTCCCCGTCTACTTCGTACAGCTTCCCAGTGATTGGTATTATGATCCTCTCGGCGTCCCTCCGTCAGGGGCGCCGGACGGCGAGGACGGTCTTGGCCTCGCTATCACCCGCATGGAGTTTTTCAAGAGCCTGCAAATCACCAATACCGGCATGGCCGTGGCGATCGATATCGGTGGCGGCCTCCACCCGGTGAACAAGTTTGACATCGGCGAGCGCCTCGCACTGTGGGCGCTGCGCGACCTGTATGGCCAGACGGAACTGGTCGTCAGCGGTCCGCTCTACCGGGAGCTGAAGATCGAGGGTAACAAGATCCGCCTGAAATTCGACCATGTCGGCAGCGGTTTGATGGTGGGCCGGAAGAAGGGCAAGGCCCCGGCCGAGGAAGTTAAGGATGGCACGCCGCGGCCATTCGCGATTTGCGGCGACGACCAACAGTGGGCCTGGGCCGATGCGGTCATCGAAGGCACGGATGTCGTGGTTTCCAGTACCGCGGTGACCCATCCCGTGGCCGTGCGCTACGCCTACAGTTGCTCCCCGACGGAGCACAATCTCTACAACAAGGAGGGGCTGCCTGCCGCCGCGTTCCGTACCGATGAGTGGGGGCTGATGCAGCCGGAAGGGAAGAAGATCGTGCTCTTCAAGTCCTGGCCGCCGGAATGGGATGGCGACTACCGAATGCAGGCGCCTGATGACACAAGCATCGAGTTGTCCATCCGCAGTAACAAGCTGGTGAGGTTGTCGGTGTCCCCGGTCACTCGCCGGACTGACGTGGTGATCACGCCGCCGTTCCGCGATCCGCTGGGCTTTGTGGCCGTGCCTGCTGCAGGCGAAGTGCCGCTGCCGGTGCGTTTCGATGCGGCATCAGTGGAGGGCCCTGCCGGCAAGATCGTCTCGTACGCCTGGGACTTCGGCGACGGCACCCAAGCAGAGGGTGCAACGGCCACGCACACCTATGCAAAGGTGGGGACTTATACGGTCTTCCTGCAGGTAACGGACGCGCAGGGACATACGGAGCGCGTGCCGCGCATCGTTACGGTGACGCCGCTGGATACGGTCGCGCCAAGCGTGGTTACGGTATCTGCGCCGGGTCAGACCAATCGCGTGGTGGTCACCTTCAGCGAACCCGTGCACAAGAAAGACGCCGAAGCTGTTGGCAACTATACCGTGGTCTCCGGCCTCCAGGTGGTTTCGGCATTGCTGGGGTCGGATGGCACGAGCGTGACCCTGACGACCACACCGCTTACCCGCGGCGAATACTCCATCGCCGTCAAGGGCATACGCGATCTGGCGCGTAAGCCGAACGTCCTCGCGGCGACCAGCAGGAAGTTCCGCTACGAGGGATTGTATGCGCGGTGGAAACTGGACGAGGGGCAGGGGCGCGTGGCCGCCGATGCCTCGGGGAACAAACTGGCTGGGTTTGTGAAAGGGCCGACCTGGACAAACGCAGCGGGACGCGTCGCCATGAGCTTCAATGGTCAGTGGGGCATTCTGGATACGCCAACCACTCTGGAGGATTTGGGCCTGCCGTTCTCGATCGCATTCTGGGTAAACCCTGCGGCGCAACAGCGGATCTGCGCGAACATCTTCGCCAATTCCGGCAATGACGCAGTTCTTGGCCAATGCGGCCTGTCCATGCAGCAGGATTACGGCACGACAAACCGATACGCCCTGAGCTATGGCATCGGAAATCGGGAGTCCTGCGGCACGCCTTCGGTGCAACTGACCACGGACCAGTGGCAGCATGTCGCCGTGGTCTGCGATGGTTCGAACACTGTCATGTACGTGGACGGCGTAGAGAAAGGCCGGGCTCCAGCCAAAGGTGCATTTGTGCCTAACCGGGGCATGGCGCTACGATTAGGGTACTGGGACCAAAATCGCTTTTTCAATGGGCTCCTGAGCGACTTTCGTATTTACCGCACGGTCCTGTCGCCTGCCGAGGTACAGGCGGTGATGAAGGAGTGATGAAGGGTTAAGTGTTCAGTGTACAGACAAACAAGGAGAACCATAAATGCAGAAGCAGAAGATGAAGCAGTATGACGTAGCAGCCTATATCTGGCCGTCGTATCACTACGAGCCGCGAGTGGAAAACTTCTGGCCGGAGAAGGATGGCGAGTGGTACACGGTTCGTCGGGGCACGCCGCGTTTTCCGGGGCACGACATGCCGCGCATTCCGCTGCTGGGCTACCAGGACGAGGCCGATCCGAAGGTGATGCGCCAGCATGTCGAACTCGCCCTGGCGCACGGCGTCAACGTGTTCATCGTGGATTGGTACTGGTACCTGAACTCCCCCTG
Source organism: uncultured Akkermansia sp. (assembly GCA_964580075.1). Classification (GTDB taxonomy): domain Bacteria; phylum Verrucomicrobiota; class Kiritimatiellia; order RFP12; family JAAYNR01; genus VGWG01. The sequence continues at coordinate 7,425 of CAZOJL010000060.1, read as the reverse complement.
TTTCGAGCGGCAGTTGAACGAGGGATTGATGCCGGCGCTCAAGGGAACGGACTGCAAGTTCTACCTGATGTGGGCCAACCATGACGTGAACGATCTCTGGAACATGCATGTCGATACTTACTGGCACAAGCCGAGCCCGGCGATCTGGAGCGGGCAGGTCAATCGGGCTGAGTTGGAACCGATGTTCGACCGGATCATCGAGAAGTATCTCATGCTCGACAGCTACTACCGCATCGGTGGCAAGCCTGTCTTCTCGATCTTCGACTATGCCAATCTGGTGACCGGGCTGGGAGGGGTCGCGCCGACCCGTGACGCCTTTGACTGGATGCGTCAGCGTTGCGTGGCGCGGGGGCTCACAGGGCTCGACATCCAGACTATTGCCAAGAGCGGCGCCGGCGTGGAAGCGGGCGCCAAACTGGAGCCGGGGAACGAGCAGCAGGTGGCCCGCGATCTGGCCTTCGACAGCGCCACGGCTTACCAGTTCTGTCAGAACGCCGGAGAAACCGGCGACTATCCCGTCTGGGCGGATAAGGCGATCTCCCAATGGAAGGGGTACGAGAATACATACGGGACCTACTATCCGCATGCCTCGATCGGCTGGGACAACACGCACCGCAACCCGTCGTTCTCCGACCACTGCGTGGTGAAAAATGCGACCCCGGACGCCTTTGAAGCCTGTCTCTGGCGGGCGCGCCGCTACTTGGATGAGCGCCCCAACCAGACGCCGCTGGTCACGATCAACAGTTGGAACGAATGGACCGAGGGGAGCTATTTGCTGCCCGACATGCGCTGGGGGTATGGCTACCTGCGGGCAGTGAAGAATGTGTTTGGAAAGCAGTAGCAGGCTTCACAGAGTTGTCCGCAGATGGGGGATGGAGCGAGGAAAACGGCGCGCATTCACACGACAGCACCGTTATGAGACGGAAGAACCCGATGAAGACAGGAAATGGGGCGCATGGCAGTTCTGATGAGGGTTACAGCTTGTCTTACTCGAAATCGAAATCGCTATCGGGGTCGAATTCCTTGCTTTCTCGTCGATTTCGGTCCCGATCCCGATTTGGATCCCGATAGCGGTTGCCAGTGTTAGAATTGCTGGATCGGGTTGACTCTTTTCACCCCCCCCTCGTATGATGATGCCAACTGCGGGGACCGGAATTTTTCCAGGTTAGCCGATGGGGTGCTAGTGAAGGGATAGGTTATGCAGACATCACGAGCTTCATGGATGCGGCAGAAGAAATTCGGAATGATGGTTCACTGGGTCGCGCCAGGGCCTCCACCACAATCCGGAACGCGCATCAAGGATGTCGATGCCGCTGTTGATCGCTTCGATGTCGGCCGGTTTCTGGACGGCTTCCGGCAGGGCAAGGCCGATTGGCTGATCTTCACGGTCGGACAAAACACAGGGTATTACGCCAGTCCGAATTCGGTTCTCGACCGCCTGGCCGGCCCAGGACATGGCGCTCGGCGCGACCTGGTTCTTGAGATCGCAAAGGAAGTGAAGAAGCTCGGATCCCGGTTCATCGCCTACATTCCCTGTGAAGTCGCCGGCCAGTCGGCCGCGATCAAACAGGCATTCGGGTGGAACTCGGAGGAGGGCACCGCGCAGGAGGTATTCCAGCAGCGATACACCGAATTCATCGCGGAATATTCCCTGCGATTGGGGAACCTTCTGGATGGATGGTGGTTCGATGGGGCCTACACGTGGAAGGTTTTTCATAATTCCCTGATCAAGCCGGATCTCTATCTTGCCGCGGCTCGTGCCGGCAACCCGAATGCGATCGTGGCGTTCAACGACGCTTCGTTCTGCTGCGGTCTGTCCCAGCCGGTTGTCCCCGGACAGGACTACCTGGCGGGGGAGACGGAATTCCTGATCCATGGCAAGGTGCGCTACGGACGCGGAACGGACCTGTTGACTCCCCTTGATCATGTTCCGCAACCGCCGCCCACCTGCCTCTGGCACTGCCTGGTCCCGATTGATTGCATGTGGGGGCACGGCGGCGGTTTTTCGGACTGGCAGAACCCGCCTTTTGAGATGCCCGCCGCAGAGCCGGGCAAGATGGAACGTCCCCTGTATACCGTGGCCGACCTCGAAACCGTAGTGAAGGATTTCAAGGCCGTGGGTGGCGGCGTCACGTTCAATGTTGGCATCTTCCAGGAAGGGAACCTCGGCCCGGACACGGTCGCTCAACTCGCGGAGCTCGCGGGCCGTATGGTCTGATAACAGAACGACTACCGGCAGACCACCGGCAGACTCCACGTTAATTCGAATTGCTGTCGCTTGACACGCACATATATCGTTTTATATAGTCAGGTGTCTGTAAAACCTTTGGTTTGTGCAAGCGGAGGGTTCAGGGTTCGGGGTTCAAAAGGCGTTTTCGACCGAAACCCTGGCATCCTGAACCCTGATTCCCGGTGCTTCCAAGGGTTTTGCAAGCGCCTCTAGTGATTCAACCAGGAGATTCTCACATGGCAACCGTCAGTAGGATCCGGCAAATCAACAGGCTTACCAAGGGCGTTTTGAGGCTCATCCCCATTTTCGTCCCCCGTCGCTTCAGCGCGCCAGGACGGCGGCTGCGTCTGCACCCGGATGACTATTTCGCCCTGGGCACCGCGCGCGGCGCCATCAAGGAGCGCTGGTTCTCTTCCGTGATCACCTGCATGAACGGCTCTCTGGCGCCGGCCGATGAAGGGCTGAGCTATGTGCTGCCTCCCTCGAATGATCCCATGGAGAAGTTCACGCTGAGGGACGCGCAAGAAGCGCTGGGGGCCGAACTGGTCGGCGAGGAGCTGATGAAGAAGCACGGCGGCTGGCCCATGTACTCGAAGTTTTTCGACTTTGGCGAGCCGCTCTTCCATCACCTGCACTTGAGCTTCGAGGCCGCCGCGCGCGTAGGCCGCCTGGGCAAGCCCGAGGCCTACTACTTTCCGCCTCAGCTCAACAACCACCTCGGCACGTTCCCGGTTACCTACTTCGGCTTCGATCCGGATGTGACCAAGGACCAGGTGCGCGAGCGCTTGCTCCAATACACCAAGGGCGATAACCGTATTACAGAGCTGTCGCGCGCCTACCGCATCGAGCTGGGCACCGGCTGGTACACCCCGCCGGGTGTGGTACATGCGCCGGGCTCGGTGCTGACCTACGAGCCGCAATGGAACGCGGACGTCAACTCGGTCTACAAGAACATCGCTGCCGGCGAGGTCTATCCGCACGATTTCCTCGTTGAAAACTGTCCGGACGACAAGAAGATGGACGTGGACTATGTGCTGAGCCTCATGGACTGGAAGAAGAATGTGGATCCGCACTACAAGAAGACGTTCTACCGTCCGCCGCTGGCAGCCGGGACCGGTAAGGGCTGGAGCGAGAAATGGATCACCTACGGTAATCCGTACGTGGCGGCGAAGGAACTGACCGTGAAGCCCGGTGCCACAGCCATGATCAAGGATGCCGGCGCGTACGGCTGCATCGTGATCCAGGGGCACGGCCAATTCGGCGGGCAGCAAACGGAGGCCGCCACCATGCTGCGCTTCGGCCAGACCAGCGCCGATGAATTTTTCGTCAGCGCCCCGGCCGCGCGCAAGGGTGTGAAGGTGGAGAACCACAGCCTGTGCGAGCCGCTGGTGATCCTGAAGCACTTCCCGACACATCAGGGTGTGCCTGGCGCGAAAGCGTGAGGACGCGTCAGCGGAGTGCATGCGCTCTATCTCGTGTTCCGCCCGCATGATGCGAACTCATGCGATCAGCCGCTCTGTAATCCCGAGAAATTCCGATTCACGCAGGAGGGATAGCGTGCGATCAGAGAAATCGGACGATTCATCACGCAAATAAGGAGCCACTTTTTAGATGACCACTGAAATGACTACTCACGAACGGGTCAGGCGGATGTACGAGCACAAGGAAGCCGATCGCGTGCCGATAACGGATTCTCCATGGGGATCCACCGTCGAACGATGGCGCCGGGAGGGGATCCCGGAAGGCGTTGATATTGGTCAATTCCTGGGCATGGATCGTTTTGCCAGCGTTTGGGCGGATAACAGTCCGCGGTATCCATATCGGCTGATCGAGGAAACCGATCAATACACAATCACGACCTCCGGCTGGGGCGCGACGCAGAAGAACTTGAAGCATGCCGGCGGCGTGCCTGAATTCCTGGATTTCACGGTGGTTGACGCGGATTCATGGCGCGAAGCGATTTCGATTTCGACTGTACGGATGCGCTCATATTGAGAATTGCTGACGCAAGAATCGCTTCGGGCCTGTGTTTTGGGGCATACGTTATCTGTCTGAACTATCTGAAGAGCGGTGTTTTTCGTGTCAATCATTCCTGAGTTTGAACCGGCTGATCCCATTGGCAACATGACGATTGTGAGCACTAAATTGAATAAGGAGAGCACAAAGATGACCAACAAAGAACGCTGCATCAAGACCCTGCTGTGTGAGAAGACCGACCGGGCGCCATTTCCAGGATGGCTCGGTTTCTACCCCTGGGGCGAGACCACCGCACGCTGGCAGAAGGAATCCGGCATCGCCGACCTGGATGTCGCGCGCTATTTCGGCTTTGAGCCGTTCTTCCAGGGGGCACCGGTACACATGGGGCCGCTCCCCGGCTTTGAAGCGAAAGTGATCGAGGAGACGGAAGAATTCGTGATCAGTTTGGACTGGCGCGGCATGGTCGTGCGCAACCGCCGTGACGGCGGGTCCATGCCGGAGTTCATGAGCTACCCGATCAAGACGCCGGACGACTGGGCCAAATACAAAGAGGAGCGCCTCCAGCCCCGCGTCGCGGATCGGCTGCCGGAACTGAAGCCGTTCGTCACCCACATGGCCACGATGGATGCTCCGGTTCAACTCGGGTGCTTTCCGTGGGGGATGTTCGGCACCGCGCGCGACATGATGGGCGCCGAGGAAATTCTCATGGCGTTCTACGACGAACCCGAGCTGGTGCGCGACATCATGCGCACCTACACCGACCTCTGGCTGGCCTTGTACGAAGAGGTTGTCAACCACATCCAGGTGGATCACATCCACATCTGGGAAGACATGTCCGGCAAGCAGGGATCGCTGATCTCCATGGCCATGATCGAGGAGTTCATGATGCCGGAGTATGACCGCATGGCCGCCTTCGCCGCGCGGCACAAGATCCCGATCCTCTCGGTAGACTCGGATGGGCTCGTTGATGAGCTGGTGCCCACGTTCATGCGCCATGGCATCAACGCCTTCATGCCGTTCGAGGTTCAGGCCGGCAACGACGTCGTGTCCTACCGCAAACGGTATCCCAAACTCGGCATCATGGGTGGGCTCGACAAGAGCGCCCTGGCCAAGGGGAAGCCGGAAATACACCGCGAGCTCGACCGTGCCGAGCATATGCTGGCGCTCGGCGGCTGGATCCCGGGTTGCGACCACCTGATCCCGCCGGACGTCTCGTGGGCGAACTTTACGTATTTCATGGAGCATCTGAAAAAGATGATTTTGCTGATCATGGCGCTCTACTGCATCGACTACAACCAGCCCGGGTGCTTTGTCACGCCCGAGCCGCTCGGCCCCGGCGGAGACCCCTATCCGGCGATGAACGGCAAGCCCAATCCGGCGCTGCTCGACCGGCTGGTCGGTCAGACGGCCCGCTATTTCCGCGAGCGGGAAGAGGCCGTGCGGGCGGGACGCTGAAGAAAGGTTCAGGGGTTCAGTCAGGCTTCGAAAGTCTTTGTCGGAAACTCCCGTGAAATCATCGATCCGCTGCTCGACGAAATGCTCGCCGCGCACCGTATCTGGGTTTGAGGTCAGGAACGGGGATGGGGGGAAATAATTGTCTGAGAAGAATGATTGACGGCAACTCTAATAAAAGTATATTATCTGTCAATGAACGCAAAGGTATACACGGTTATACAGCGGTGGGCAGGCGATCTCGACGGGGTCTTTACGTTGCCGGACCTGCGTGTTGCGCTGGGGGACCGTACGGAAGCCGCGCTCTATAAACGCCTTAACGCCTTGGTCGAGGCCGGGGTGCTGTTCAAGGTAAAGCGGGGAATATACGCGACGCCAGAGGCGACTCTTGCGACGATCAGCAACCGGATCGAACCGGCGGCCTACATCTCGACCGGCACGGTGCTTGCCCAATGTGCGGTGATCGGGTCCATTCCTGTTCGGAAAATCCAGGCGATCAAGACGGGCCGGTCCCGCACCTATCTCTGTAAACTGGGAACCATCGATCACCTGGGCATCAGCCCATCGCTTTACTTCGGGTTCGAACCGGTGAAGGGGATTCTATGCGCGACGCCGGAAAAGGCGTTTCTCGATGTGTGCTACTACACGTATTGCGGGAAACGGTTCTCTTTCGACCCCGAGTGCGATGTCAACGTAACAGGTCTGAATCGGGAGATTGTCTTCGGCTATCTGCGGCAGTATGACAAGCGGTTTGTCAACTATTTCAACCGTGTCTGGGGTGATAAATGGTAGAACGAGAACAGGCCTTGATTGCGCGCGTGCTCGACCTGTTTGCCCAGCGGTTCGCGCAGCGGGCGGTGTTGCGGGGCGGCATGGTTCTGCGCATTCTGGGATCCTCCAGGTTTACGAACGACCTGGACTATGTCTTCGTTCCCTACAGGTCGAAGAGGGACCTGATGCCGGAAATCGTGGCCTGCTTGAAAAGCATCGAAGGCGCCGCGATCAGTCACTCCTTCAACTCGAAATGCCTGCGGGTTGTGCTGACTGCAGACGGGACAACCATCCAGATCGAAGCCAAGGTCGCCATGACGGCCAGAACATCCCTGGCTTCCACGCGCAGTTTTGCGCGTGCGTTCAACCTGCCGCCTCGCATGATCTGCATTACGGAACACTCCGTGGCGCTGGCCAACAAGTTGGCCGCATGGAACGAACGCCGGTTGACACGGGATCTCTACGACATCTGGTTCTTTCTTCAAATGGGGGTTACACCGGACCCGGAGACGCTGGAATCACGGCTCCAGAAACCGGAGTACTCTCGCCTTGTCAGCAAAGAGGACCGCTTTCCAGGTTCCACATCGAGTGAATTCTACGAGTTCCTCCGCCACCGGGTCTCGACGCTGACCGACAGCGAAATCAGGCAGTCCATGGCCGACTATCTCCCGCCAGAAGAGATTGACGGTTTGGCCATGCAATTTCGGTCTGCGCTAGTCAAACTGCGCTGACTGTGGGGCGCACATCGCAAGATCTTGTGCGTCACTGGGTGCAGGCCGTCAAGGCCTACGAGGTGCTGACGGTCGAGGCGGCCATGACGCGCGACCGGCGCCTGCTCAAGCAAGCGCTCCTGAATCATCCGCTCGTCGGCGATGCGGAAATCATCGATCCGTTGCTCGACGAAATGCTCGCCGCGCACCGTATCTGGGCTTGAGGTCAGGAACGGGCGCATGGCAGTTCTGATGAGGTCGTTGATTCTTACTCCTCAAAGCGGT
>CAZOJL010000059.1:0-18739 GCA_964580075.1 uncultured Akkermansia sp. | reverse complement strand
CCGCGAAGCAGACGATGGACTACCAGTACAACCTGCGGCAGGGCCAGCAGGACATCCAGGGCAAGAACATCCAGTTGTTCGAACAGATGCGCCGTCAGAAAAACAGCGGCGTTCAGATCAAGTCCGCGTTCTAGAAGGGAGTCGAACATTGAGGGGTACGCCATGCACGAGCACTGTAACGTGTCGCGGGGCTTTCGCTGCGCTTTGGTCGTGATTGCCATGCTGCTGCGCTTGCCGGAAGCGGGCGCCGATGACGCGTTCGGGGAAGGACGCCGGCTCCTGGATGAGGGAAAGGAAGTCGACGCGTTCCGCCGGTTTCTCACGGTGCCGGGCGCGGCGCACATGGCCGCCAGCGTGGCCCGACCCAAGGCCGCGGAATTCCTCCCGCTGCTGCCCTACCCTTCCATCGCAATTCCCGCCTACCGCGTGAAACTCATCGAAGGCGATTTGTATCTGGCGCTGACGCGCAACGAAGAGGCCCTCGCCTGCTACGACGAAGCCGCCGCCGGGATCGCCACCACCGGCGAGGGTTACTGCGTTGAGCCGCCCGCGGCGCCCGGGGAGGCAGATGGATATGCCCGCTATTCGCAGCCGTTGGCGCCCTTTACCGTGGGCCCCGGCAGCCATCGCGATAACTGGCTGATACGGCGTTTCATCGCGCTAAAGGCCTGGGACTCGGCCCGCCGTGAGTTTGACCGCATCTGGCAGATGCACCGTGCCAACAGCCGCCCCTATGTGCAGGCCACACCCGTGGTCGCGGCCGAAGGCGAGCCCGCCGGAGCCAACCGCGTGGTCGTCACACCGGCCGGGTTTGACGGGAAAGGGCTGCAGTTTGCCATCGATTACGCCTACTTCCTGAGACGGCTGGGGGAAACCAATGCGGCGCTGGACATCCTGGTCGAGCCGGTTCTGGCGATGGACATGGATCGGAATCCAGCGAATCCGCGCCGGGAACCGCTCGCCGCCGATGCGAAATCTCCCTTTGCGGAGCGCGTGGACTCGCGCGGCATGGCGCCCGCGCAATTCTGGATGTGGCGAGGCTTCTCGGCCGGGATCGCGCGCAAGGAATTCCTGCGCCTCGCCTACGGTGAATTCAAGGCAGCGGACCGTGCGGAGCAACTGGTCGGCGCGATCGAGGACCGGATTGCCGCAGGCGAAAACCGGGCCCGCCGCGTGCTGGCACGCGTGCGGATGCACGAGGGCCGGATCGACGACGCGCTGGCCCTGGAGCTGGCCTACATCGACACGGCCGCGTTCGATCCGCTGACCGCCGCCTATCGCCGCGGAACGGCGTACGAGGATGCGGCTCGGCTGGCCGAAGCCGCGGTCGCGTACGAGAAGACCCTGGCGCTGCCTTACGCCGTGCTCGTTCTTCCGGATCCGGACGAGGAGGCCAGTCAACACGTCTTCATGCGGCAGGCTTCTGCGCAAATGGAACTGAGCGGCATGCACACGCCGGACGGCGCCATCGCGCTCCAACACGATGTACTTGGCAAGTTGCAGCGTTTGTATGCCGCTCTTGGCCGCACTGAGCGCGCGATGGAATTGAGTTTGCGGCAGTTCGAAATGGACGACGCGGCTTGCGACAACCTGGAACGGATCGAGCAGACCGTGGCGCGCTTCCGGGCCGCCGGCCAGGAAGCGCGCATCATGGCATGGATCAGGCAGCGCGCCGCCGCCGTAACGAGTGCCCGCGCGAGGGCCAATCTCGCCTGGGCCGCCGGCGACACCCACGGCGCCATCCGCGCTCTGGCGGCTATGGCGAAGGATACGAAATCCAAGGGTCGCGACGATTTTGACCCATGGAAAGAACGGTTCCGCCGGGCGGACAAGGCGGCCTTCGTGGCGCTGCTCAGCGCACTGGTCGAGGCCAATCCCGCGGATGCGGTGACGCGCCTCGAACTGCTCGACGCAACGGGAAAGAGCGACGGTGACACGGTCATCCGTTTCCTCGAGATGCTTCTCGAATCGGACGCCCTGCCCGCATTTCGCAGGGGAAAAGGCGTATGGAACCGCACGCAATTCCGGAACTACTACGACCTCGCGTACCGCCTCATGCGGTTGTACGAGCAGGCGCCCGACCGGGAAGCCCGGTTGCTTGCGCTCGGTTTCCGCATCCTGGACGGCGAGAAGCCGTTCGAACGCAAAAAGGACATTCTGGCGGATTACCGGGCGGACTGGAACGACGGCTTGAGCGACAACGGTTCTCCGGCGTCGGACATCTTGAACGGCCTGTACGTTTTTCTGGCGCATCTCAAAAAGCCGGAAGATGTCGAACGCGCCGCCGGAATGATCGAGAAGACCCGCAGCATTCCGCTGCTCAACCAGGTGAACCGCCTGCGAAAGAACCGCGCGCGTCCGCGCGTCGAACCCGTGACGGGGCATGAGGCCGAATACGCGTCGGTCGAAGTCCTTACGCCGGGTCTGCCGGATGGCGTTCGTATTCTGGCCAACCGCGACGACGTGCGCGCGATCGCACCGGGAGCCCGATGGGGCGATGGCGAGGACAAACCGGGGCGCGTCTGGATCGGCACGTCATGGGGCCTCGTGCGCTACCGTGAAACGCCGGGTGCGAAGCGAAGCCTCCAAATCCTGCAAATTCCGACGGGAGCGGGTGTCTTGACGTTTGCCGGCACTCCCGCCGCGCTCTTCGTCGGCACGCGCGACGGTCTGTATCGTCTGGACGATCCCGATGGCGACGTCCCGCGGCTGGTGCGTGTGAGCGTCGAAGCCGTCGACGGGAAGAAACGTGATCGCGTCGAGCGCACCTACATGCAGGACGGAACGATCCACGAGGACCGGATCCACGACGTGTTCCCGGTCGATCAATTGCTGTGGTGGGAGCAGGCGCTGTGGGTGTCCTCGCGTGGAGAGACATACCGATACGATCCGGCGACGCACGAGGCGCATCATTTTGGCAATCAAGGCGGCGCCCTCTTCGAGGGGTGCGGCCGTCTCTGGGCTCTGCAGTCGGTTTACGATCCGGAGGCCGAAGAATTCCGTCGCATCGACACCGACGTTCGGCAGTGGCAGATCATCGGCGCCACGGACCGCGAAATCTGGGCCGACGCATGGGTTAACGACCGGCTCCGGCATCGCCCCGCGGCGCTGGATCCGCGCACGTTGAAGCTTAAAGTGCTGCCCATCATCGACCCGGCGCGCAGCCGCGAGCTGCAGAACGGCGAGTTCAGCCTGCTCGGTGAGCATGAGGGGCGCGTGTGGCTTGCGGGACGCAACCCGGATATCGTCGTGGTCTACGATCGCGACACGGGCGAGCTTAAGGTGCACCACGGACCGCTGCCCGAGACGGCCGGCTGGATCGCGCCTGACCTGGCCCAACAGGCGCTCGCCGTTGTGAAGCTGGATCTGCGGGGCGACCGCGGCCCGCGCTTGTGCGCGGTACCGCTCCCGGGCAAACGCCTCCTCATCGGCAACGCCATCGTCCGCGAATGGGCCGAGGACAACCTGGGGTACGACGACAACACCGGCATGAGCCATCACGTGCAGGACCTCGAGGGCGGGCTCTTCGAGGTCGACCCCGCGGCCGGCACGTGGCGCAAGATCGGGGTCCCGGAGGAATCGCTGAGCGATTTCTACGTCAAGAAGCTCGTGCGGGATGGTGCCCGTTTGTACGTGTGCACGAGCGGCGGGTTGACCATTATGTCTCTGCCCGAAGGGAAGGTCATCGGGTGCATGACGGTCTCCGACGGCCTGCCCTCCAACAAAGTCGAGGACACTGTTCGGATCGGGGATCGGCTCTACATCGCCTGTGAACTGGGTGACGAGAACGGCGGCTTGGCCGTGCAGGATCTCCAAACCGGCCTCATTCAGGTGCTCACGATCGCGGACGGACTGAAGAGCAACAAGATCAAGGCGCTTCGCGCGGAGGGCGCCCGACTGCATATCCTCTACGGGACCCTCTACGGCACGCGGGCGTACGGCACGCCGAAGGAAGATGCCATCGTTGCGCCCGTGGCCGACGAGGTGAAGCGGCGCTGGCCGCATACCTCGACGGACGATCGCGTGCTGACCTTCCGCAGCTCCATCCTGGACACCAAAACCGGCCGTATCACGGATGGCGACGCAGTGTTAGCGGCCGCATTCCCGCCGGAGACCCTGGATTTGCCTTTGCCCATTCTCGGCGGCTACGCACTGTATCGAGACCGGGAAGCGATCGTGGCCGATCCCGAGCACCCGAAATTCATCGCCGGCACGCACGGACTGGTGATGATCACAAAATCCATCGACGAAGCGTCCCTGGCCCTGGCAAGACCCCGTGAGGCGGTGACCCTCATCCAATCGCGTCGGCAAAAGCAATACGAAGAAGGCGTACGACGCCCGATGGACGTGACGACGCTCCCCGACCTGCAGCAGGCGCTTGCCGATCCGAATCCCTTCTACCAGGCGCGGGCGGCGGCATCGCTGCTGGGCCGCGAGGCCATCGCGGCGCGGTGCGTGCCGTCGCTGGCGCGCCTGCTGGACAGCCCGGAACCGCGGGTGCAAAGCACGACCCTCTACATCCTCTCGCGTCTGCCGCCCGATGCGGATATTCTCGCGGCGCTGCACAAGGCGCTCGACGGCGATGACGCGCACCTGCGGGCGCTGGCCGCGGTTACGCTGTGCCGGCACGGACAGCTTCCGGCGCTCGGGCGCCTGCGGGAGATCCTGGAGACCGGCGACTACGGCAACATCCCGTTCGGCCCATCCTCGACGGTGGGCGTCGTGGCGGGGCGGGAGGCGCTGTACGAAGCGGTCGCGCCCATCGCGACCCCGGAAGTCTTTGCCCTGCTCCTGGAGTTCCCCCCGAATGTCCGCAACGACGACAACGAGACAAAGGTGTTTCCGCAACTGGGCGAATCGTTGCGGCGCCATCCCGAATCCGCCGCCCTGCTCCTGGCGGCTTACGATCCGGGCGCGGGCAACACCGCCGGCCGCGACTTCGCGCAGGACGTATTCCGCTTCGCCGGCAAGGACCTGCTGCCCATCCTGCACCGGGCGCTGGCCGACAAGGACCGGGTTATCCGCTCCAATGCCGCCCGCGCCTGCGGGGCCATTGGCGATCCCGCCTCAATTAAGCCGCTGATCGCCGCGCTCGATCTGGAGAGCGGGCTGGCGCGCGCATCCATCGTCTGGGCGCTGGGCCAGCTCAAGGCGCAGGGAGCGCTGCCGCTCCTCGCGACACTCTATGCGGACGCGCGGAACGACGAAAAGCGGCGGCGCGGCACTGGATTCCTCGCGGCACAGAGCCAGGCAGAGGTGCGCGCGCAGTACGACGCGATCAGTAACCTCGATGCGCTGGGCGGCGATTGGGACGAGTTGACGGAGTCGGCGTTGACGCCGCCCGTGGATCCGCGGCGCACCGAGGAACTTCTTTCGCCACATGCCATCCTCGACGCCGTGGCGAAGATCGGCCCCGCCGCCGCGCAGGCGTTCTACCGTGCCCTCGCGGGAGAGCAGGACATCGAGGCCCGTGTCGAAGCCGCCGCGCGGTTGGCTCAGTGCCGCCCGGAGGACGTCGAAGAGAACGCAACCATTCTGAAGAACCTTCTGGCCGACACGGAAGTTGCGGTGCGGATCCCCGCTGCCGTCAGCCTGCTGATCCTGGCGCCAGACAGTGCCCGGTCCCCCATTCTGGCCTGGCTTGAAAAGGGCGAACGGTGGGAAAAGCGCGGCATCCTGATGGAACTGCGCCGGATCAATGACCGCGCGCTCCTGGCGTTTGCGCGACCGGCGATTGTCGCAGCGGTCGACGCCCCCGACAATGATGGCGAAACGAGGAAACTGGCGAAGGTGCTGTTGAAGTAGGCGACCCCGGCAAAGAAAGCCGGAACAATATCGCGGTGAACGGCGTCTATATGTAAAAGCAAAGGGAGGCGGACTCATGAAACAGATTGCGATCGGCCTGGTAGGTATTCTCACCTTCAACGCGCTGCACGCACTCGGCGCCGGTATGCTGATTCCCAGGGACGAATCCATCCCGCCGTTGGCCATTGAGAGCCAGCGGGTGGATATCAGGATCAAGGACGGGGTCGCTACGGCCAAGATCGAGCAGGTCTTCCGGAACAGCGTCAACCAGAACCTTGAGGCGGTCTTCATCTTCCCGCTGCCCGAGAATGCCGCCATCGCCGACTTTGCCATGATGATCAACGGCAAGCGCATGAGTGGCGAGCTTGTGGAAAAAGGCAAGGCACGGGGCATCTACGAGGACATCGTGCGCCGCATGAAGGACCCCGGGCTGCTGGAGCACATGGGCGGCAACCTGTTTCGCATCAGCGTCTTCCCGGTCCCGGCCAACGGCCTGCAGAAGATCGAACTGGAGTATTCCCAGACCCTGGCGTTCGACAGCGGCATCTATACGTATGTCTACCCGCTGAAGACCGGCGCGCGGGCCTCCCGCACCCTGGCGGACTTCACCGTGGGTGTACGGCTGAACTCCAAGCTCCCGCTCAAGAGCATCTATTCGCCGTCGCACCAGGTTGGCATTTCGCGCAAGGGCGATCAGGAAGCGGTCGTCGGCTTCGAGGAAGACAAGGCCCTGCTGGACCGCGATTTCGTGCTCTACTACAGCGTTTCACAGAAGGACTTCGGCTTGAACTTCCTCACCCATGCGGCCAAGGGCGAGAAGGGGTTCTTCATGATGATGCTCGCCCCGTCGGTGGCCACGCCGGACGCGGTGATGCAGAAGGACGTAACCTTTGTCATCGACGCTTCCGGCAGTATGGCCGGCAAGAAAATCGAGCAGACCCGCAAGGCGCTGGAATACGGCGTGAACGCGCTTCATGAAGGCGACCGCTTCAACATCGTCCGCTTCAGCACCGACGTCGAGTCCTTCCGGCCGGTGCCGGTGGAAGTCAATGCCACGAACCGGGCCGCGGCGCTGACCTACATCCGCACGATCGAAGCCCGCGGCGGCACGGCCATCAACGACGCGCTTGCTGCCGCTCTGTCAATGAATAGCGAAAACGCGCGTCCGGCGATCCTCCTCTTTCTCACCGACGGCCGGCCAACCATCGGCGAAACCGAACCCGAAAACATCCTGAAGAACATCCGTGAAGCCAACAAGGTTCATGCCCGCGTCTTCGTATTCGGCGCCGGAGAAGACGTCAACGCCCACCTGCTGGATCAGATTGCCGGCCAGAATGGCGGCCTCCCCCAGTATGTGCTGCCCGAAGAGGATATCGAGGTCAAGGTCGCCAGCCTCGTTGACAAGATGAGCAGTCCGGTGCTGGCCAATGTGCGCGTTGAGGTGGACAAGCTCAAGACCTCGATGGTTCATCCCAGCGCCCTGCCCGACCTGTTCAGCGGCGACCAGATCATTGTCTTCGGCCGGTACGAGGGCAGCGGGGACTCGGCCATCCGCCTGCTCGGCGAGGCGAACGGAGAGAAGCGTGAGTTTGTTTACGAAGGTACCTTCCCCGCGGAACAGCCCGACAACACGTTCATCCCCCGGTTGTGGGCCACCCGTCGCGTCGGCTTCCTGCTCGACGAGATCCGCCTGCGCGGGGAAAGCGCCGAGCTCAAGGACGAGGTCATTCGCCTCAGCCACGAGTTCGGCATCATGACCCCCTACACCTCGTACCTCGTGCTCGAAGACGACAAGGCCTACGCGGATCGCGGCATCGATCGCATCGCGGGCGGGGCTGCGAGGCGGGTCACGAAGGAGGACGGCTTCCTGTATGCCGCCGGGGAAGATCGCAAGTCCGAAGCCGCGCACGAGCCGACGATCAAGCGCGGCGGCGACATAGGCGTGGACATAAACGTGCCTGCGGACGAGCCCGCGGAGGAAGTGCAGTCCGTCGCGCGGACGGTGGTGCCCGTGTTTGACGACTTGTCTCTGACCTCGGATGCCAAGCCGACGCCGTCAGGCCGAATGGTCGCGGGCGCGCCGCCGTCCAGCTACAGCTATCGTACCGTCTCGAAAGAGGCAGAGAGAGGGCAATCCGCCATGCGCCAGGAATCCGGTGCGCGGGCCATCGCCATGAGCAAGGCGATCAGGGGCTACAAGGAGCAGGACAATGCCGCGAATGAGCTGGCTACCGTCAAATACGTCGGCAAGAAAGTGTTCACGCTGCTCGACGGCCGCTGGATCGACACGGCCTTCAAGCAGGACATGAAGACCACCACCGTCACGTTCGGCAGCGAGGAGTATTTCAAACTGCTCAAGGACAAGCCTGAACTGAAGGATTTCCTGGCCCTGGGCACAAAGGTCACGGTTGTACTCGACGACGGCACGGCCCTGGTGGTGGAATAGGCCTTCTGGAGGCACAACACGGAACCGACGCGGCCGGTCGGCGGTGCGGCGCGCAAAGACTCCGAGGGCGGGCACCCGCGGCGTTTCACAGGAAAGGGAACCGAAAATGAGAGGGTGTATGCGGGCCGCGCACGTGACGATCGCCGCGCTGCTGGCCGGCGTGATGCCGGCGTTTGGGAATGATGTAGGCACGGACCCGGCGCATAACTACGCGTGGGGCGAGAACGTCGGCTGGGGAAATGCCGGGCCGACGAACCACGACTACGCATAACGCATGGTACGTAATGCCCAACGACGGCATGGCGTGGCCCCACCTGAAGGACTACAACCCCAGGCAGGTGTGGCCCGTGCGCGGGGGGCAGTAGAGGAACTACATATGGAATCCGTTGGACCAAGTGCAATCCTGAAGCTGTTGCTTGTGCTGTTTCTCAGCGTTCAGGATCCGACACGGGATGCGGGGCAACGACGTGACTTCGAGGCCCTGGCACCGGTTGGGGCCGTCGGGTACGGCACGCTCGACGTCGCGCAACTGCGCGCGCTGATACGGGAGGACCCCGAATTGGCCGGGGCGCTGTTCGCCGGCCAAACGGCGGAAGCTGCTTACGGTAAGACCATCGAGGACTTGAGCCAGCTCATAAGCGGCGATCCCGCGGCGATCCGCGAGAGCATTGCCCGCGTGCGCGCGGTGGGGCTCTGGAGCATGGGCATGGGGCGACGCGGGAAGCCGCGGTTCCTCGCGGTGTTCGATCGTGGAGACGCTCCGGACATTTTGCCCAGGCTGTTCGGCGCCCTGATCGCGGACGGCGCCAGCGCGTCGCGCACTGTGAGTTACGCGGGACGCACACTTTATGCGGTCGGCCGGGATCCGAGGGAAGCGCTCTGGTTCGCCGAGGCCAACGGGTTGCTGGCGGTGGCCTCGGACAGCCTGTTGGCCGAGACATTCATTCTCAAGGCGGTCTCAGAAGCCGGTGCGTCCGTCAACCCCGTCAGTGTGATCCCGCCGCTCCTGGAGGTACACGCCAATGTCGGCGCCGTTGTGAACGGGTTCCTGCCGGCCATGGGGCGGGGCGACATGGCCGAGTTCCTGGCGGCGGGCGCGTTCGTCGATCTGCCGGCCTGGCGGGACGTATCGCTGCGCGTGCACGACGCCGGCCTTGTGCTGCGGGCGGAGTTCGATCCTGGCAGCCCGATGGCGGCCGCGCTGCAGCCTCCCCAAAGGCTGGAACTTATCGATGCGATCCCGGCGGACTCGGGGCTGGCGGCTGTTGTCAGCTTCCGGGATGCGTCGAAGGTATGGGATCTCTTCGAAGCGGGATTCAGTCACATGGCCATCCTCGAGCGGGGCGACGGCCCGCGCGAGGAGTTCCTGCGCGAGTTTCACCGGGGCACCGGGCTGGACGTCCAGACGGACTTGGTCTCCAACCTTGTCGCCGTCGCCGTGGTGGTGATTGATCCGGCCGATGGGCTGAAGCTTGAACGCCGCGCGGCCCTGCTCCTCGAGGGCAAAGATCCCGAGTGCGCGCTGGCTGTGGTCCGAGCGCTGGTGGCGCAGGCGGAGAAAGAGGGTGGGGTGGCAGCGGATGACCGGCCTGGCGCGAAGGTATGGCGCACGGACGATGCGGTGATTGCGCTGAAAGGGAACGTTCTGCTGGTGGCGCCATCCCGCGGCGATGGGAAGGCTGCGGCGGAACGAATGCTCAAGCACTTTACCGAAGGAGGAGAGGGGCTCCGCAAGACGCTGGCGGCACGACAGGCGGGGGCGACTACTTTCGCAACGATGGACGCATCACGCTTGTTCCCGCGGACGGGCCTGGAGCGGCTCACGGCCGGGTTCACCGCCGATGCCAAGAGCGAGACCGTGCGCATCAAAGGCGATGGCCGGAATCTCGCGGCCGGTTTGCTTCGACTCATGTTCGACGTCGGCACCGGCGCCGCCAAGCGGGGCGACCAGGCCCGGGCGATGAACAGCCTTCGGCAAGTTGCCATGGCTTGCCAGATGTATGCGATGGACCACGCCAAGCTGCCGGCGGAGATCGAAGATCTCAAACCATATCTCAGCAACCTGGACGCCGTTCGACGCGACCTCCCGACCGGGCAGACCGTCCGGCTCAATCCTGCCGTGGCGGGCCGCTCGCTGGATTCCGTGAAGCAGACGGCAGAGACGGTGCTGGTCTACGCACCGCCTGGCCGGGGTGAGCAGACCGTTTGCGCCGCATTCTGCGACGGCAGCGTCCGTGTCCTGACCCCCGCGCAGTTCGAAACCGCACTCAAGCCAGCAGCACGCGCGGAGTGAATGTGCAAGACGCGGGACTATCGCAATCGCCAAACTAAAGGAAAACCAATGATACTCACACGACTCATCCTCGCCGCATCGGTCTTTATGACCATCACTCATCGGGCTTGGGGATCCGATCCCCAGTCCAATGCAACGCTGACCGTGATTCTGGAGCTATCGGACGGCTCTCGCGTCATTGGCACGCCTGGCATCGAGGCGGTGGCCGTTCAAACGTCGTACGCCAAAATGAACGTCCCGTTGAAGCAGATCCTGACCCTCAAGATGGGCGACGATCACGAGACAGCGGCGCTCGAGATGCAGAACGGCGACACGCTGAAGGGCGTAATCACGCTCGCCCCGATCACGCTTGAGACCGTATTCGGAAAGGCGGCCATCGGCACCGAGCATATCCGGGTGCTATCCGTCAGAGCCACCGGAGGCGCGTTGCCGGAATCCCTCCGGAAAGGCCTGGTCCTTTACTATTCATTCGACCGGGACGATGGCGAAAAGGTGATGGATTTGAGCGGCAGCGGGAACCACGGCGCGGTCGCGGGTGCCAAATTCTCGTCCGCAGGAAAGATCGGTGGGGCCTACCAGTTCAACGGCAAGGACAGTTACATCGACACCCAGCGCAACCTCACCGGCATGAATGAGATCACCGCATGCGGGTGGGTATTCTTTTCCGAACCCCCGGGGGACAGCCATCTGGTTGGTCAGTTCGGCGGCGGGGTATCCGAAGACGTCTGGGGCCTTGCCGGGGGTGGTCACGCCGGAGGCAATTCGCGAAGATCCTGGGCTGGCGTCAACGCAGGCGGAAATCTTTTCACGGTGCAGGGATCCGAGGTGGAACGGAACCGATGGCGGCATGTCTGCCTCACGTTCGCGCGGGGTAAGGCCCTGTCTCTCTACGAGAATGGAGTGCTGATTCAGAGTGTTCCGGTACCGGATCAACCGTTGAGAACAAATCCAAGATACACAACCAAGGTGGGTGCCAGCCAGAACGCAGATGCATACTGGGCAAACGGCTTGATCGATGAGGTCATGATCTATAACCGCGCCTTGTCCGCTGACGAAGTAAAAAACCTGTACGAGGCGCAGAACTGATGGATCCCTTGAGGCTCGACTCCGGTCGGGCCCTGCATAAACAGAACGGATAAAGAACCACGTGAAATCGTACACACTATATGTGATCACACTCGCGATGCTTTCCCTCTCCGCCGTGGCCGATCCCGTGCGCACGTTGCCGGCGCCGCCGGGACAGATTCTGGACTTGCGGGCCAATGCGGACGGAGACCTGTATGTCCGCACGGCCACGAAAGTCCTGTGGATGGACCTTCAAAGTCCGGAGGAAGGCTGGAACGCGCTGGCGCTCGACGGGGTTGTGGATCTGTCCGAGAACGCGGGGCGTGAAGTCTTTGCGCGGCAGGATCTGAAGACCCGCTTTGCCATCCATCGTCTCGCCGGCGCCAAGGCCACCCTTGTTACCACGACGCCCAACGCGCCGTGCGAGCAGTGGTATGTGGATGCGCTGGGGCGCGCGTGGCTCCAGAACAGAGAGCGGCTCCTCGTGGTGGGGAAGAACGAGACGCTGCTGGAACGGCCGATGGGGCAGCCGGGCTACGGAATAAGGTTCCGCCATCCCTGCGAATGGAAGTCCGGACACGTCGTGCTGTTCTTCGCTTCCATAGCCGTGTGGGCCACGCCGGAGAAGGTCACGGCCGAGGCGGCGCCTGCATTCGCCGACGACGGCACGGGCAACGGCCCGTTCCTGATGGGAACAGACCGGCTGGTCGCGGGCGGGTGCAACAACAAAGGCGCGGGATCATTCCTGCTCGATCCGCGCGAACCTGGCAAAGCGCCCGAGCGCCTGAGCCTGGAAGGGAAAGATTGCTTCTATGGCGTGGCCACGGCCCCGGACGGTCGACTGCTGGTTTCATCCCATGCCGTCGGCGGTCTGCGCGGCGGCTTTGTCTGGTACGCGGCCGACGGCCGCAGTGTGGTGGAACTAAAGAGCGTCGGACCTGGCTTTGGGGCGGCTCCTGTACTTCGTGAGCCCGGCAAATCACGAGTTGTATTCGCAGCAACGGGCGTGGGGTTCGCGTCGCTACCCGGCGGCATGCTGGCTATCTTCCGCTCGGACGAGGCCGTCATGCTGACACCCGCCACCGGTCTGCCACTGCCCAGAGTCGAATACGTGGCGGCAATCGGCGATGACCTCATCATGGCCGGAGGCGGAAAGATCGTGGCGTGGCGGACCACGGAGCCGTTGCCGCAGCCTGCCGCCGTCGACCTGCGGGAGTGGCCGCTGGCCGGACCCTGTGTCCGCGATGTCAACGGGACCATGTGGGCCTTCCTGCTCGACTTCCCGGGCAAGCTCAGCCGCCATGACGGCAAGCGCTGGAGTGATGTCCCAATCGAGTTGCACAACCTTATACCCCATGAACTGACCGGCGACGACAAGGGGATGCTGCAGATTGCCGCCGCATTTGCTCCGAGCGGGTCGGCGCTCTTCCGTGGTGGTGCCGTCACCAACTGGCCCAATGAGCCGCTCCGTGCCTGGGTTGAAAGCATGAGGCAGGGCGCAACCTGGTTCGGCGACGGCAGCCCGTTCCGATTGCGTCTCATGGCGGCCGGCAAGGCGAACTGGCTCTGGAGGTACGACGGCCGCTCGCTTTGGGACGGCAAATCGGAGTACGATTACTACGAAACGCCTCCCTACCGCTATGTCTGGCTCGGGCCGGACGGCGTATGCTATCGCGGTGGCTCAGGCCGTGTGTGGGTCTTCGCGGACGGGCGTTGGACCGAGACGGAAGCGACGCCGCTGTCCATCGGCCCAGACGGCATTCGTGCTGACAGCACGGGTAAAGACCGTCTGCCGGTGATCTACGACGGGCAGATGAAGTTGCCGTTGCCGGCCGCACCGTCAGGAGGCAAGTCTCGTTTCCTCGCGCTGCAGGGCAACGAAGCGTTCATCCCGGCTGCCGACGGGGGGGGCTGGGTGGGCCAGTACCGCGTCTTCCGCAATGCGACCTATCCGCTGGCCGGCCGGGTCTACCCCGGGACCAACGGCCATTATCTGGTCGCGGACAACACGCTGCGCTACCAACCGCGGCAGACACTGAAGATCGAGGGGGACGTTCTCACCGACGGCAACCTGCGGCGGCTGGTTTGCAGGATCACCGGCGTTGAACCTCTTTACAAACTGCGGCTTCTGGCCTTCCTCGACGGGGAGTTCCTCGATGCGATCGCCTCCCCGGACGGCGTGGATCTGCCGCCTGTGCAGCCGGGCGCGCACGAACTTGAAGTCTACGCGGCGGATGGTTTCGGCGTGGTCTCGGACGAACCGCTGCGGCTGTCGGTCGACGGCGGCCCCGAATTTGAAGTCGTCAACTTTGAGATGGACGAGAATTGGATGCTGTATCCGCGGCGCTTGCAGGCACTGCCCACGATGGTGGGAGACCGCAGCGTGCTGGGGCGGGCGCTTGAGATCGATTCCGATGGCGTGGTCTGGATTCTGGTCGAAGGTGGTGTCATCGCCATCGATCCCGCGAAGCGGCAGGCGGCGTTCTCCCGTTTTCCTGCGCAGGAACTTGTGGCGGCGCGTGGGCGGGTCTGGGCTCCAGGAAATTACGACAACGCCCGGCTGCAGATGCCGGTCTACGAATTGCGCTTCGAAGGACCTCGGCACGCGGTTGATCTCTATGATGATCTGCCCCGCTGCATGTCCGGACCACAGTTGAGCGCGGATTCCGCCGGCGGAATCTGGGCGCTCGGACACAAAACCGCCGTGCGGTGGGACGGAAAGCGCACGCAGAACTGGGAGCGGAATGTCGGGTTCACCGCGAGGGTATTGCCGCTTCCCGATGGCGCCGTCATCCAATCTTTCGAGGACTGCTTTGTCTACCGCGACGGGAAACTTGGTCCCCCCATTCGCTGGAGCACGGGAGATGCGTACGCCGATAATCCGCTCTTCACGCTGGGCCAGAACTACCTGGTCATGCCGCGACGCGGCGCGATTGTCGCGCTGGACAACGGCCGGACCCTCGACCAGAAATCTCCGCCAGGCGAATCCTTCAGGATGGATGCGGGCGGGAACCTGTACGTATGGAACAAGGGACAGTTTTCCCGCTTCTCCGGAGAATTTCTCACCGAAACTATGCTCGCGGCATGCGCGTCGCCCAGAATGCCCCCAAACCACGATCCGGGCGGTTATGAGTTCCTCGCCACCGCCAGCGGGACTGTGGTCTATACGGTGCAAGATACTCGGGTGATCGTCGTACGGGCCAACGAGGGCGCAGCAGAATACGGCTGGCAGCACGGCATACGGCCTGGTCTCACGCATGCCATTCGCGAAGCGCCGGACGGCCGCATCTGGATCATGCGTCGGGCGCAGTTGCTTGTCTATGACCCCACCCAACCCGCCGACGCGATTCCCTCGGCATGGTCGGGCTGGCGCGCGGTGCCGGTGCAGGAGCGATTCGCGGTGGGCGCCTTCGGGCGCGTCTGGTATCGCGATCCGGAGCGGCGAGTTATGGTCTGTACCGACGGCACGAACGAAACGTCGTTGGCGATGAACGACAGTCATGGCGAGATCGTCGTCGGCGATCAGAGCGCGGCAGCGGTCTTCTCCGGATCGGGCGCGTATATTCTCGCGACCAACAAACCGGTCGAACGTCTGAAAGACCCGGCGAGCGCCGTGCTGGAACTGATCAAGCGCGGCGCCAAGCTCCATCGGCTCGACGCGCGTGGGATAACGGCCATCCCCGGCGGCAGCGTGCCCTGTGGCGATGAACTGGATCCAAACTGGGGTCTGCGAGTCTGGCGTCTGGCCGACGGCCGCTGGGCTTTGGCCGTCCACTCCCGTCTCTTTATCAGCCCGCCCGACCTGAAGCTCAGCCTATAGCCGTTTCGTAGGATGAAGACTCGTCAAGATCAAGACGGCACTCTCCCAAGCTGGGGCAGGACTTCAAAATGCTGATCACGAGAGTAGAGGATGAGATTGTGCTGTTGGACGAGTGCCGCAATCCAGATGTCATTGGTGGGGATCGGTGTGCCCTGCACCCGAAGCTGGTGAAATATCCGGGCATAGTGGAATGTGGTCTGCTCGTCGGGAAAGAGAATAGAAACGCGAGGACTGTTGAGGAAGCGAGACAGGGCGCTTTCGTTGCGTCGCGCAAGGGTCCCGCACTCGAATCCGGCCCGCAGTTCAGCCAGTACTGTGAACGGAAGGAAAATCCGGGATGCGGCTCTCACCCGTTCGACGGCATCGACCTTTCCTTCACAGAAGTCGCGGTAGCGGTTTGTGTCTATGGCGATTTTCATTTCCACAGCTCCGGATCGATACGGTCCATTTCTTCAAGCGCCTTGTCGCATTCGCTGTCCGGCACCCAGCTCCCGATCAAATCGTCCAGATCATGGTGCATAACGAGCTCGTCAGACAGCCCCAGGCCTTGGTTGAGCGCCTGCAGAGTGACGCTGTTGAGACTGGCGCCGTACTCGACAGCGGCTTCCCGAAGGCACCTGTCGGTGCGATCCGGAACATTGCGAATCGTGTATTGAAGTGACTTTGTCTTCATGGTGCCTACATGATATGCATGCTGTGCCTGCACGTCAAGCATTTTCTTCCAAGGACAAGAATAACGCCGCAGACGAACTTGCCACGGTTAAACATGTCGGCAACAAGGTCTTCATTCTCCTCGACGGACGCTGGATCGACAATGCCTTCAAGAAAGACATGAAGATCACGACCGTCACGTTCGGCAGCGAGGCGTATTTCAAACTGCTCAAGGATAAGCCGGAACTGAAGGATTTTCTGGCTTTGGGAACGCAGGTCACCGTCGTCCTCGAAGACGGTACGGCGCTGGTGGTGGATGAGCCTGGAACCGGAGGTTGAAGGCGCTTTCGGGTTTGTGGGGGGATTATCTATTGATGAATGCGAGGTCATGTCCGAGAGCCATGAGGGAGCGAGTAAGCAGGTGGAGTAAGTGTGCCGTTTTAAGATAGGGTTTAAGTGATAGGTGTGTGGGATGACCTACACTTAATCGCATCCTTACTCGCCTTCTTAAACGGTTTCACTTAAACCACCCGCTTCATCGAGGGCCGACGACAGGGCTGCGATGCGAGTCAATAAGAAATCCCCCCACAAACCCGGAAGCTCTTCGTGCACTTCGTGGCCTTCGTGGTGAATTCAACTGCCGGATTTAGGCATTCAAACCCCATAACCCGTCATCCGGCCCCGCGGCTCCTTTCAACAACATTCTATCCCACATGCGGCACGAATACGCTTGTTTGCATACAGCAACCGTCATATACTTTGACGCACGAGGGATAAAACGCTATTCGTTGGCGGACACACGAAACGTGACAAGGTTAGTAGTGGCCATATTACTTCGGTGGCCCAGAATCCACCCATGCAAACAGGAGGCAACATGCCAACTCAGAACAACAAGATCCAGACGCACAGATTTACATACGCCACTCCCGCAAATCCCGCAGATTTCAATCCCGCGGACTTTGTTGAGAAGGCGGTCCGTTGGGTGAAAAGCCTGGTGAAGCCGGGCGAGAAGATCGCGCTCTCCGCGTCCGGGGGCGTCGACAGTACAGTCGCCGCGTTTCTCCTCGACCGTATCGTCGGCAAAGACCTCCATGCGTTCTTCATCGAGGACGGTTGCCGTCGGCTCATAAACGGCAAGCCCGAGGGGGAAGTCACGCGTGAGATCTTCAGCAAACTGAATTTCACGGTCCTGGAAGTGAGGGATGAGATTCTCCCGCCGCTGGTGGGGCTTTCGGATGGCGAAGAGAAACGCAAGGCGTTCATCGGCAACTACAGGAAAGTATCAGACAGGCATATCGGCGAACTGGGCGCCTTCTGGATCGCGGACGGCACGATCGCACCGGACATTGCCGAGACCGAAGGCGGCTTCAAGAGCCAGCACAACGTCGGCTGGAACTACTCTGTCGGGAAGATCGAGGTGCTGGCTTCGCTCGCAAAGCCTCAGGTCAGGAAGGTCGGCGAGTGCCTCAACCTCCCTCCTTCATTTACGCACCGGATTCCCTGTCCCGGTCCCGCGCAAATTGTCAGAACTGTCGGCGAATTCACCGAAGAGAAACTCCTTACGGGCCAGCTCGCGTCCGACATTGTCGAGCAGGAGATTGAGAAGTACTACACTGAGAAACACGGTAGGCCCTACCTTTACGACGAAACTACCGGCATCCGGACGCCGTTTCAGTACTTCGGAGTGGTGCTCGACCCGGACATGGAACCCGACCCGGCCCTCGCAGACCTGGCCCGCAGCATTCTCGGGGCAAACGCGGAGTGCTTCAAGATGGCGAGCCGGACGACGGTCGTTCCCGAAGCGGGAACGCGCCCCGAGATCCCTATCTACAAACCTGTCTCGTGGATAAAGGTCGACGGCGATATCGACTATGACAAACTGAACGCGCTCTGTGTCGAGGCGTGGAGAAAACTAGCGCTTCCGCGCATTCTTCTCGAGCTTTGCGCGAACGATGCGCCGAGAACCAGGTCCGTCGTCGGCATGCGTGCGGTCGAGAGCGCGGCCGCGAAGCTGGCGCGTCCGGTCCGGATAGATGCGGCGGCGCTCCTTGAAATTGGGAAGAGAATTGCCACGCACACCGGTGCGTCGCGGGTGGCGTACGATATCAGTATCAAGCCACCGGCAACGATCGAATTCGAGTAGCTCCCGTTCAGGGATGTGGCTCCTTTCAGGAGCCGCAAGGAAGCCGCAAGGGACGGGCCTTCCGTCTATCTCACGCCCCATCAGGCGCCCATCGGGACCGCCTTTTGAGCATTTTCAAGTCCAAACAAAGCCGCCGGTGCCATCCGTTCAGGCGCGCCAAAACAAAACGGGGCATTCAACCTAGAAACGGCAAATGACACCACGAAGAACACGAAGAGCACGAAGGAAGTATTTGGAAAGGGATGAGTCTTAGATGTTCGTAAGATTCGGGTTCACCAAATGGTGTCAGATCACCGTGCATCCTCATCGCCTTCCTCCCCTCATTCTTCGTAGCTTTTCGTGCACGTCGTGGTGAATTCATCTGCCGGATTTAGGTTCAAAGCCGCTGGTTTGTGGTGATCTGGGGCGCATGGCAGTTCTGATGAGGGTCGTTGATTCATAATCGTAATCATAATCGTAATCTTGCTTGTGGCCAAGAAGCGACTTGCGCAGGCTGAACCGGGAAAAGAAATCCTC
>CAZOJL010000058.1:0-18836 GCA_964580075.1 uncultured Akkermansia sp. | reverse complement strand
GGAACTGCCGTGATTCCCGCCGAGACGCTTCCGGTTGGCTGGGAGGATTTCAGGACCCTCACCGAGCACGAGCGCCTGAGTCGGGTGACGGCGGCGATGGAGAATCATACGCTGCCTGCCGATCTGCTGGCATTCTTCGAGCAGGAGATTTTCAACCGCGAGTATTGGGCCGTGATTCGCAACAACATGGCGAATGCGTTGGTCTGGCAGGAGTCGCCGAATCCGCGTCTGCACGAGTGCTTTGCCAAAATGCTGGCGGATGAATCTGAGAGCTCGATCTGGCGGGACTACTGTTTGCAGTTTCTCTCCGAGTGCCTGGCGTCCTCATCTGACCCCGAGGCGATCAAGGCCATCCTGACACGCTACGCGCAGGGCAAGGACGGTCTGGCGGGGACGGCCATTGTGAATGTCGGATTACAGGAAAGCGCGGGACGGATGAAGCCGGACGAGACGTTCAGTCAGCAACTGGAGGCGCAGCTCGCCGACCCGGAGGTGGTCCTTCCGACCAAGCTCAGCATCCTGGCGATGATCGGCAAGCGCAACGATGTCCGCCTGCTCCCGCTGGTCCGCATCTACGCCACCAACACGACCGACGGCCTTCGCCGTTGTGCCATCGCCACGCTGGGTCAGATCGGCGCCCCCGAAGACCTCCCCCTGATCCGCGCCGGTCTAACCGATCCCAACCGTTCGGTGCAACTGGCCGCCTCGGCGGCTTTGAAGGCGATGAGCCAGCGTAAGTAGGGCGACGGACAGCAAAGTTGAAAGCTGAAAGCTGAAAAACGCTGGCGCGAGGGCGGGTAGAAGAGAAAAGCTGAAAGTTGAAAGGCGCTGGCGCGCGGACGGGTAGAAGAGAAAGTTGAAAGCCGGGAAAATGAGAAGGAACCGGGTTCAATTTTAGCTTTCAGCTTTCAGCTTTCAGCTTTCCCTTGTTCCTCTCCATCATCAGCGGCGCGGCGGAACGCCGTCGCCCTACCTCGCGCGTTGCGCCGACGTCGATGGCCTTTTGTCATGGGCCTGCGGCCAGAGAGAAGGAAAGCGTAAAGAGAGTGTGTGGGTAGAGAAAAGCTGAAAACTGAAAACGGAAAGCTGAAAACGGAAAGCTCAAATTTTCACACAGAGGCACAGAGGCACAGAGGCACGGAGACACGGGGAGAGAGATTGGAGAGGGTGTGGGTGGAGAAAAGCTGAAAACTGAAATTTTAACACAGAGGCACGGAGACACGGGGAGAGAGATTGGAGAGGATGTGGGTGGAGAAAAGCTGAAAGCTGAAAGGCTGAAGGCGAGAGAAAATGAGGAGGAGAAGGGGTCAATTTCAACTTTCAACTTTCTGCTTTCTGCTTTCAGGAGGCCCGGACGTGGAAAAAGCGGCGTCGCGCGGAAACCCGCTTGCCGCGCGCACTCCAGACGCTGCCGCCGGGGCGATGGCTCCAGCAGCAACGTTTCCGCCCTCGCGCTGTGGCGCGCGCTGGAGATCGGTGATGCGCCCGACACGCAGATCCGCCTCGGCGAATCGGTCATCCTCTCCGCAACCAACAGTATCGTCGGCGAACTGGTCATCGACACCGAACCCCGAACCCTGAACCCTCCGCTTGCACAGATCGGAGGTTTTGCAAGCGCCTCAGCGTTCGGTTCATTTCACGCCGAATGGCCGGCCAGCAGCGCTGCTTCGACCTGTTCTAGCGTCAGGCCGCGTGAGGCTTTGAAGAGCACCGTGTCGCCGGGGTGCACCAGGTCCCGGATGCCGTGTGCGGCTGCGGCGGTGTCTTTGAAATGGTGGGTTGCCCCTGCGGAGAACCCGGTGGTGATGGCCTCTTCGACGATCCAGCGAGCGTCCTTTCCGACAGCTACGACCAGGTCCCACGGCCCTGCGGCGACCAGCCGGCCGAGTTCCCGATGGAAGCGCTCGGACGACTCGCCCAATTCGCGCATGTCGCCCAAGACCACCACCCGTCGGGCCGACGCGGCCGTCCGCGCGAAGGTCTCCAGCGCGCAGCGCATGGCGATGGGATTGGCGTTGTAGGCATCGTTGATGCTCACCACGCCGCCTGCCTCGGTTCGCTGCCACCGCATCGGTGGCAGCTTCAGGTTCTCCAATCCCCGTTCGATCACCTCCCAGGAAAGACCCGCCGTACGTCCGGCGGCCACAGCCAACAGGAGGTTGGTGGCATTGTGACGACCGACCAGTCCGCTGCGCAGGGGGCGTGATTCCCCGCTCGCCCGCTCGCACACCAAGACCACTCCGCCGTCTTCATCGACGCCTGTGCCGGTGTAGTCGGCCGTGTCACGCTCCCCCAGCCGCACGGAAACGATCCGACAGGCCGCCTGGGACCGTAGATACGAGGCGTGCGCGCCATCGGCGTCTATCACCGCAAACCCCCGCTCCGGCACGCTTCGGATCAGCTCCGCCTTTTCTGCGGCGATGGCCGCCTCGCTTCCGAAGTGCGCCAGATGGACCGGCCCGACAGCGGTGACGATCGCCGCGTCCGGCCTCAGGATCCGGCACAGATAGGCAATTTCGCCGGGGTGGTTGGTGCCGACCTCGATGACGCCGGTTCGGGTCTCCTCCGGCATGGAGAGGAGGGTGAGCGGAAGTCCGATGTCGTTGTTCAGATTGCCGGGCGTGGCGTGTGTGGAAGCGGCTCCGGAAAAGACGGCTGCCGCGAGTTCCTTGGTCGTGGTTTTGCCGACACTGCCCGTGATGCCGAGCAGAAAGGTGTTCAACGCGCGTCGGCGTCCCGCCGCCGCCAGACCGAGTGCGCTGCGTGTCTCTGCCACGCGCAGGAGCGGAACCGTAATTCCCGCTCCCCGGGGCCAGTCGTGGCGCACGAGTGCCGCGCGGGCGCCTCCCTGCTGCGCCTGCAACACATAGTCGTGGCCATCCCGGTTGCCCTTCAGGGCGACGTACAGACCGCCCGGCATCATGTGGCGACCGTCTTGCGTCACGCCCCGCACATCGGCCACGCCGCCATCCCAAACCCCGCCCGTCCACGCCGCCAGATCCCCTCCCAGGATCAGCGGCCAACGTGCGTGATCCGTTGCATTCCCATCCTTTCCATCGTGAGCCATCATGAAAGACGTCCTCCAATTTCCCGCACCACATTCCGGTCGTCGAACGGAATCGTCCGATCCGCAAAAATCTGCTGGGCCTCGTGTCCCTTGCCGGCGACCAGCACCACATCGTCAGCGCCTGCGGTCCGGAGCGCGTGCGCGATCGCCTCGAACCGGTCGGGAATGATCGTGTAGGCGGTGCCCGGCGGCAGCCCGGCCACGATGTCGCGGATGATCGCTTCGGGATCTTCGGTCCGCGGGTTGTCGGAGGTGATTACGAGGCGATCCGCATGTGCCGCGCATGCCTGACCCATCAACGGACGCTTGCCGCGATCGCGGTCGCCCCCGCAGCCAAAAACAACGAACAGCTTGCCCGGTGTCATCCCGCGCAGGGTGA
Source organism: uncultured Akkermansia sp. (assembly GCA_964580075.1). GTDB lineage: Bacteria > Verrucomicrobiota > Kiritimatiellia > RFP12 > JAAYNR01 > VGWG01. The sequence continues at coordinate 15,390 of CAZOJL010000058.1, read as the reverse complement.
TGAGCACATTGCTCAGCGCATCGTCGGTGTGGGCGTAGTCTACAAAAATGCGGCACGGCAGGGCCGTGGGCACCCGCTCCAACCGTCCCCAACGCGGACGTGCCCGGCAGAGCGTTTGCGCCACGACGTCCACCGGCACGCCTCCCGCCAGCGCCATTCCGGCGGCGCACAGCATGTTCATCACGTTGTATTGCCCCGGCAGGCCGCTGGCAACCCGCACGCGGCCAGCGGGCGTGCACAGGACGAACGACACCCCGTCGGCATCGCCGGTCAGCGCGTCGGCACGGAGGGGCTGTCCGCCGAGAAGTCCGTAGGGAAGAACGTTCAGACCGGCGGTTTCGGCCACGCGCGCCAGCTCCCGACCGTGGACGTCGTCCGTGTTGATGATAGCGGGCGTGCCCGGTCGCGCGGCGGCGGCGCAGGCGAACAACCGTCGCTTCGCTTCAAAATACGACGTCATAGTTTCATGGTAGTCGAGGTGATCCTGAGTCAGGTTCGTGAAGGCGACCGCATGAAAGCGGATGCCGTCGGTACGGTACTGCGCCAGCGCGTGTGACGACGCCTCCATCGCAACAGCGGTGCAGCCCGCATTGGCCATCTGCCGCAGGCATCCTTGCAGGGCACAGGCATCGGGAGTGGTGCACGCGGAATCGTGGCGGTAGCCGGGATAAGCGGTGTGGACTGTCGAGATCAGTCCGGCACGCCTGTCGTCGGCCGTGAGGATGTCGTGGAGCAGCCCAACGGTGGTGGTTTTGCCGTTTGTGCCGGTGACCGCATAGACCTCCAGACGATGCGAGGGGTGGCCGTTGGCGGCACACGCCAGTTGTGCGAGTGCCAGGCGCGCCTCTCCGGCCAGTTCGACCCATGGCAGGTCAGGCCGATCGGATGGCGCGGTGGCGGCAACCGCCACCGCGCCCCGCGCGCAGGCATCGGCGACGAACCGAAGTCCATTTTCCTTTTTGCCGTTGACGGCCACAAAAAGATCGCCGGGGCGGACCAGGCGTGAGTCGCACTGCACGCCGGTCACGCCGGTCGTCGCAACCGGTCCGGTGCAGGTGCGCACCTCAACCCCCCGAATCAATTCCAAAACAGTCATTTCAACGCCTTTCTTTATGGAGTTACGGCTCCTCCATGGCATCGGGCGGTATTTCAAGATAGTGCGCGATCTGCTGCGTGATGCGTCCGAATGCGGGCGCGGCCACGGCGCCGCCCGTGTGGATCTGCTTCGGCCTCTGGATGACGATGATCACGCCGAACACAGGGGATTCGGCGGGGCAGAAGCCGACGAAAGACGCCCAGTAGTCTGTGCTGGAATAGCCGCCGGGAACAGACATCTGCGCCGTGCCGGTCTTTCCGGCAACCGTGTAGTTCTCCACGGCCGCGCGGCGGGCTGTGCCCCCCAGCTCGGTCACGCCTTCCAGCAGGAGCCGCATCGTCGCCGCCGTCTCTGCCCGGATGGGGCGCCCGAGCACGTGTGGTTTGCCTTCGTACAGCGGCTCGCCGGAGCTTGATACGACCTGTTTCACCACATAGGGCTGCATCACATAGCCCCCGTTGGCGAAGGCGCAATAGGCGTTCAGCAACTGGACGGCCGTGACCGCGATTCCCTGTCCGATGGCGATGCGGGTTGGGGTGATCTTGGCCCATTTCCGTGACGGCGCCAGGATGCCGCTTTCCTCGCCGGGCAGGTTTATGCCGAGTGGCGAGCCGAAGCCAAACCCCCGCACATAGGCCTCCATCCGCTTGTTTCCCAGCAGAAGTGCGATTTTGGCCGCGCCGATGTTGCTTGACTTTTTGATGACGGTCGCCACATCCACCAGGCCGTGGACATGGTCGTTGAGGAGCCTCCCCCCATATGCCCAGATCCCCGTTTCCGTGTCAATAATCGTCGCGGGCGTAATGAGTTTCTCGTTCAGGGCCGCGGCGACAATGATCGATTTCATCGTCGATCCCGGTTCGTAATTGACGCCGATCGTTGCGTTGCGCCTGGCCAGCGGGATCACCTGATTGTAGTGGTTTGGATCAAAGTCAGGCAGCGAGACCATGGCGAGTATTTCACCGGTTGCAACCCGCTGTACGACAGCCCACGCGGCATCGCCGCCGCTCGACTCCAAGGACTCGCGCAGTTCCTGTTCGACAATATATTGAATGTTGTTGTCAAGCGTCAGATACACGCTTGCGCCGTGTACGGGGGGGATGTTTTTTTTGCGTCGTCCGAAGAGTTCGACGCGAAACGCGTTGACCTCGCCCGCAATCAGGCCGGAGACGCCGATCATGTTCGAGTGGCACATCTGTTCGATGCCCCCGCTGCCGATACCGTCGGCGTTGATGAATCCGACCACGTGGGCCATCCGCCGGCCCTGGGGATAGCTGCGGATGATCTGCGGCTGCGCCCCGATGCCGCTCATCGTGCTTTTGTCGGCAATGAGGTGAAAGACGGCGTCATCGGTGCTGACGGCGAGACGGATGAACCGCGAATCGGTGCGGTTGAGATCGTTCAGAATTTTGTCAACGTTCAGATTCAGCGCCTGTGCAAGATGCTCGGCGATCACGAGTTTGTCGTGCTCGGGCTTGATGGTTTTGGGGTCAATGAACACGAGCCGGCCGGGGAGACTGATGGCCAGCGGGTTTTGCGTGCCGTTGCAATCGAAAATCGTCCCCCGCAGCGCGACCAGCTCCTGTTGGAAATTGCGCGATTCGATCTTTCCTGAATAGTTTCCGAGATGGAGTTGGCACAGGCGGTAGGTGATCCACGCTAAAAACGCGAATAGCCCCAAGACGGTGGCCAGGATGCGCAGTTTATCGCCCCGGTTCATGGGGGGCCTCCCTTGCCTGCGTTTACGGCGCGCGCCGAGAGATGCCGGCCGAACGTTCACGCTCCTGATACTCGGTTGTGGAGGCCAGGGTCAGTGCCGAAGGCGTGATCCGGACGATTTGCTCGGGGCGGGCATAGCCCATGCTGATGCCGTGCCGGAGCAGGTGCCGATTCAACGCGTCTGGCGTTTTCATCGCGTTCCATTTCGCCTCTTCGCGAATCCGTTCCTCTTCGAGCGACGCGTAGCGGTGCTCGAGATCCTTCAGCAATTGTCCGCGTGCGTTGCACCGGTTGTCCATGGCCAGATAGCCGATCAGCACGAACACCACCAGTACAGATAGTCCGACGGCATTGACAGAGACAATCCGTCCATGAACACGGTGTTTTCGATTTCTGCGTATCATCGCGGTACCTCCATTCGTTTGACTTCGTTTGCGTTCCCAAAAGCGTTTTCAATCATCGAAAATCAGTTAACAGCGCCTCTTCTTCCGGCCGCAGTCGGCGTACCGCCCGCACTTTTGCGGAGCGGGCCCGCGGATTACGGGACACCTCGGCTTCGTCGGCCGTCAGGGGCCGGCGAACCAACAGTTCCACCGCGGGGAGTTCACCCTCCCAGCGCGCGCCGCCCTGCTGCAGCGACACGTGTCGGCCCGCGTGCGCCGCGAACCGTTGCTTCACCATCCGGTCGGTCAGGCTTTCAAACGTAATCACCACCAACCGTCCGTCGGGCTCGAGCACCCGTAATCCGTCTTCCAGCGCGATCTCCAGAGCTTCCAGCTCGCGGTTAACCGCCATCCGCAACGCCTGAAACACGCGTGTCGCCGGGTGCTTCCCGCCGACGCGCCGTCCACCCAGCGCTGCGCTGACCACTTCCGCCAGCCGTCCGGTCGTCTGAATCGTCCCCGTCTCCCGGGCCCGCACCACCGCTTTGGCCACCCGGAGCGCCTGCGGCTCCTCGCCGAGCCCGCGGAACAGACGGGCCAGTTCCGAAACATCCATCCGTGCCACCAAGCCGGCCGCCGTCTCGCCCTGGGTCGGATCCATCCGCATGTCCAGCGGCCCATCGGCCTGGAAACTGAACCCCCGGTCGGGCGTGTCGATCTGATCGGACGACACCCCCAAGTCGAGAAGGATGCCGTCGACCGTCTCAAATCCGTTCACGCGCGACAGCCGCGCGATTTCACTGTGGTCGCCGTGGACCAACACCGTGTGCCCCGAGATGCCCGCCAGTCGTTCCTCCGCCCGTTTCAAGGCCTCGGGATCACGGTCGATGCCGAGCAGGGAGCCCCCCGCGCCGGCGCGCGAAAGGATTTCGGCCGCATGGCCGCCACCCCCGAGTGTCCCGTCGACATACCGTCCGCCGGGCCGCACCGCGAGCAGTTTCAAAACCTCCGCCATCATGACCGACACATGCACGACCAGCCTCCGTTAAAATGCAACCTGCTGTACTGCCTGCGCCAGACGGTTCTGGTCGACCTCGGCCGCCTCGGGTCGCAGCTCAGACGACCACAATTGGACCCGGTTGACCGCGCCGATCATCACCACCTGGCCTTTGAGTCCGGCGAACGCCAACAGCCTGTCGCGAATGCGGATACGCCCCTGCACATCCCATTGCAACTGCTCGGAGTTCTCGCCGATCACCCGAAGCGCCTCTCCCGTCCCGGGGTCGAACAGAGATTTCTGACGCAATTTCTCCAATCGCACGTCCATCTCAGCCACCGGCAACAGATTGAGGCATTTCACATGTGGATCGGGAATCACATACACCGTTCCGGCTTTCCCCATGATCTCCCGCCATGTCGCCGGAATCGTGATTCGGCGCTTCGGATCGAGAGCATGGTCGAACCGCCCGACAAACAGGCCGCGGGCGCTCACCAGGGATGTTGTGCTTCCAGTTTCCACTATTTGACCTTTTGTGACTCCATTCAACACTCTTTGACACCGACTGTCAACACGAAAAGTGTTTTTTTTTAAATTTTTTTGACCTTGTGTTAGATGAGGGGCGTATTTATACTCGACTCGAGCTTCTACACATGTGGATCAGGGTGTTGACCAGGAAGGGGATCGGGTATGATGCGACGTGTTATTTCAGGGCCGCACGCATCGGTTCACCGGTGGCAATTCTACCGGGCGGGCGGACTCGACCAGGTGGTGTTGAACACGGGTTCGGATATCGCGAATCTGGCGTCACTGGATCAGAAATTGTGGATGGCGTTGAGTTGTCCCCTCAAGGGGACCCGTTTCGACGCCAAGACGCTTGAAATGCTGGATACGGACAGCGATGGACGTGTCCGCGTACCCGAAGTGCTTGCCGCGGTCGCGTGGCTTCAGACGCGGCTGTGTTCACTGGACACGCTGCTCGCCGGTTCCGAGTCGCTCCCGCTGGCGGCGATCACTACCGAGACGCCCGAGGGGCGGGCGCTGCTCGCGAATGCCAAACGGCTCCTCGCCAACCTTGGCAAACCGGACGCCGGGGCCGTAGCGCTGGCCGACGTGGCGGACACGGCGGCGATTTTTGCCAAAACGCGTTTTAACGGCGACGGCGTTATCCCGCCGGATGCGGCGGATGACGCCGACACCCGTCAGGCAATCGCTGACATGATTGCGACGAAAGGCGGCGTGGTTGATCGTACGGGCAAGCCGGGCGTGGACCAGGCAACAACGGACGCTTTTTTTGAGGCGGCCACCGCTTTTCTCGCGTGGCATCGCCGCGCGGATGCGACGGTTTTGCCCCTCGGCGATAAAACGGCGTCGGCTGCCGCCGCGCTGGCAGCGGTTCGCGCCAAAGTGGACGACTATTTCACCCGGTGCCGGCTGGCGGCCTTCGATTCCCGTGCCGCAGGCCCGCTGAATCGCGCGGACGCCGATTTTGTCGCCCTCGCCGATCAGGAACTGGCCGACGACCGTCCGGCGCTAGCCGCGTTCCCGCTCTCCACGGTCGCGGCGGATCGGGATTTGCCACTGCAGACCGGATTAAATCCCTTCTGGGCCGTCGCCATGGCCGCCTTTCATGCTGCCGTGGTCGCACCGCGGCTGGGGGCGGCATGCGACACCTTGTCCGCCACGCAGTGGGCGACGCTTAAGGCGGAGTTCGCTCCGTTTGAAGCCTGGCAGGCCTCCCGGGCTGGTGGCGAGGTCGCCGCCTGGGGCGCGGCGCGGCTTGAGGCGCTTTTGGCGGGCGATGCGCGGGCGCAGATCAACGCGCTCATCGGCCGCGACAGGGCGCTCGAATCGGAGAACGCCAGGATTGACGAGTTGGAGCGGTTGCTGCGGCTGCACGCGCATCTGGCGGCGCTGCTGAATAACTATGTGAACATGTCGTGTCTCTACAATCCCCGTGTCTGCGCCATCTTTCAGGTCGGCACGCTCTACATGGATGCGCGGGCGTGCGATCTCTGTTTTCATGTGGATGATATCGCCGCGCATGCGGCGCAGGCGTCGGCCAGCAAGTGCTGTCTGGTCTATTGCATGCTGAGCCGGTCGGGGACACGGGAAACGCGGCTGATCTGCGCGGCGTTCACCGCCGGTATTGCGCAGACGTTGTGGGCCGGACGCAACGGCATCTTCTATGATCGCGACGGCCGGGATTGGGATGCGGTGATCGTCAAGATTCTGGATAACGCGATCAGTCTCAAAGAGGCCTTCTGGGACCCCTGGCGGAAGATTGGAGGGCTGATCGGCGATCAGGTGAGAAAGCTGCTCGCGTCCAAGAACGACGCCCTTCTGGCGGGTGCGTCCAAGAAGCTTGATCTTTCCAGTTTGCCGTTGGCCTCGGCCGCAGCTCCTTCGAAGATGGAGGGGGCGGCGCTCGCCTCTTCGGTCGCGGCCCTCGGAATCGCGGTCGGTCTTGTCGGCAGCGCGATCGGCGGCCTTGTCGGTGTGATCATGGGGTTGCCGCCATGGAAGGCGGCACTCGGCATCGTCGCCGTCATAATGATGGTGTCCGGCCCCTCGGTCATTCTCACGTGGTTCCGATTGCGGGCGCGCGATCTGGCGCCCATCTTAAACGCCTGTGGATGGGCTGTGAACCGCCGGTTGCATCTCTCGCTCACGCTGGGCCGTCTCTTCACTTCCGAAGCGGTCCTGCCCGCGCACGCTCAGCTCCAACTGATCGACCCGTATGCCGACCGGAAAAACAGCCGCCTCGTCGTGCTCATCATGTTGGCGCTGGCACTGCTCGTCGTCGCGCTCTGGCGGGTCGGCGTTTTTGCGGGTGGGTGACAGTGGAGACCCCTGTGATGAACGCCAGCATGCGCCACTCGCTGAGAATCGCGTTCAAGGTCGCGGTGACGCTGGTGTTCCTGGCGGTGACATTCCGGGTGATTCGTCCTGCTGTATTGCTGGCGCGCGCGCGCGCGGCCGATCCGGGTCCGTTGTTCATGGCGTTGCTGCTGCTGCTGACGGGCGGGTTCGCGGGCGCGGCATCCTGGTGGTGCATCCTCCGGACGCGCCTGCCCGGGCTCGCCTATCGTCGCATCGCCGCGTGGCACTGGATGGGGATGTTTTTCAACAGTTTCCTCCCCTCCAACATCGGCGGTGACGTGGTGAAGGGCGTTGCGGCGGCGCGCGATGCCGGGCAGACCGGGTTTGTGGTCACGAGCGTGTTGCTCGACCGCGCGCTCAATCTCGGCGTGTTGCTGGGCATCGGCGCGGTTGCGCTGCTGCTTCAAACCGGGCGACTCGCCGGGGCCGCGGGACTCGTCGCCGGATCCCTGGCGCTGATGCCCCTCGCGGGGGCATCGGCACGGCGGCTCGGACGACCGCAGCCGCGCGACGGCGGGAAGGGAATCCGGGGAATGCTTGCCGCGCTGGCGCTTGCGGTTATTGATTGGGTGGCTGCGCCCCGCCTGTTTCTTCCGGCGGTGGCGGCGGCGCTCGTGTCGCAGCTATGCAAAACGTGGAGCCACGTCTACGTGATCCGGGCGTTCGGATTGGAGCTCCCGGAGGCGTGCGTGTGGACGCTGATTCCGCTGTTCGGCATGGTGTCGGCGCTGCCGCTTTCCATTGGCGGACTCGGCGTGCGCGAGTGGGTCGCGCAACGGATGGCCGGCCCGATGCGGCTTGATGAGACCCATCTGGTGGCGCTCAGTCTGGGCGGACATTTGGTGGTGGTCTTGGTGAACATGCTCGGCGCGGTTTCGTTCTTGTCCTTCCGGGGCAGGAGCGGAAAGAGCCCGCACTCACAGGTCGAAAAACCAGCACCACGTGAGACGCGTATTTGACACGGAGGCCCCTTCTGCCATGCCCCATTCCGCCCTCCCCGCAACCGGTGCGATCCCGCGCTTCGCGCTCATCCTGGCACCCCTGCGAGGGGTCACGATGCGGACATTCCGCGTGGTGTGGGCGCGGCATTTCAGTGGGCTTGATGGCGCGGTGTCGCCCTTCATTCCGTTGGTGGCGGGATCCCGTGTGAAGCCGGGATTGCTGGCCGATGTGGACCCGGCGCTGCCGCAGGGGATGCCCGTGGTGCCACAGGTGATCGGCCGTGACCCGCACGTGCTGCGGGTGATGATCGCGGCCTTGCGGTGTCAGGGGCACACGCGGGTTGACCTGAATGCGGGATGCCCGTGGCCGATGGTTGTGCGGAAGGGGCGCGGAGCGGGGCTGATGGCGCGGGAGGATGATTTCAGACGGATGCTCGAGACCGGTTGCGAGGCGTTGCCGGGCGGGTTCTCGGTCAAGGTGCGCCTGGGTGTGGGGGAGACCGATCTGCTGCTGCGTCGGATGCCGCTGATCAACGCGGTGCCGCTCTGCGAGGTGGTGATTCACGCCCGCACGGCCGTGCAAATGTACACGGGCGCGGTTCATATTGATCGCTTTGCCGAGGTCTGCACGGCGTGCGCCCATCCGGTGGTCTTCAATGGCGACATCCGTACCCCTGTCGATCTCGCACGCCTGCGTCGGCATTTTCCCGGCGTCAGGCGGTGGATGATCGGCCGCGGCATCGCCGCCGACCCCTTTCTGCCGGAACGGGTGCACGACGGCTTGGGCGCTGACGCGGGTCGCGACATCGCGCGTTTTCGCGCCTATCTTGACGATTTGCTGGAGGTCAACCGGGCGGTGCTTTGCGGTGAGCGGCCGGTGCTGGGACGATTCAAGGAATTGTGGTACTATCTCTCTCAAACGGTGACCGACGGCCCTTCTACGCTCAAACGCATTCAACGATGCGCCACGCTGGACGACTATCGTCGGGCCGTTGATGACTGGTTCGACCGCGCGCCCGGCTGGGTGGCGGATCGTGACGGGATTGATGAGACCCTGTTTTCAGGAATCACGGAATGCTGAACAAGGAGACGCGATGATTACGACGGTTGCAACCCGGCAGGCGCCAGATGCGGTGGGGCCCTATTCCCAGGCGGTCCGTGCGGGCGAATGGGTTTATTGTTCGGGACAGTTGGGGATCGATCCCGTCAGCGGAGGGCTGGCGCCCGACACGGCCGCGCAAGCGCGGCAGGCACTGGCCAATCTGCGCGCGGTGCTGGATGCGGCGGGGTGCGGCCTGGATGCCGTGGTGAAGACCACCGTGTTTCTGACCGATCTGGCCGATTTCGCCGCCGTCAATGCGGTGTATGCCGAGGCGTTCGGCGCACACCGGCCCGCGCGTGCCTGTGTGCAGGTCGCCGCGCTGCCCAAAGGGGCCAAGGTGGAGATCGAGGCGGTGGCAGTGGTCCGCACGATGTGACTATCGGATGGTCAGCCGAAGTGGTCGCGATGGTAGCGCCACCCGACGTAGACGCCGATCACGCTGCCGACGCCGCCGAGGATGTAGCCGGTCATGACGCCTATCAGGGCGCCAATCCACCAGCCGATCCACCCGCCCAGCGTCATTCCGATGAAGATCAGCACCCGGCTCATATGTGCGGTCCTCTCACGTGGTCGTTGACACGTGGATTATTGTTCGACGGCTTGGAGTTCACGGCTGCGGTCTTGCGACAGGTCTGTGGTGGCGAATGCGTTGCTCCCTTCCGGCAGGTAGACGTGCATCCAGTCGTGCAGGGTGTCCATGGCGAGGGTCCCCCGGGTCAGTTCGAATGCCAGCACGTGGCCGCCGCTGGAGAGGTCGTCGGCGAGAAAATGCATGTGGTAGCCCGGCACGTTCACCCCTTTGACGAAGGGAGGGGAACGGAAGCCGATCACCGTGCCCCGGACCTCGTCGATCTCAAACACGGGCTGATTCCGGGTGACTTCCGGCAACGGGGGGTATGGCTTGGTTTGGGCCGGGACGCTACGGGTGCGGACGTGTTTAAAATAACCGTGGACGCGGAAGGCGCAAAAGCGGTTCTGTTCGGGCACGGCGGCGTCAATCAACCCCTCAAGCGCCTGTATGTCGGCCGGGGTCGTGATCGATGCCCGATAATCGGGGACGAACGGCGTGACGCACGCGAACGGCGTCCGCTCCAGCAGGGTTGGCCGATACACCCGGCCGTTTGCCCGCACTTGGTAGAACATTCCGTCGAGCAGGACCATTTCGCCGTCAAGTCTCTCAAAGGTGCCGATCCCGAAGTCGCCGTGGCGGCGCAGCTCCATCAGGGAGAGGTGGCCGTCGTAGACGCCTGCCAGCAACGCATCGATCGTTGCGACTTGCGTGATCCCGTTAGGGGAGGAGGTCAGGCATCCGGAGAGCAACAACGCCACTAAGGCGGCGGAGAGAAAGGCCACACGTTTCATGAGGGTAGTATAGGGCAAACGCGATCCGGATGCGAACGCAAAGATGATCTCTTGAAAGTTTGCGAAGTGTTGCACTTTTTGGACAAACGGTCTAAACTGACCCCACTTGTCTGAATAGAAGTGCAGCGGAATCTCGGTCCAATAACATCAAGTTTGTACGTATGCCACGCATTTTTGACAATATCGAGCTCGAATTGCTGCCCACGCTGCGGCAAACTCTCCAGATATCCGAACATGCTGATTTTTGCGTGGGCTACTTCAATCTTCGTGGGTGGAAGGCTATCGACGGACTGATCGACAACTGGTCGGGCGGCACCGACAGGCAGTGTCGCCTCCTTGTCGGCATGCAGCGTTTGCCGCAAGACGACCTGCGGGAAGCTTACAGTCTTCTGCCGCACGAGGACCAGATGAGCAATCAGGCCGTCATCCGCCTGAAACGCAGGTTGGCTGAAGAATTTCGCGCTCAGCTCACAATTGGCGCCCCGACCGACGAAGACGAAGTCGGCTTGCGCCGACTCTCCGCCCAGCTTAAAGCGGGCAAGGTGGTGGTCAAACTTCATCTCAGGCACACCCTCCACGCCAAGCTCTACCTCTGTTTCAGACTCGATCCGAATAACCCCGTCACCGGGTTTGTCGGATCCAGCAACCTCACGCTTTCGGGTCTCTCCAAGCAAGGGGAACTCAATGTGGACGTCCTCGACCACGACGCAACCCAGAAACTCGCCCGCTGGTTCAATGACCGATGGGGTGACCGGTGGTGCGTGGACATCACGAAAGAACTCATTCAGGTCATCGACGAAAGCTGGGCGCGGCCCGACTGTCCGCCGCCTTATCAGATTTACGTCAAGATGGCCTACCACTTGGCAGAAGAAGCGCGTGCGGGCCTTTCGGAATTCACCATTCCGGCGGACATGCGGGGCATTCTTTTGGAGTTTCAGTCGGCCGCTGTCCGGATTGCGGCCCGTCATCTGGAGAAACGCGGCGGCGTGATCTTGGGTGATGTCGTCGGCCTTGGCAAAACGCTCATGGCCACAGCGCTGGCCCGCATGTTCCAAGACCCTCCCCGGTCGCTCGAAACCCTCATTCTTTGCCCAAAGAATCTGGTCGGCATGTGGGAGCACTATGCTTTCCGCTACCGCCTCATCGCCAAAGTCATTTCCGTGACGCAGGCGCAGAACAGCCTGCCTGATCTCCGCCGTTACCGCGTCGTCATCATCGATGAAAGCCACAACCTGCGGAACCGTGAGGGCCGCCGCTGGGCCGTGATTCGCGACTATATCGCCCGCAATGCCAGTAAATGCATCCTGCTTTCCGCCACGCCCTACAATAAGGCCTACCTCGATCTCGCCAACCAGCTCCGTCTGTTCCTCGATCCGGAGGATGTTGTTGGCATCCGCCCCGAGGAGTATATCCGCCAAGACTGTAACGGCCGCCCCGATGAGTTCACCCGTCGCCATCAGTGCCCGCTCAACTGCCTCTCCGCCTTCGAGAAGAGCGAACACCCCGACGACTGGCGCGAGATGATGCGCCTCTTCATGGTCCGCCGCACCCGCAGCTTCGTTGAAAGGAATTACGCTTACACCGAGTGCCCCGCCTGCCAGACCATCGTGCTTGCCACCCAAGATGACTGTCCCAACTGCTCCCGCGCCAAGGCCAAGACCGACCGCCGCTTCCTCGTGCTGGAAGGCGGTACCCGTTTCCATTTCCCGAAACGCCTGCCCAAGGCGCTTCACTTCCGCATTCGCGATAACAACCCCGATGACCAGTACGCCAAACTATACTCGCCGACAGTGGTTGACACCGTCCGGCTTCTTCACCTGCCTCGCTACGGACTGGCAAACTACCTCAAGGCCACGTTTGATGTGCCGCTGGATGCCGATGAAACCGAGCTTGTGAAGGATCTCTCCCGAGCTGGAACACGGCTCATCGGTTTTTGCCGCATCAATCTCTTCAAGCGCCTCGAAAGCAGCGGCCACTCCTTCCTCCTTTCCGTTCGGCGTCACATCATGCGCAATTACATTTACCTCCATGCGATCAAAGAAAGGTTGCCGGTGCCTATAGGCACCCAGGATTCATCGCTATTCGATGCACAGGCCCATGATGGCGATACCGACAAGGACGGCAACAAGAAGCAGAACACTGAAATCACCGCACAATCGCTTGAAGACTTCGAAAAAGCCGCCGCTGGCGGTTACGTCCTGTTGAAGACCAAGCATGGCTCTGAATTCGAGTGGCTTCGTTCCGACCTGTTTAAAGACACGCTGGCCGCTGAACTGACGCAGGATGCGGCACGGCTCTTCACGATTCTGAAGCTTGCCGGCGACTGGCGTCCGGAAAAGGACGAGAAGCTTGCCGAACTCCTGAAACTCCTCACGAAAAAACACCCCAACGAGAAGGTCCTGCTCTTCTCGCAGTTCGCTGACACCATCGACTATCTGAACGAACAGTTGCAGGCACGCGATTTGAAGAAGTTTGCGGCCGTCACCGGCGATACCGACGATCCCGCCGCGTTCGCCTGCCGCTTCAGCCCGGAATCCAACAAGACGCGGGACAAGGTCACCGCCGCCGATGAACTCCGGGTGATCATCGCCACCGACGTTCTTAGCGAAGGCCAGAACCTGCAGGACGCCGCCATCGTCGTCAATTTCGACCTGCCATGGGCGATCATCCGCCTCATCCAGCGTGCCGGGCGCGTGGACCGCATCGGCCAGAAGGCGGAGGAGATTCTCTGCTACTCCTTCATTCCCGCCGAGGGCGTCGAGCGCGTCATCCGCCTTCGCGCCCGCGTGCGCCAGCGCCTGCAGGAGAACGCCGAAGTCGTCGGCACCGACGAGACCTTTTTCGAGGACGAGAAGCACGATGATTTCGTGCTCGACCTGTTCACCGAAAAATCGGGCATCCTCGATGACCCTGCGGACGACGAGGTCGACCTCGCCTCGCTCGCCTACCAAGTCTGGAAGAACGCCTGCGATTCCGATCCGGCCCTCAAGAAGACCATCCCCGACATGGCCAACGTGGTCTATTCCACGAAAGCCCTTTCCACCGTGCCGCCCAAACCCGCAAGGGCCGCTGGGGCGAAGCCCGATTCCGGTGTCATGGTCTATGTTCGCACGGCGGACGGAAATGACGCCCTCGCGTGGGTGGATGAGCAGGGCCGCACCGTCACCGAGAGCCAACACGAGATCCTCCGCGCCGCCGCATGTGATCCAGCCACGCCCGCGCTCCCGCGCCTCTCCGGTCACCACACGCTCGTCCAGCAGGCCGTCGCCGGCATCCAGACCGAACACCCGTCCACCGGCGGCCAGCTCGGCAAACCCGCCAGCGCGCGCCGCCGCGTATACGAACGCCTCAAGGACTACGCATCAATGGTGAAGGACAGCCTGTTCGACATCAAGCCGCTCCACCAGGCCATTGACGCCATTTATGATTCGCCCCTCACCGAGGCCGCCCGTGACCTGCTTAACCGCGAGATGAAGACCGGGATTGATAACGAAAAGCTCGTCGAACTCGTGGTCTCACTCCACGAGGAGGATCGGCTCTGCGTCCCGCATGACGATGTCGAAGCCCGCGAGCCCAGAATCATTTGCTCCCTCGGAATCCGCAAGGACTGATCAATGCCATTCGATCTCCAACACGCCCGTCCTCTTCTGCATGCCTGTAACTTGACCAAGCTTTTTGTCGAAGAACTCGGTTGGGAACCGTGCCGAAAAACGCTCACTCTCCGTGTTGTCGAGAAGGACTTTGCCCTCACCGCTCTGGCCGAAAAGCGCGGCTTCACCGCCTGGCTGTGCGAATCGCCAGACGGTGGTCTGCCTGATCACGCCACCCGCCTCAAGCTCGACCGCAAACTCTCCGAGACCAGCTTCGAACATCTCATCGTTTTCGTCACGCGTGACCGTTCACGCCAATCTTGGGTCTGGGTCCGCCGTGAACCCGGTAAGCCGCTCGCGGCCCGCACCCACGAGTATAGCCAAAGCCAGCCCGGTGATTCCTTGCTGCAGAAACTCCAAGCGCTGTACATCTCGCTGGCGGAGGAAGAGGCCGGCGAGGTCTCCACAGTCGCAGTCGCGGGGCGCGCCCGTGCCGCGTTCGACATCGATCGCGTCACCAAGGCGTTCTACCGCGATTTCGACACCCACCGCAAAGCCTTCCTCAAGTTCATTGACGGCATCGGGGTTGTGGCCGACCGCGAGTGGTATGCCTCGGTCATGCTCAACCGCCTGATGTTCGTCTATTTCATCCAGCGCAAGGGTTTTCTCGACGGCGACCGCGATTACCTCCGTAATCGGCTTGACCGGTGCAAAAAGGATCATGGAAAAGACAAGTTCTACACCTTCTACCGGTATTTTCTGCTCCGCCTCTTCCACGAGGGATTCGGTAAGCGCCGCGCTGACCGCGCACCCGATTTGGAGAAACTGCTCGGCAGCATACCCTATCTCAACGGCGGCCTGTTCGACGTGCATGAACTCGAAAAGCCCGAGCGCTACGGCAAAGATATCCAGATTCCTGACCAAGCCTTCGAGCGCATTTTTGACTATTTCGATCAGTACCAGTGGCATCTTGACGAACGCCCGCTCCGCCAGGACAACGAGATCAATCCCGATGTTCTCGGGTACATCTTCGAGAAATTCATCAATCAGAAGCAGATGGGCGCGTATTACACCAAGGAAGACATCACCGAGTACATCAGCAAGAACACCGTCATTCCGTTCCTGGTCGATGCCGCCAAAAAGAAATGCGCCATCGCCTTTGAAGGGAGCGCGGGCTCTCACGACGGGAGCGCGGGCGTCCCGCCCGCATTCTCAACGCGATGCGGGCAAGATGCCCGCGCTCCCGTCTGCACATCCGTGTGGGATCTGCTCAAAGAAAATCCCGACCGCTACATCTATCCCGCCGTGCGCCACGGC
>CAZOJL010000057.1:0-19298 GCA_964580075.1 uncultured Akkermansia sp. | reverse complement strand
GACGGTGACGCGCTCGACGATCGAGGGCAACCGGGCGGTTTCCAAAACGGGCGGCATGACCCAAGGCGGCGGCTTTTACGTCGTCCCGGGCGGCGACCTGGAAATCGAGGATACCGAAATCAGCGGCAACACGCCGTGAACTCTCATGAACGCAACCACACGGGTCAATCTTCACTGTCATTCGTCGTGCAGTGACGGCGCGCTACAGCCTGAGGAGGTCGCACGGCGTCTGGCCGACGCTGGCGTGGTCTTCGCGACGCTGACCGATCACGAAACCATCGACGGCCTCTCCCGTTTTGAAGCGGCGCTGCAACAGCGGGGCATCGGGTCGGTCAGCGGTGTCGAGATTCCGGCCGTATGGCACGGCGAAGAGATCCACCTGCTGATTTACGGATTTGATGCAACCCACCCCGCCTTCCTGGCGGCACTGGGCGCGTTGCGCCAACTGCGCGACACCGCTACACAAAGCGTCGCGGGAGCGCTGCGGCGAGTCGGATCAACAGCCGCCGATTCACCGCCTGTGGCGCCGGGTGGAATCACCGCCCCGTTCGCGGCGGCAGACGCCATCGCCATGGCGCACCGGGCCGGTGGACGGGTTTTTCTGGCCCATCCCCTGCTGCTGCGTGCCGATCCAGCCGAGCTGCGACCCCTTCTGATCGAGCTGCAAGCGAACGGGCTCGACGGGATCGAGGCATTGTATGCGCCATCTCCAGCCGAGGCCTGCGCGGCGTTGGTTTCTCTGGCCGCCGAACGGGGTCTGCTCGTGTCCGCCGGAACCGATTTTCACACACTCGAAGGCGGCCGTGCCGACGGCTTGGGCGTGGATGTGCCGAACGCCATCTGGCAACCCTTCCGCGACGCGCTGCACCTGCAGGCCGCGACGACGCTCGCTCGTTCTGCCGCCGCGTATGCCTATGCGCGCCGTTCGCCCCGATCCTTCAGCCTGCATGTTTTTCTGCCGGCCATGCTGGCCGTGGTGCTGTTTGCCGTGACGCTGTGGGTTGTATTCATCCCCGCTTTCGAACGGGCGCTGCTCGATCGCAAACGCGAGATGATCGGAGAACTCATCCATGCGACGTGGAGCATGATGGATGCGGCGGAACGTCAGGTCGTCGCCGGGCGGTTGACACGCGCCGAGGCCCAGGCCGAAACGCGCGAGCGGATCGCGGCGTTGCGTTACGGCCGCCAGAACAAGGACTACTTCTGGCTGCAGGACATGCACCCGCGGATGGTCATGCACCCGTACCGGCCCGAATTGGAAGGACAGGATCTCTCCGATTATCGTGATCCGGACGGTCTGCGTATCTTTGTCGAATTCGCCGATGTGGTGCGCCGCCGTCATGAGGGGCTTGTCGACTACGTCTGGCAGTGGCCCGGCGACCTCCGCCGGTGGGAGCCGAAAGAGTCTTACATCAAGGGTTTTGAACCGTGGGGCTGGATCATCGGCACCGGGATTTATCTGGAGGACGTGAAACACGAGATCCTGCGGGTTGAGCGCGGCCTGATTGAAGCGTCTCTCGCGATTACCGCGTTGATGGCTTTGCTGCTGGCCTACGTGGTGACCAACAGCCGCCGGCTCGACCACGACCGGATCGAGGCGGTCGAGGAACTCCAGTCCACAACCGAACGCTACCGGTCCCTCGTGGAGGTCGCCACCGAAGGGACGCTGCTGGTGTTGGCCGGGCGCTGCCGGTATGCGAACCCGCATCTGTTGGCGCTGTTGGGTTATACGGCATCCGAGATCGAACTGCTCGATCTGACCGAAGTCCTGCCGCCTGCCGGCGCGAATGCCGAGGTCTGGCGGCTCATCGAGGAATGCGTTCGATCGTCCGATTCGAACCCGCGCCAGGCTTCGGGTGAACTTCGCCGGCGCGATGGCCAGCGGTCCGCCTGTGCGTTTGTCCTCACACGAATCGCATTCGGCGCAAGCGAAGGAATCGTGTTGCTGGCGCGTGAGCGGGATACGGCACTGACGGGCGCCCTGTCATCCGCAACGGGACGCGTCGCCGCGGCAGCGGGGCTGGATGTGTCGGCCGAAGAGGCGCCGGTCGGCTTGTTCCGGGCACGGACCGATCGACAGGGGACGATCCTGGCCGCCAACGCCATCGCCGTGCGCTGTCTGCGGGCCCTGGCGGGAGGCTCCGCCGATGAAGGCGCAGGCGCCGGTCTGGCGGGCGCATTCCGCGACGCCGTGGCCTTCGCCGCCTTCCGGGAGCGACTGCAGACCGACGGCATGGCCGACTGCCGCCTCTCCGCATCGCCGGCCTCTGGGGACTCCGCGACCTTCGCGCTGCGCGCCACGCTCCTGCGTGACGGTGCGGGGACGTCGGCGGTCATCAATGGACTGGTGGAGGACATCACGTCGCTGATGGCCCGCGAGCAGGAGCGCGAGGCGATGATCGAGCGACTGCAGGCCTCATTGCTCTTCCTTCACGAGCCGGTCGGCCGGGTGTTGAAGCCCGGCGTGTTCTGCAGCAGCGATCTGTCCGTGCGCAACGTGGCGGCGCTCTTGGCCGAGCGCGGCGTCTCCGCGTCCCTCGTGCGGGACGCGTCGGAGGACGTGATCGGCATTGTCACCGCGCACGACCTCTGCACGCGTGTGCTGGCGGCGGGCCTGGACGGCCGTGTCGCCATCCGCACGGTCATGAGCGCGCCGGTGGCGTCGGTCGGCGCCGGGACGCCGGTCTACGAGTCCCTGCTCCGGATGCAGGAGAAGCATCTGCGGCATCTGGGCGTGACCGATGAACGCGGGCGCTTGCTGGGGACGCTCAGCGACCGGGATCTGGTGCCGTTCCAGCAATACGGCGCGCTGGTGCTCACCGGTGAAATCTCGCGGGCCGCGATGGTCGGGGATGTGGTACACAGTTGCAAGCGAACCGCGGCGACGGTCAAGGCGCTGGTTGACAGTGGCGCCCACCCGCGCAATGTGGTGCGGCTGATCTCAGATGTGTGCGACGCGGCGACCGAGCGCTTTGTACACCTGGCCATCGAAGAGCTGGGTCCGCCGCCCGCGCGGTTCGCCTTTCTGGCGCTGGGCAGTCAGGGACGCCTGGAACAGACGCTGGTCACCGATCAGGACAATGCCATCATCTATGCGCCACCCGAACCCGGCGCGCAAGGCCCCGATCCCGCGTCGTATTTTCTGGAGTTGGGGCGGCGCGTGTGCGGCTGGCTCAACGATGCGGGGTACCCCTTCTGCCGCGGCCGATTCATGGCCCAAAATCCCGTGTGGACACGGGCCATCCAGGCATGGAAGACCCATTTCAGCTACTGGGTGGCCCGCGCCGAACCCGAAGAGCTGCTGGTATTCACCGTATTCTTCGATTTTCGGTCGGTTTGCGGCGATTCGGCCCTGGTGGACGATTTGAGCCGGCATGTGTTGGCCGAATTGCGCGAGGCCTCTGCATTTTTCCCGCATTTCGCAAGCGACGCACTGCACTTCAAAGCCCCGCTGATGCTGTTCGGCCAAATCCTCATCGGCAATGTGCGCGGTGAACCGCGCGGGACCGTCGACCTCAAGGCGGCGACACTGCCAATCGTGGCCTTTGCGCGGCTCTATGCCTTACGCCACGGCATCACCAAGACCAACACGCTCGACCGGCTGGACGCGCTGACTGACGCCGGCAAGCTCTCCCCGGCCAGCCGCGACGAGATCACGGCCACCTACGCCTTCCTCATGCGGCTGCGCCTGCGGCAGCAGGTGCTGGATTTCCATGCCGGCCGCCCACTCGGCAACCAGATCGGCATCCGGCGCCTGGGCTACTCCGACCGTTCCCAGCTCCGACAGGCCTTCGCCCACATTCGCGCCCTGCAACGCCGCATTGATTACGATTTTCTGGGCGGGACGCACAACAACCCCACGTGACGCTCCGCCTCCGCAGCGCGTGTCCGGACAGGGTTAGTCTTGGGCCTCTTTGCGATCCGTTGCGGCGCGGGCTTTGATGATGGCGGCCGCCTGCTTGCCCATCTCCTCGACCGTCTTGCCGTTGGCCTTGGCGATCGCCTCATATCCCGCCAGGCGATCCGCGTTCTCGGCCTTAACCAGCTTGCCGGCCTCCTCGCCGGCATCGGCCTTGGCCGCCAGATACCCGTCATCGCGCTCTTCGGCCTTCCCCGCTTTGAGCAATTGTTCCACTTGGTCGCGCCTCTCTTTGCGGCGCGTCTTCGCTTCCTCCACAGCATCGGCTTGTGCCAGACACACGCATCCGATGGCCATCGCCACCGCCAGACTCAACACACGTTTCATCGATTTCATCGCACCCATCCCTCCCGTCTCCATCCTGCCCGTTAATCCAAGTTCAAAAAATCTTCCAGTTCCTTCTGGACCTTGAGATTGACATCCATCGTGATATGGATCGGCTTGATTTCATGCTCTGTCTTGATCGACAGGCATCCACCCCCCACCGAAGCCGATGCGACGCCAAACAGCACGGCAACCACAACCCTGCGCATTCTTTTCACGCGTCTCCTCCTTTCACACTTCCTTTATTCCGTCAAAACGTCCTGCATGTTCTCGGGCTCAACTGTCTGGGTTTAACTTTGCGCTCATTTACGGGACATGTCCAGCCCAATGTTCAACAACTGCTCCAGCGACCCGTGCAGATTCAGATTCAGATCCACCGGCGCGGGCCACTCCTTGAAATTCGACTTCCCCGTCAACCGAATACGCAGCGTTCCGTCACCCACCTCCCGGGGTTCGATATCCATCCTGAATGTGCTCAAGGCCATGTCCGCCAGGGCCTTCGAGAGCGGCCCCTGCACGTCGCCCTGGATCCCCGCTTTCGCCAGCACGCCCAGAATCTGCCGGCTGTCTTCCAACACGATCTTGCCGCCTTGTCCCGGCAGGGAATATAGAAATCCCGGATACACCTTGATTCGCCGACCGTCGAACCCGACCGGAATCCGGCCGTACAGAACGCCTTCGATCACACCTTTGAACGGGAAGGCCGTCATCAGCGCCTCGCCCATGTCAATCCGATCCGCATAAATCACAAAATCGTCACGGGGGGCATTCAGGTTGAGGTGCACCGAATACGCATTCAGACTCCCCTTGCACCAGCCCACCTCCATCCGGTCGATGAACAGCGCTTCTGGCGCAAGCTGGAAATAGACCCGCCCCGCGTCCAGCCTGACCTTCCCCGCCTGAGCCGAAACACACGACACCCACGGCCGTTTGATCGTCCGGAACACCACGCCGTGCTCAAAGGGCACGTCCGCCGAGACGCCTCGAATCTCGAATGTCCTGCCGCGGATCGTGCCGTCAGACATCCGGCCCCACCCCTCCACCCGGGGCTGGTTTCCCGGAAGGCTCAGGCGGGCTCCGGCACTCACGCTTCCTGTGAACGTGATGTCCGGTTTCTGTTTCAGCAGCAGGGCCGTCACAGCGTCGCCGACGTCCAGGGACGCCTCGGGTATGGCCATCTCCACCACCGTCTGACGAGGATCGGCAAACGGCATTCGGGCGATCAGCACGCTCTTGAGACGACTGTCGGTGATCCCCGCTGCCATGCGGACGACGAGCGCCTGATCGTCGGATGCAACGGTCAAGCCTTCATTTGTGAAAGCCAACCCCTGCGCCTGCAGCCGTTGCCACGTGAACCCTTCGCCGGGCGGGAAGATCAGGCCGTCCTGCGACGTCCAGGTCAACGGTATCTCCCCCTGCACCCCTTCCAGCGTGCCGGTCGACCCGGCCGCACCGGCGCGAATCCAGCCATTGCTGATGGCGACCGAGGCCGTCGCAGCCCCCTCCGTTGCGGATGGCGCGTCGCATCCCGGCCAATCAACGCGCAGGGCAATCCTGCCGAGTCCGGCCTCCCCGGAGATACCGTCCGCCTGGCCGAAGGTCGTCTCCGCGTCCCGCACCCACGCATCCCCGTTCAACGCGAGACGCTCCGTTTCGTAACGTGCGTCGATTAACAGTCCGGCGACCGCTTGCGCACGGATGTGCTCCTGTGTCAGAACCATTCCGAATTCCGGCACGCGCAAGCCGACGTGCCACGTCGTGTTGGAGGGGTTTGCCATCACCACCGCATCGCCCTCGAAAGCGACGTTCTCCTCGCGGATCATGAGCTGGTGTTGCGGCAGCAGCACGGACTCGCTCAGCGCGCCGCTGAACACACCTCTAGCCCCGGCAAAAGGCCGTTGCGTCACCCACGAGGAATCGACATGTCCCCGCAACGAGAAGTCACGCCGTGCAAAGTACGCATCCGCAATCCGGATCTTCGCGCGCACTTCATCGGCCTGTCCGTCCACCACCGACACCGTGCCCTCGAGGCGCAGTACCCCGGCTCCCGCGTGACCTGTTTCCAGCGGCACCGAGGGACGAAGCACCGCCACCTGAAAACCGATCGGTCCCTGCCACTTTCCGTCCTGTCGACGTGTAAGATTCGTCCATCCGTCACAGGCCAGGCTCCCCTCCAGCGTCAGGTCCCTGCCCGCCGAAACGAAGCGGGGTGCATCGGGCAGATCCGGCCACACCCGCCGCATGCGTTGGACCCAAGCGGCGGCATCCAGCAATTCCACTTCAGACGCCAGCGCCACCTGTCCGTTCGCGGGGACACCCGAACCCGTGAGGGCCACCCGCAATCCCGCGCCATCCCCCACGCGCGCCCACAGGCGGTAGCGGTCGGGCCCACGGTCACCCTCCGGAGCGCCTCCCGGTTCCGCCACCAAGCCGAAATCGCCCGCCACGGTCAGGACCGTCCCGCCATCCGCTCCGACAACCGGAACCTGCATGCCGTAAACGGATAACTCACCCACTCCGAATGTATCGGACGGATCGTCGCGCCGCACCACACGATTCCGGCTCGATGCGGCTTCGCGCTCCGCGATCAACGCGTCGATCCGCGTGACCAGCGGCGATGACGCCTGACCGGCGTCCACGTCAATCTGCGTGCGAATGCCGCGGATGCGAACGCGGTCAAGCCGGCCCCGGATCACATCGGGATACGAAAAGCGGATTTCCATCCAGTCCACCGACAAGACCGGCTCGGGCGTTCCCAGTCGGATGTCCTCGAGCACCATTCGCCAGGGTGAAAGGAATGCCAGTTGGAAACGGGCATCGGCCAGGCCCTCGCGGTCAAGCGCCTGACGGGCCCAGCGGGTCGCAAGCGCGATGCGCAGATGCCATAAGAGTCCGGACAACACCGCCGCCACGGCCAGCGTCAACGCGATTACCGAGGCGCCACGGACAAGCCAGCCCGATCGTTTCCGCTCTGGATTGCGCACGTTCACCTCCACCTCATCCGTTGAACGGCGGCACACCCGCCACCCCGGTCGCGTTCGATTCTCAGCCTGCGTGCGCACGCGCGGTGCCCGTCACGCGGTATGCGCAAAGATGACCTTGGGTCGCTCCCGTGCCCAGCCGCCGGCGACACGCGCCCGGAGCGCGTCCCAGGTTGGCACGCCGCTGGTGGCGTCTGGTTTTTCAACACTCGCCGAGCCCACGGCCACAGCCGTCCGGATCGCCTCCGCCGCGCTCAACCCGTGCGCCAGCGCCGCCAGCAGCCCGGCGATCGTGCAGTCCCCCGAACCGGTGGTGCCGGCAACCGTAGCCTCAAAGCAGGGGGCGTGGAGATCGGCTCCCGCCCAGCCCTGCAAAGTTGCCGCCGCGCGGCCGCCGCGCTCCAACCGGGCCGTATCAGACGTCACACGCAGATAGGCGCCTTGATTCCCCAGCTTGATCATCACCGCCGCCACGCCCAGTTGGATCAAGCGCTCCGCCACGCCGCGCACCTCGGCGGGGGTCATTCCACCGAGCGCAATTCCCGCGGCGGTCCGTTGGCGGACGCGTTCGCCCGCGTGCGGATCGAGCATGTAAACGATCTCGTCCAGACTTGGCATGAACACATCGACCGCGGGTAAACAGTCGGCCATCAGCGCCGCCCAGTCCACCTGCCCCGCAGGCGAGGCGGGGTCGGGCAGTGCCATGTCGAGCGCGGTGGTCAGCCCGGCCGCCTTGACCGATTCAAAAAGTTGCCGCAACTCACCGGCCACGGTGTACATCCGCTTCATCAGCGGCGGATAGCCGAAGTGGAACAGATCCATGCCGCGCAGCAATTCCGGCTTCACATCCGCCGCGGCAAAGGTGTCGTTAGCGCCCGGGCAATGCAGGAAACACCGGTCCATTCCGGCCGGGTTGAGGACCACGGTATAAGAGGATGAAACCGCGGGATCGACGATCATGGTGCGAACCAACGCGGGGTCATGGGCACGAAACACGTCCAGAATCGCGCGTCCGATGACATCGTCGCCAACCTTGCCCATGAGGGTCACGGGGAGTCCGAGGCGATGGAGGGCCAAGCCGGTGTTGGCGACAACTCCGCCGGGGGCGACCACGGCGGGGCCCATGTCAACCAGCTTGCCGGAAACGAACAGTTCATCGAGTCTGGATGCCCTCCGCAGAAACTGCGGAATGACATCCAGACACACGTGACCCGCCACAACGGTCGTCAACTTACTCATCGTGCGTGTCACTCTCCGTGCGCGTCAGTCTCCGGCGAACTGGGCGTCAAACGCGATCGCACTGCGCGCGAAGTCGGTTTTGCGCACAAACGCGGCCGCCTCGCGCGCCCCATGGAGGCGATCCATGCGGGAATCCTCCCATTCGACCGACAGCGGGCCTTTGTAGTTCACGTCGTTGAGGGCGACGATGATATCCTCAAATTTGATGTCGCCGTGCCCGAGTGAGCGAAAATCCCAATAGCGCCGGGGATCGGCAAAATTCGTGTGCCCTCCGAAGACGCCCACCGATCCATCACCGTGCCCCCACCAGGCGTCCTTCATGTGGACGTGGAAGATGCGGTCGGGGAAGGTGCGGATAAACTTCACATAGTCCACCCCCTGATAACCCAGGTGCGAGGGATCATAATTGAACCCGAAGGCGGGATGACCGTCCAATGCGTCAAGCGCGCGTTCAGCCGAGGCGATGTCAAAGGCGATCTCGGTGGGATGCACTTCCAGCGCAAATTTCACGCCGCAATCGGCATAGACGTCGAGAATCGGCTTCCAGGTCCTCGCGAACTCGGCATACCCCGTGTCGATCTGACCTGGGAGGCACGGCGGGAACGAATAGACCAGATGCCAGATCGGCGATCCGGTAAAGCCGCACACGACCGGGACGCCGAGATTGCGGGCCGCGCGGGCCGCCTTCTTCTGCATCGAGATCGCCCATTTTTTCAATTCCCGCGGCTTGTTTTTGAGATTCGCGGGGCCGAATCCGTAGTGCCGCGCGTCGATGGGGTCGCAGACCAACTGGCCCGCAAGGTGGTTGGAAATCGCCCAGCACCCGAGGCCGTTCTCGGCCAACAACGCCAGCTTGTCGTGACAGTAGGTTTTGCTCGTGGCGGCGATGTCCAGCTCGATGTGGTCGCCCCAGCAGGCGAGTTCAAGACCATCGTACCCGCATTCCTTCATCTGCGGCGCCAGTTCCGCCAAGGGCAGATCAGCCCATTGTCCGGTAAAAATAGTCACGTTTCTAGCCATACTTGCTATCCTCCGATGGGACGGGTGCGGTCACGCCCACTCCGAGGCCCGCTTCTGCGGTCGCTCGTCCGACGCGCGGCAAACGCCAATTGCAATGAAACACACTTTACGCGAACAAGAACGCGCACGCAACACAGAAATAGCACCGAAATGGCGCTACTCGGCGAACACATAGACGGTCGGCAGTGTCCCCTGCACCAGGCGCACGCCCTCCATGAAAGCCGAGAGCGGCGCGTCGGCGGGGGCAAAGACCAGCAACACCCCCTGCCCCCGGCCGAGTTTCTCGACATGGCCGGCCAGTTCGCTCCAGTCCTGAAACGGAAAGGGTCTGACGGTGAGTATCGGATCCAGGCTCGTCTCGTCGCTCCAGTCTTCGTGAATCTTGACAAAGGTCCGACTCCACCCCCCCTCGCCATCGCGCGCGATCCGCAGCTCGTAAGGCTGCATGAGCCGTTTCTCCCGTTCGCGCCACTCCGGCTGAGGCAGAAACGCCTTATAATAGAGCTGCCCCGCGGGAGGGCCATCCACGCGGATGCCGTTGTCACCCTCAATGGCGAGAATCACGGGGACGACCTCCGTCATGGCCTTCACCGTCAGCCGATCATCGAACCGCATCGTCACATGGGGTTCGCGCTCCGCGCGGACCAACTCCATCAACCCCTTCACCACGTCACCGAACGCGTTCGTCGTCACCCCGCCGTCCGGCACACGCCGCACCCACTCGAGATCTGCGAGACCGGCGGCAGGCGTGTCCAACCCGGCGCGCGGCTGTACCGACAATTCGACAAGCGCCACCGCGGGAGGCGCGTCCACTGCCCGTTCAGGGCGGAACACGAAGCACCACAACGACTCCTTTTCCATCTTCCCCGATTCAATCAGATACCGTCCGTAAGCCACATTTTGCGAGACACGCAGGGGCGTATCGAGCACCGTCCCGGCCTCGTTGTAAGTGGAAATGACCGCTCCGGGAAATGAATCCTCGGCAGCACAGGTGCCGTTCTCGCGCCACACAGATCCCACGTAGGTGAAGATATTGGTCAAGCCTGTCCCGGTCTTCTGGTCGGCAACAAACGCGCCGATCAGACGCTCCGGGCCGCCCGCGAACGGCCGCACCGTGAGCAACACCCGCTCGCCGCGCGGCCAGAAACGGAATGCCTGAGGCTGTATGGGGCGGCCGCGCGGCAACCCGATCGCCTCAAGGGCCCGCGCCAAATCGGATGGGTTCGCCAGCAGCACGGTCAGCGCCTCATAGTCCTTTTCGCTTCCCGCGTTGACGAGGAGAAACTCCATGGGGTAATGCACCCCCCGGTCCCCCACCGCCTCGACGACCGCCGTCACCGTCCGCGCCTCCGTGTCGGCCACGACTCCGGACCACACGCGACGGCTCTCAGGGGCATCCTTCCGCTGCGCTTCTGTCCAGCGCTTGACGGCCTCCAGATTCGCCTCGCGTCCCGAACCCGGACCGATCATCTGGGCTGCGGATGAAAACACCAACACCGATCCGGCCGCTGCCGCCCAAAGCGTGTACCGCATGCCATCCCCCGATTTTTGGCAAAGTCCATCTACGGCGCGGTGCGCACGGCGCGCAAGCCGACTTCGGCCTTCCGCTCCGGAACCCGCAGCGTAGCTGCGTTGCGTTCAGACACGCGGAGATCCCACGAGTTCCAACTGCCGCCGCGCAACCCCGTGCCATCGGCGGCACTGGAAGGCCAATCGGGAGGAGTCGACAGGGACCCGATTCCGTGTGCCCCCAGGAACTTGCGTCCCTGTGAATTGCTGATCGTCACCACACGCTCATACAGGTTTCCGCTCAGTTCGAGGATGCCCCAGTAGGACGCACCGGAACTGACCCGCGTGCCGCCCGGCTTCGCAAAAATGCCCGCGCGCAACGGCCCGTTGATGGCATTGACGGCAAACCTGTCACCGTTCTCACAGCGCACCGTCCCGCTCCAAACCGCGTTGCCGACGGACCCGCCCGGTCCCTTGTCGCCAACCCAGGTGACGGATTCATCCGGACTGCCGTCCGACTGGAGCGCGTAGCCGTCGGTCGACGGAACGGGAAAATCGGTTCCGGCAATCTCGGCCGTGCCCCAGGCGTATTCGCCCGGGACCGGATTCAGCGGCCCGCGGCACGCCTTCTCAAACTCCAACTCGCTCATCGGCCGCAACCCAGCCCACGCCATATACTTCACGGCGTCGGACCACGATACGAAATTGCACGCCACAGACGGTTTTGACGCGGTGATGTTCGGCCAGTCCCCCGCAAGGGAGTACCGAGCTTCCGCCAGCGGCGACGCGTAATAGCGGGCCTCGTTGTCAGTCGTACTCGTCGTCTGCCCGCACGCGTCACGCGACAGCGCGTTGAGAAACGCCGCGTACTCTCCCTGCGTGGTCTCGTACTTCATGCAATAGAAGGCCGAAAAACCATTCGGCCAGGTGGCCTGATCCGGTGCGGGGATACCGTACGGCCGTCCGCCGGCCTCGTTCGCATTCCGATTGGTGATGGTGGTCATATTCAGTTTGCTCAGTTCGGGACCCGTATTGCCGACGGTGAACGCGCCCCCGTCGACATACACCATCTCAATCGCGAACACCTTGATTTCGACCGACCCGACGGCTGCGACGCCGTTCGCGCTGTGGAGCCAGCGCAGGGACACATCCTTCCACTCGTTCTTGCCGCGGCCCACGGCCGCGCGGTGGATGAAGACGCCGATCCCGCGCCTGCTGGTCACGCCGATCGATGCGGCCGCCCCGTCCGGCATGACGTGATCGGCGGCCTTGGGGGATAGCCACGCGTGCTCATACCCGTCCGCCGTGCCGGTGGCGCGAAACTTGACAAACACCCACGCCGCATCCCACTGTTTGACCTGAAGCGATTCCCCGCTGACGTTGTTGTCCGCCAGCTCCTCAGACTCCGCCCGCCAGGAATCTTCCCATGAAAGATCAAATTGCACATCGCTCTGTCCGGTGCCCGCCCGCTCCGTGCACCGCACGTTGCCGACCCGGATGTTTTTGCCGAAAGCCGAAGCAGCCCCGAGCAGCAGGGCCAACCCGATTGACATGGCGATGCAACGCCCGCCGCCACCCGTCGCAGTGAACCGCGTCTGTGGATACATGTGACCTACCCCCTTTCACTTGCAATTACACCGTTGTCATACCACACGTCATTGTCAGGCGCAAGAAAAATATCAATTATGCCATCGCGCGCTTGAAGGCACTTGCCGACGCCGTGATGGTGCGGATTGCGACGCTGAAACTCAAACGGAAATATCCGGGACAGCCAAACCCCCGCCCGGGCACGGCCAGGATGTTCTGCGCCAGCAACCGATTCACGCACGCCAGGTCGTCTCCGCCCGGCGCCTCGGGGAAGAAATAGAATGCCCCCTTTGGCATGGCGAACCGGATCCCGGCCTCCCGCAGGACCCGCGCCATCTCGAGCCGTCGAGCGTCGTAAACCGCCAGATCGACCTGCTCGTCCACCAACTGCTCGACGAGCGCCTGACCGATCACCGGCGCGTTTACAAATCCAAGCGTCCGGGTGGTCATCACAGCGGCGTCGACGAGCGTCCGGGAGTCGGGCATCGCCGGATTCACCAGCAGGTACCCCACCCGTTCACCCGCCAGCGACAGACTCTTGGAAAACGAGCCGACGACCACGGCGTAAGGCGAGAGCGGCAGGATCGGCGGCACAACCGCGCCATCATACACCAGCGCCCGGTACGGTTCGTCACTGACCAGAAAGATCGGCCGCGCGCGGCCGGCGTTGGCAGTCTCGATAACCCGCGCCAACG
The DNA here is from genome assembly GCA_964580075.1 of uncultured Akkermansia sp. Lineage (GTDB taxonomy): Bacteria > Verrucomicrobiota > Kiritimatiellia > RFP12 > JAAYNR01 > VGWG01. Next base: position 6,024 of record CAZOJL010000057.1, on the reverse strand, counting down.
CCTCCAGCGCCTCGCGGGAATAGATGCAGCCGGCCGGATTGTTCGGCGAATTGACCAACACGGCCCGCGTGCGGGATCCGATCGCCGCCGCCAGCGCCGGCAGGTCGAGCTGGAAATCGGGCGGCCGGGACGGAACCGGCCGCAAGACGCCGCCAAAATGGCCGCAATAGGCGCCGTATTCGACGAAATACGGCGCCGGCACGACCACCTCGTCACCGGGTTCAAGGACCGCACGGAAGAACACCGTGAGGGCGCCCGCCGCGCCGCACGTCACCACGACGTCACCTGCACCCACCGCCATGCACTGCTCCGTCGCCAGCTTGCCCGCGAGCGCCGCCCGCGTCGCCGGCCGCCCCGCATTTGGGCAGTAGCCCAGCCCGAGCGGCTGCACTGCCTGCTCCGCGATCTGCAACAGCGCCTCACGCACCCGCGCCGGGGCCGGCACGTCGGGATTGCCGAGACTGAAATCGAAGACCTGGTCCGCGCCCACCTGCTGCTTCAATTCGATTCCGGCTTCAAACATCCTTCGAATCCAGGATGCGCCCGCCATCTGCTCACGCACCGCCTGTGTCACCACTCCGCTCATCGATCCATCCTTTCGCACACCCCGATGCCCGCGCCACCGCTCACACGTCCCCTTCAACCGCCTCCCCCAACAGCCGCACGGTCACCGATTTCCTGTTTTTCAGTATTTTGGAACCCCGGGTGATTTTGCACAGACTGATGCCGAGGTCATCGGCGATCTTGCGTTGCGGCAGCCCTGCGTTGAGTTTCCGGAGCAGCAACCACCGCAACGCCAGATCCCGGGTCTCCGCCGCAGTCAGGATCTCGTTGAAGAAACGGCGCATCTCGTCGGCCGATCCGACGCGCGCGAAGACGGAGGCGATCGCACGGATCGCCTCATCCCCGACCGCCGGATCATCCCGTTTACCCATTGCCCCGCTCCCTCACACCAGAGCCTGCAGGGCCGCGGTGTAATCGGGTTCCTGCGCAATGTCGGCCACCTGCTCGGAATAAGTGACCATCCCCTCCGGACTGATCACCATGACGGCACGAGACAGCAGTCCCCGCATCGATCCGGCGGTGACCGTCACCCCGTAGGTGGTGCCGAATTCGGGATTGCGGAAGGCCGATACCGGCACGACGTGCTGCAACCCTTCGGCCGCGCAGAAACGGCCCTGGGCAAAGGGAAGATCGACCGAAACGCACAACACCAGGGTGTTGTCTTTCTGTCCGATCGCCTCGTTAAAGCGCCGCAACGAGGCCGCGCAAACCGGCGTGTCAACGCTCGGAAAGATACTCAAGACCACCGTCTTGCCGGCATAATCCGACAACCGCACGTCGGACAGGTTGCCTGCCGCCAGCACGAAGTCCGGCGCACGGCTTCCAACGGCCGGCAGATTTCCGGCAATGGAAACGGGAGACCCTTTGAATGTCACTGTAGCCATCTCTGATCCTCCTGGTTAAACCTCATAGTATCAGCCAAGTGCCTCGCATTGTAGCAGGCTTGCCAATTGTTGGCAAACGTCGTCAACCGCCCGCGCGGATCTGACGAAACGCCTCATACGCCACGATCGCAACCGCATTGGCGAGGTTGATGCTGCGCGCGTGCGGCCCGGGCATGGGAATCCGGAAAAGGGAGTCGGCGTAACGGTCGTAAAACGGCTCGGGCAGGCCGTAGCTCTCGCTGCCGAAGGCCAGATGATCACCGGGCTGAAAGACGCAGTCGTACAGGGAGCGGCCGCCGCGCGTGCTGGCAAAAAACAGCCGCGGCGGATGGGCCGTCTCCAGATAGTCCTCCCACCCGTTGTGTACCGTCAGCCGCACGTGCGGCCAGTAGTCAAGACCCGCGCGGCGGATTTCCGCCTGACCCAGGCGAAATCCGAGCGGCCGGATCAGGTGGAGGGTGCAGTCCAGCCCGACACACAACCGTCCGATCGCCCCGGTGTTGTGGGGGATTTCCGGACGGATCAGAACCAGATGGAGGGGTGTCGGCAGACACCTGCTCCCCCCATTTTCGGGGGGGGTGCAAAAGCCTGTAATTTCCTGATCCACAGTATAGTCCTAGAAAGAGCAGAACTTCTGACTTCACTCTTGCAAACATCCTATTCCACGCTCTGGATGTCCTTGTGATGCCGGTACGCCGATGGGCTCGTCCCCGTGTACCGGTGAAAGAGCCGCGAGAAATAGGCGCTGTTCGGCATGCCGCACCGGTCGCCGATGTCCGTCATCGTCAACTCCGTCTCGCGCACCAGACGCGAGGCGTGCGCGAGGCGCACCCGCAGCAGGTAATGCAGGGGCGAGACCCCCGTCGCCGCGATAAAGTGGCGCTGCAACGTCCGCCCCGACATGCAGGCGAGCTTCCCGAGCTGCGCCAGCGTGATCGGATCGGCGTAGTTCCGCTCCAGATGCCGGATGACGGCTTCGATCCGCGCACGGGAGTCCGGCGCGCGGTTCGCCGAAACGGCCGCCGCGCGGCAGACGCGGATGATCAGCTCCTGAATCAGCACCTCCTGCATGTCGCGCCAGCCCGCCGCGCCGCGCGCGGCTTCCATCTCGATCTCCTCGATGACGCGCAGGCAGTCCGCCAGCTCGTGCGGCGTCAGGGGCCGGGGTTTGACCCAGTCGTGGCCGGCGGCCGGCGGGCTCGCCACCAGCCTCGGATAGCCGGCCAGCTTCCCGGTCACGCGCCGCAGCCGCTCCGTGGCGTCATGCCGGATCAGGACGTTGATCAAATCCAGTGCGTGGGTGTGCTGGTACGCATGCATTCCGCCGGTCTCGATCACGAAGCAATCGCCGGTCTCGAGTTCCTGGCAAGACGCGTTCACCAGGTGCATCCCCTTGCCGCCGAGGATGAAGACCATCTCCGTGAACTCGTGCTGGTGCAGCCGCGTGGCGGATTGCCGTTTGTTTCGGACAATCTGCGCTGGCGCGCTCGGATCGCCGAACACGTGCGCCACCCGCCACAGGGGCCGCTTTTTGACGTTTTCCGTTTTCTTCACGCGACACCCTCCTGGTTGTGACGCAGTGGTTCAACCTAACAGCGGCGAATGACACTTACTTTAGGGGCTCTTGTCATCTTAATCCTAATCGTAATCTTAATCGTAATCTTAATCCTAATCTTAATCTACTGGTGGAGAATGGATTACGATTAAGATTAAGATTACGATTATGATTACGATTATGATTACGATTATGATTACGATTATGATTACGATTATGATTATGATCGGAACCAGCGCACAAAGTAAGCACCATTGCCTACAGCGGCTCCATTGTAGCGATGAATGACCGGCCCAGGCAACCGAATTGTTTTGGGTGGCGCTCGCAAAACCGGACGGTTTGCAAGCGGAGGGTTCAGGGTTCAGGTTTCAGCGTTCAGGACACTTACACGTTCACACTTACTCGGTTACACTTACACGAACCCGCTTAGACGTGTAAGGGTCGGCGTGTAAGGGTGGACGTGTAAGGGTGCGCGTGTAAGGGTGGGCGATCCCTGACAACCGACCGCATGACACCGGGAAGGCGCTCACCCATTGGCCTGCGGCTCGCCGGGAGGCTCGCCCTCCCAATCGACGCGCCTAATCGTAGACCGTACTCGCGTGCCACGGCGTAGCGCGGAGCGCGAAGACGGGTCGCCCGTACTCGTAGACCGAAAGCTCAAGCCCGGCCGACGATTACGGTCGATGCGTACGGTCGATGCGTTGTCCCGATCCTTGTCGCGATCCTTGTCGGGCCTTCTGTCAACCCTGCTTCACACGAAGGCAGAATGCCGATGGAAGGGGACGGGCGATTGGGGGTTGGAAGAGAAGATTTCTCGCCAAGACGCAAAGCGCGCAAAGAATCGGACTTGTATCCCGTGAAATGGGCGGTCTTGGCGATCTTGGCGGCTTTGCGAGAAAGATTATCCCCGATCAGGGCTGACGCCCGTCCCTTGTCTGCCCCCTTTTTTGGATGGCCACAAAAGACACAAAAGCATTTTTTGTGATTTATGTACCTTCTGTGACCAACTCTCTGTGGGCGGGCCTTGGGTGTTGGGCGTTGGACGTTTCGCCTGCTTCTGTTCGGGACGGGGCTTCCATCTTTTCTCTTTCCTGATTTCCTGATTTCAAATTTATTACGAATTGCGCGGCGGAGTCGAATGAACGCATTCGGGCTTAACGCCGTGATTTAATAATCAGGAAAACAGGAAGGGAATCGGACTGAGGCAAGGCCCGTCCCTTGCGGGGTTCCTTACGGGGTTTTTCCAGTTTCTCCATTGACACCAAGTGCGCCATGAGTTATATTACTCAACGCAATGAGTAATATCAGGAGGTGTTCATGAACGTGTTCCGGCGCAGCATGTTCCATATTTTGTTGACACGGCTTAAGGAGCCTAGAAGGTTCATTCAGGTTCTTTCAGGTCCGCGTCAGGTTGGAAAGACCACGCTTGCCCGACAGGTCGGAGATGAACTGTCGATGCCCATGCGCTATGTGTCAGCCGATGAACCCACCTTGCAGGATCGGGCTTGGCTGAGTCAGCAGTGGGAAAATGCGCGAATGCTGACGCGTGATGGCCATGCGCGGGTGCCGGCCCTTCTCACCATTGACGAGGTTCAGAAAGTGCCCGGTTGGTCGGAGACAGTCAAGCGCCTTTGGGACGAGGATACGGCAGCGGATCTTCCCTTGCGCGTGCTGTTATCCGGATCGTCTCCGCTCCTGATTCAGACAGGCCTTACAGAAAGTCTGGCCGGGCGGTTTGAACTGCTCCCTGTCCCGCATTGGTCTTTCGCGGAGATGCGGACCGTTTTTGGCTGGTCCGTTGAACAGTATATCTATTTCGGGGGCTACCCCGGGGCCGCCGTGCTCATCGCAGACGAGTCCCGCTGGCGGCGCTATATCATTGACTCCCTGATCGAGACAACCCTTTCACGCGATATCCTTCTGATGACCCGGGTTGACAAGCCTGCGCTGCTCCGGCGGATGTTCCATCTGGCGTGCGAATACTCCGGCCGGATTCTTTCCTACCAGAAGATGCTCGGCCAGTTGCACGATGCGGGAAACACGGTGACTCTCGCACACTATCTGGACCTGCTCGGTGGCGCCGGGCTTGCGAAAGGGTTGTCCAAGTACTCGGGGCAGAAGGTGCGACAGCGCGCATCCAGTCCAAAACTTCAGGTGCTGAACACGGCGCTGATGACTGCACTGGATGGTCGAACCTTCGCCGCCGCGCAGATGGAACGGGACTATTGGGGTAGACTCGTTGAGTCGGCCGTCGGGGCGCATCTTCTGAACAGCTCGGCCGGGACAGGCATTGACGTAAGCTACTGGTTCGACAGCAATCGCGAAGTGGACTTCGTTCTCTCGACAGGAAGGAAAGTGGTTGGGATCGAAGTCAAGAGCGGCCAAAAGGAAACGACTCTGCCAGGCATGGCCGCCTTTGCCAGAAGCTTTGACGTTCATCGCCAACTTCTCGTCGGAGCGCAGGGCATCCCACTGGCCGAGTTCTTTTCTGAACCCGCATCCCATTGGATCAACGGAGACGCTGACGCGCAGGGCCTTCGCTCGTAGCAGGCCATCTTCTTGAGGCGCTTGGGACGGGGCTTCATCCCATTTTTGGATGGCCACAAAAAGCACAAAAGACACAAAAGCATTTTTTGTGATTTATGTGCCTTCTGTGGCCAACTCTCTGTGGGCGGGCCTTGGTTGTTGGGCGTTGGTTGTTGGGCGTTGGGCGTTGGTTGTTGGGCGTTTCTCACCCATTGGCCTGCGGCGCGGCAGGACGCCGTCGCCCTACCCATCGCTTCGCGCCTAATCGCAGACCGTACTCGCGTGCCACGGCGTAGCGCGGAGCGCGAAGACGGGTCGCCCGTACTCGTAGACCGAAAGCGCTAGCCCGGTCGACGAGTACGGGCGAGGATTACGGTCGATGCGTGGTCCCGATCATTGTCGCAATCCTTGTCGGGCCTTCTGTCAACCCTGCTTCACACGAAGATACGAAGGCACGAAGGCAGAATGCCGATGAATGGGGACGGGCGATTGGGG